>CALAJP010000258.1 GCA_937922815.1 uncultured Saprospiraceae bacterium
AGTAAGTATGGCCATTCTTTTTTATATTTGTGCTACAGCAGCTTGGACAAGATGTATACATAATTTTTTTTTGATAATCTTAAAATTACGTTTTTTATCCGAGTTGCTTATTTCTTAGCATTACATTTGATACACCGCCGATTAAAAATGTTATTTCTACTTTACTCTTCATTAAGTACTCGTCCCTACACCTACGGAGGAGATTCCATACTTTCCTTAGTCGAAATTAAAACGCCTAATTTTTTCTCTGATGTAATCCAATTCATAGTAAAGTATAGTGAAATGAATTTTTTTTTATTAAAATGCCCTTAATTTGGCATCACTGTTTTTTATTGTAAATAAATGAATTTTATGAGTTTATGTTTATAAATAGATGTTTGTGGTGTCACTAATTGACGAAAAGTTAGATATAAGTACATGTTTTCGCCTATATATTTATATCATAACAAACAAATAATCTATCAAACTAATTACAAACTTACTATCATGGAATACTTCATCATCTTTTCAGTTCTAATATCAACAATTGTAACTTTTGGAACTGCTTTTTCAAGCAAGCCTAAATAAAATATAAAGTATATTTTTAAGTAATCAATAAAGGATTTAAAACAAAAATTTAAATCATTTTTCTTTTTTCAATAAGACAAAAGCGATCTTCGAATCTCTTTTGTCTTTTTTATTGCCTATATTTTGTGATTTCGTTTAAGAATTTTGCAAAAAATACGATTAGTACTGAAAAATATTTAAATTTTATCTAATGACTGCGGTAAGTGTAATTAACAAAATCAGTGATTTTCTATCCAAGTTCGCTCCTTTTTCCTTTTTGTCTGGGGCCGATGTTTATACCTTAGCATCTGCTGTCGAAGTACACTATTTTGACAAAGAGGAATATATTTTTCAACATAAAAGCCCCTCTTTACACAAAATGTTTGTACTGAAGAAAGGTGTCGTAAAATTATTTCTTCATAAAAAAGAAGAAAAAGAACTGATTGATATTTGTGATATTGGACAAAGTTTTGGTTTGCGGGCTGCTTTTTCTTCTAATGATTACATCCTTGACGCTGTTGTTGAAAATGAAGCATTAGTTTATTCTATTCCTATCGATGTAATTAAAGAGCTGATGGAGCAAAACCCTAAAATGGCTTTATTTTATGCCGAAGGCTTTGCTAGTGGAAGTCCTATTATTAAACTGAACGATAAAGAAGAAAATAGAAATCGTAAAACAAGACATGATTTGTTGTTGAATAAAACAGATCTTAAAAAAAATGCCTATTTACAAGATTTAGTAGTCGTAAAACCAAACAAAAAAGTAGTTTCAGTTAGCGAAGACATTACGATTTGGGAAGCAGCAAAAATAATGACGACTCAAAAAGTGGGCTCTGTATTGGTCGTTGACAAAGATGATTTTCCGATTGGAATAGTAACAGGTAACGATTTTGTAAAAAAGGTGGTTAGTGAAAGTATGCCTTACGAAAATTCTGTTGCTGAAATTATGTCTAAGCCTGTCCACACGATTTCTGCAAACCAAAATGTTGCCCTTAATTTAATGGAGATGACCAAAAATAATATTCGACACCTTGTGATAACAGAAGATGGTTCTCCGAAAAGTCGAGTAATTGGTGTTATTTCTGAAAGGGATTTAATGTTGTATTTAGGAAAACAACCTGCAACTATTGTCAAACGAATGCAAAAAGTTTCTACTAAATTGGGCGCTAAGATTCTTAGAGAGAAGGCGGATTCTTTGATTAGAAATTATTTGGAACAAGACTTGGCGACTCCATTTATTTGCGAAGTGGTTTCCAGTATTAATGATATGTTGATTCGGAGAATTATAGAGTTATCGTTGGATGAAATGAAGGAAATGGGAGAACCTATTGATGTTAACTCTTTCTGTTGGGTAACTTTGGGAAGTGAAGGTAGAAAAGAACAGTTATTGAAAACAGACCAAGATAATGCTATAATATTTAAAGACGTAGATGAAGATGAGCGGCACGAAGTGCGAAAAAGCCTCCTAAAATTGGCGGATTTAATAAATAGAGGGTTAAATTTAGTAGGTTTTGAAATGTGTCCAGCAGAAATAATGGGACGTAACCCCAGTTGGTGCCTAACGGTTTCCGAATGGAAAAATAGATTTTCGAATTGGACTTCTAAGATTAATGAAGTATCGATGGTTCATTCTACCATATTTTTCGACATGCGTTATGTTTGGGGAAATGAAAGCCTGCATAACGAAGTAAGAGATTTTAGTTTTAGCTCAGTGAATAATAATACACTTTTTATACCTTTCTTAGCAAAAAATGCACTGGAAAACCCACCTCCATTGAGCTTTTTTAGCAATCTCGTTTTGGAATCTAATGGTGTTCACAAAGACATGTTCGATTTGAAAAAACGTGCTATCCGCCCTTTGATTGATGGTGCAAGAGTGTTGGCTTTATTTTATAATATCCATTCGGTTTATACTACTTTGGAACGATTCGAAGAATTAAAAAAATGTATCCCCGAAGAGTCTCACTTGTTTGACGATTGTATGCATGCATTCGAAACCGTGTTACGCTATCGAGCATTGAGTGGATTCAAGTATAAAGATTCGGGAAGATATATTAGACCCGCAAATTTAGAAAACATGGAAAAACAGATATTAAAATTTGTTTTTAAAACTATTTCGGAACTACAATCGCTATTAAAAGTCAAGTTTAAATTAGTTTTGTTATCATGATAAAAAAGTGGTTGAAGGATAGAAATATTAAAAAACAGATGGAAGCAGGTGTTTACCCTTCTTTTATTGCCGAATATTGGAATCTCAAAACAGATATTCCTCCTTTAGACAAGAAGATAAATGAACTTCGTTTTGTGGTTTTGGATACTGAAACTTCGGGTTTGGATCTAAAAACAGATTCTATAATCTCGATAGCTGCCGTAGATGTGTTTAATAATTCGATTCGTATTCATTCCTCTTTCGAAATGATGGTCGCTCGACAATCTACGGGCAATCAACAGAGTATTTCTATTCATGAAATAATGAAATCGGATTTAAAAAATGCACATTCTGTAAAAGAAGTATGCCACGACTTTTTAGATTACTTAAAAGCAGATATTATTGTTGCTCATCATGTCGGTTTTGATGTAGGAATGATCAATAAAATGTTAAATACAATTGCTCCTCAATTTAATTTATATAATCGTGTTGTAGATACCGCTCAATTGGTCAAAAAAATAGAGACTCCTGCATTAGCTTCTCCTTATTATTCTTCACACCTCTCTTATGATTTAGATTCTATATTAGACCGTTATGAAATTGATGCATTTGATAGACATACAGCTTGGGGAGATGCTTATACGACGGCTATTTTGTTTATGAAGTGTGTCAAAAAATTAGAATTACAAGGCTATCGAACGCTGAAAGACCTATTGGTTTAGTTTTTTAAGGATTAACCTAAAATTTAAAGTGAATTAATTGCTCGCTACGGCGAATTGCTCTACTTTTGCAGCTTGTTTTAAAAAATTACCATAAAATTGGTAAGAATTAAGATTTATTCAGCTAAATCAGTACTTATGAATAAGATATTTAATTTGTTTGACTTTCAACAAAAAGTAGATTACAAAACCGAAATCCTTTCAGGCTTAACGGTGGCATTGGCACTTGTTCCTGAAGCAATTGCATTTGCTTTAATTCCAGGGTTCTCTCCGTTAACGGGATTATATGCAGCCTTTGTTTTGGCTTTGGTTACTTCTATTTTTGGTGGTCGTCCAGGTATGATTTCTGGAGCAACGGGTGCTGTTGCTGTTGTTTTTATCGGATTGATATTAGAATTGAAAAGAAATTTTCCAGACATAGAGCCAGATACCATACTTCATTATGTTTTCGGAACCGTAATTATTGCAGGGGTTTTACAAATAGCAGCAGGATTTTTACGATTGGGTAAATTTATTCGATTGGTACCTCATCCCGTTATGTTTGGTTTTGTTAATGGATTAGCAATTATCATATTTATGGCTCAATTCCCTAATTTTTATGTCAAGGGAACAGACCAGTTATTGTCAGGGACAGCGATGTTTGTAATGTTAGGCTTAACATTATTGACGATGTTGATTATTTGGGGATTACCTAAATTAACAAAAGCAATTCCTTCTTCTTTGGCTGCTATTGTTGTGGTATCGGCGATTGTTATAGGTTTTGATGTGGATACGTTAGCGGTTTCTGATATTATGAATGAAGGAGAAACTATCAAAGGTGGATTTCCTCCTTTGACTATACCTCAGATTCCTCTTACATTTGAGACTTTAAAAATTATTTTACCCTACTCTGCAATGGTTGCGGGGGTAGGATTGATAGAAAGTTTATTAACCTTAAATATCGTGGACGAAATAACAGAAACACGAGGGCGAGGAAATAAAGAATGTGTAGCTCAAGGAACAGCAAACATTTTATCAGGGTTTTTGTCAGGAATGGGAGGTTGTGCAATGATTGGACAGAGTTTGATTAACACGTCTTCAGGAGCAAGAGCAAGATTGTCAGGAATTACGGCAGCTGTAATGTTGTTAGTTTTTATCATGTTTGGTTCAAGTTTGATTGAACGTCTTCCGATGGCAGCATTGGTAGGGTTGATGTTTATGGTAGCAATTGGAACATTTGAATGGGCTAGTTTTAAGACTTTCCGCAAAATGCCAAACTCTGATGTAGTCGTTATGCTTTTGGTGACATTAGTAACCGCTATTACACACAACTTGGCAGTAGCAGTATTGTTAGGAGTTATTATTTCGGCATTGGCTTATTCTTGGGAGAATGCCAAGAGAATTCGGGCAAGAAAACATATCGATGAAAATGGTACTAAGCATTACGAAATTTATGGCCCATTATTTTTTGGCTCAACGACTTTATTCGCAGAAAAATTTGATGTTCAGGATGACCCAGAACATGTAATTATTGATTTTAAAGAAAGTCGTGTAGCTGATATGTCAGCCATCGAAGCGTTAAATAAAATTACTGAACGCTACCAAAAAGTAGGCAAAAAAGTTCAGTTGAAGCATTTGAGCCGCGATTGTAAACGACTATTGGGGAATGCCGATAATTTAATTGCGGTTGATGTTCTTGATGAACCAACTTATAAAGTTGTTTCTGATAAGTTTTAGTAGTATTAATTGATTATGCCACAATGGTCAAAAAGCCTCTCTCTTTTCCTATCGTTAAAGAGAGAGGCTTTTTGATTGATATAATATTGGATTAAACTTGATTTTTAAAAGCATTAATCGTAATATTGCGATTAAAGATTTTACTTCATTCATTTAAATTTATAAAAATGAAACTTTCAAGAATTAAAGAGATTTTAAAAAACCTTAATAACATCGCTTTTCAGTTACCCGATGGTAGTTTGGTTCCTGCCCATTTCCATGTTACAGAAGTGGGAAAAATCAATAAACAGTTTATCGATTGTGGAGGGACACTTCGTGAAGAATCTGTTATCAATTTCCAATTGTGGAATGAAAATGATTATGACCATCGTTTGCACCCAGAAAAATTGGTACACATTATAGAACTGTCTGAAAAAAAATTGGGATTAACAGACGAAGAAATAGAAGTTGAATACCAAGGGACTACTATAGGAAAGTATGCACTAGATTTTGACGGAACTAATTTTTTATTGATAAATAAGCAAACCGACTGTTTAGCGAAATCTGCTTGTGGCATTCCTGCCAAAAAAGAATTAGAACTTGCGGTTAAAAATACCTGTACGCCAGGTTCTGGATGTTGTTAAGTGAAAATTTTGTTCCCATTACGAAAGAAAACTACAATGAAACAAAAGAAATATACCGACAGGGGATAGAAACGGGCTTGGCTACTTTCGAGACTGAAACCAAATCTTGGGAACAATGGAATCAGTCGTATTTGCCTGTTTGTAGAATTGCTTACATCTTTAATGATAAAATAGTTGGTTGGGCGGCTTTATCACCTGTATCTAAACGTAAGGTTTATCGAGGAGTGGCTGAAGTAAGTGTATATATTCATGAGGATTGTAGAGGGCAAGGGCTTGGCGTCAAAATATTAAACGAATTGGTTAGTCAAAGCGAACAAAATGGTTTTTGGACTTTGCAGTCAGGAATTATGAGTAAAAATATCGCAAGTATTAAAATACATAAAAATGCAGGGTTTAGAATTATTGGAGTTCGTGAAAGGGTTGCTCAACTTGATGGAGTATGGTTAGATAATACCATTATGGAAAGACGAAGCATTATTGTAGGGTATTAATTTTCAATAACTTAAACATTGTATTAAAAAAGATTGCTATTCTGTATATTTTTTACCTAAGAAGTCTTTGGTATTAAATCATATTATAAAAAAAAACATACATCAATATTCTCTTTTTTTTTGTTGAAAAATGTATTTGCATTGTTATTTGGATAAAAACGACATTTTGAAAAAAAATAAGGAATAAATCACCTACAAGAATACAATTTAGGCATGTGTTTTGGCAAAGTATATGAAACAGAAGGAAAAGTTATTTTTAATTTTTCTATGTATTTTTAAATACAACCATTAAACAAATGAACTACTTAAACTATAACACATTGAAACAAATGGCATTTGTTTCGTTAATACCAATGTCAACTCATTGTGTTCAAGAACATAAAACGCGACATATCGCATGTTTGTCTCATTTTATAAATTTAACATCTATCCAGAGAATAGTTGTCTTGGTACAATCTATATGCAGAAAGACATCTCCAGCAAATGAAATTCTCATCCAACGGAATGAAGTGGGCTATTAAATAGAGCCTTATTTAAACTTTGATTTTAGTTAGAAAAGTGACTTAAAAATCAAGAGAACTCCTTATTAGTTCTATTAGATAACCATTTCAAACGATTGATAATGATAGATAAAAGATACTTAGCATTAAGTTTATGCTTTTGGATTGGGCAGTTACATGCTCAAATTGTAAATACGGGTGATGTTTATATTTCTTCAAATACCCAAGTAGGGATGGAGGAAGATTTTATTAATCAATCAAGGTCTACCCTAATTAACCAAGGAGAGTGGTTTGTCTATAAAGATTTTGAAAATAATGGAGTAGTAGATTTTGAGACCAAAGAACAGAGTATTGCTAAGTTTTTGGGGGACAGTGTGCAATTAATAACGGGGGATTCTTGGGCTATATTTAATGACATTTTGTTTAAAAACAATAGTCAAGATACTGCCTTTTATTTGAAAGGGGCGATTGATGTTTATGGTCAATCCATATTTGAAGATGGGATTGTTTTAAATGATAATCATGGAGGAAAGTTTTTATTCGAAGATAATGCCGAAGTGGTATTGGTTAGTGATAAAAGCCATGTGGACGGTCAAGTTCAGAAAATAGGCAATTCTAATTTTTGGTATCCTATCGGTGATGCTGGAATTTATCGACCAGGTGGACATAGTTTCACCGCTAACAATGAATCTAAATTAGCTGCCAAGTATTGGTACGCAAACAGCAATGAACTTTTTAATCATGAAAAAAAGGAAGAAAACATAATATTGATTAATGACAGAGAATACTGGACAGTTGATAATATGAGTAATCATCACGAAGACGTTTATATCACGTTATCGTGGAACTCCAAAACCACTCCAAAAGAATTGATAACGGAACCTGAAGCACTGCGTATTGTTTATTGGTCGAAAGATAAAAATATGTGGGTGGATAGAGGAGGAGTTGTGGATTTTGAAAATAAAACGGTAACTACATTGACAACAGTAAAAGATTTTGGAGTTTTTACTTTTGCTCGGTTAGGTGAACCTTCTGAGACTAATACAACTGAATTTGCTGAAAACACGAAAGATACCACATACTTGATGGGTTGTGATTCTATTTTATTTGACGGAAATTACTATTACACGAATCAGATTTTTAATAATGAAATCATTTCTAATGTAGGAGATACTAATACGCAAACAACAATTATTGAAATTTTAGAGTCGAAGTATGAAACTATAAGCCAAGAAATATGTAAAGGAGAGCTTTTTCAAGGGATTCCAATTTTAAATGATACAGTTTTAATTATCCAAGGAGAAGGGAAATCTTTATGCCATTATAAGGAATACAAATTAGAAGTATTAAAAAGTAATCATATAAGTTATGTTGAAAAATCTTCAGCTATTCTTTGCGAAGGAGTCGATGTAGACCTTACTGTTTATGGTGTAAATGACCCATTTTGGTCCACTGGCGAAATGCAGAATAGTATAACTGTATCAGAGTCTGGAGAATATAAAGTAAAAGGTAAGGATGAAAACGGTTGCCCTATAGAAGTCTCTACAACTGTTCCTCCGAAGTTGGAATTTGTACCGATAGTAGAAGGAAAAGACCCTAGTTGTTTTGGAGATAAAGATGGTTATGTTGTGTTTAAGAACTTTCATCAGTTAAACGGAGAGGTATATTTTTCTAATAATGGAGGTGAAACCTTTCAAAAAGACCCTGAATTTGATGGGTTATTTTCTGGAGAATATGATATGGTAATAAAAGATGCACTAGGTTGCGAATTTGAAAATACAGTACTTTTGAATCGCCCAGAGGCATTAGAATTAGATATATTAAACACAGAAGGCATTGGTAAATTAGTGGTTGGTCAAAGCATTGTATTGGATTTAGAAGTAAGTCGAAATCAATGGGAAATAGATTCTATTAAATGGTTTGGAGATGTTATTTGCGATACATGTTTGCAGACGATAGCTCAGCCTCAAGAAGATGTTACTTATACGGTAGTAGTTTATGATACATTGGGCTGCAAGGCTGAAGCAGAAATTTCGTTGGAGCTTGTTCCTGATTTAGATGTGGCATTTCCAAATATATTCTCCCCTAATGATGATGGAAAAAATGACATTTTCAAACCAATAATTACTTCTGACGAAGACCTATTAGTTGAAGCTTTTATGATTTTTGACCGATGGGGCGAAATGATGTATAAGGAAACTAATGTATATTCTACTAATAATAGAATTGGTTGGGATGGAACGTATAAAGGATATGGGTTAAAACCAGCTCCGTTTATTTATTTATTACAAATACGGACTTCTGACGGACGGCACAAGACCTTTAAAGGGGATGTGTTATTAGTTAAATAGATAACATTCGTAATAACTTAGAGTATATTTCAACGTATAGTTTTTTCCTTCTATCAAACTTTTATATATGCTGTTTAGTGCTTTTTATTTATAAATATTATAGTAGTAAATAGCATATATTTTTTACCTTAAAAAGTAATAACACTGTTATTGTCTTTAATGGACAGTTTATTTATTTTATTGGTGAGCATGTCACATATGACAAAAAATAGGCATGTGTTTTGGCATTATATCAAATATGAATTAAACAGTAAAATTTAGTATTAATTTTCTGTGTATTTTTTAAATACAACCATTAAACAAATGAACTACTTAAAATGTAACACACTGGTGTTAACAGTACTTGTATTGTTAATATCAGTGTCAACTTCTCACGCTCAGATGAGTATCGGTGCCCCAAGACCAGACCAATCATCTCAGCTTGATGTTATTTCAGAGGATAAAGGAATTCTAATCCCAAGAGTTTCTCTTCAAAATGTAACTGACCAGATTACAATAACGAACGGAAATGTAGAAAGCCTTTTGGTCTTTAATACTACAGATAGCGAGCATATTACCCCTGGCTATTATTATTGGTTTGAAAACAAATGGCATCGTTTGACTAATGAAGATGATCGTGTTAGCTCTGAACTAACAAAAAACCCTGATGGATCATATACCCATATAAGCGGTAGTGGAGTTACAACTCAATTATCCGTAGGGGGCAATTTAGTTAAAAATGGAGATGGAAGTTATACATTTACGGATTCGAAAGGAGATGAGGTAATAATAGAAAAGCCAAGTGTATCAACATTAGTTGAAAATGCAGACGGGAGTTACACCTATACGAATGAAGATGGGACAAAGACGGAATTAGCAAAAGAAACGACGTCAACGTTAGTCAAACAAACAGATGGCAGTTATGTATATACGAATGAAGAAGGAAATACGGTATCTTTATCGGTAGGGGGAAATTTAGTTAAGAATACAGATGGAAGTTATACATTTACGGATTCGAAAGGAGATGAAGTAATAATAGAAAAGCCAAGTGTATCAACATTAGTTAAAAATGCAGACGGGAGCTACACCTATACGAATGAAGACGGCACAAAGACGGAATTAGCAAAAGAAACGACCTCAACGTTAGTTAAACAACTAGACGGGAGTTATGTATATACGAACGAAAAAGGAGTAGAAACATCCTTACCAGTAGGGGGGAATTTAGTAGAGAATGCAGATGGGACATATACTTTTACCAAGCCCGATGGAAGTATTATTATTGTTAAGTCAAAAGCTAAAAATGGTCTTAATGTCGAGTCTACTTCAAATACTATTAAATTGGGAGGAGAATTAACAGAGGCTACTACGATTACGACGAAAACAGGAAATACCTTAACTATTGATGGTTCAAGTGACCTAAACCAAAAAGCATTAATTGTAAAAGGAGATGTAGATATTACGGGAGTTTTGGATCCTACAAAGTTAGTGTTCTCAAATGCTGCGGGGACCCACTCGTCTTATATACCGAATACTAATGGACAATACGAAATAGAGTTTAATGAAAATTTAGATTTGAACTTTAAATCAAATTCTAAAAATGATATTTTAGATTTATCTAACAATGGACATATAGGAATTTCAACACCTGCTGAAAATGAAAATGAGGTGACTATTGATTCTGAAACAGGAACAACAGCAACCGATGTCATGGAAATTAGAAGAAACAACGATGGGTTGACAGGTAGTAGTAATGTATTGAATTTATTAGATTCTAATTCTTCTTCACCTTTAAGAACAGGGTTAAATATAGAGCTAAAAAATGGAGAGGACACAATTATTGGTGCAAAAAAGACTCTGTCGGGAGATAGCTACCAGAAAATAGGATCCTTGAACGTTATTTCAGGAAAGGTATCTAACGTTTCTTCGAACACTTCGCATATTAATGTCACGACTAGTTTAGATACCTCAGAAATAGATGGCACTAAAAATGTTTTTAGCGTAAATTCTACAAGTAAACGTGCCTATATACACGGAACTAGAGGTGATTTTAATATAAACCCATCGGGTGATATAACTAGAGTTTATGGTTCTAAGAACAGTTTTAATACAGATTCACAGCATGGAGCACGAACTATTGCTTATGGTGCTCAGAATATATTCAACGGTCATATTGAGTTAGGTTCAATAATTGGTAATGAAAGTAGAATAGGAACGGAGGGAAAAGCAACACTAAGAGGATATCAAAGTATTATTGCGAGTACGTCTACTGGAGAGCACATAGGGTTTTCTAATACAATTAATGGGGATAGTAGTGCAAGTAAGTACGGAATTAAGCAATTGTTAGGTGGAGAAGGTGCTAAGTCGCTTACAGGTTACAGTAATAAAATTTCTGCGAATAAGTCAGGTGAGACCATAGGTATATATACATTATTAAATGTAAAAGATGCTACAGGAAGACAAGTTGGCTCGAGAATAAATATAGAATCAACACTAACCTTGGATAGTTTAAAGTTAATAGGGACGGAGGTTGAAATAAAAGCTTCTAATAGTAATGAAGTATATGGTAATAAGGTTAAAATTAATAGTAATAATAGTAGTGGAAATCAATATGGAATGTTTATTGATTGGGTTCAATCCAATCAGGGAACAGGAAAAAAAGTAGGAGTTTATAGTAAATCTGATGGAGCAGGAAACTTAGCCGCTCAATTTATTGGTAATGTTGAAATATCAGGCTCGTTAATTGTAAATGGTACAGTAGTTCCAGATTATGTATTCCAAAAATATTATAATGGATATTCTAAGTTGAAGGATGATTACGAATTTATGTCATTAGACAAAGTCGAAAAATTCGTAAAGGAAAACCATCATCTTCCAGGTGTTAGTTCTAATGAAGAAGCAGAAACCAATGGATTTAATTTAGGAGAAGCTCCAAAGCAAAACCTTGAAAAAATTGAAGAGTTGTTTTTGCATACTATCGAACAGAACAAAGTTATTAATGAATTAACTGAAGATAAAATAGAGTTGACAAACCAACTAGATGAACAGGCTAAGCAAATTGAAACTCTTCAAAACCAAGTACAAATGATATTAAAATCAATAGAGAAATAATCGTAATTGATAGTTTTATATACTTTTTAATTTTTGAAATAGGGGGTGACTTATTTACTCATTAGTTATCCTCTTTTTTCTCTTGATTAAAGAAACGTTTTTAAATCATTGATAATGATTAATAAGAAATATTTGGCAATCAGTCTATGCTGTTTTGCAGGGCAATTATTTGCTCAAATTGTAAATACGGGAGATGTTTTTATTTCTTCCTACACTCAGATTGGGATGGAAGAAGATTTTATTAATTTAAGAAGATCTACTGTAATAAACGAAGGAGAATGGTTCGTGTATAAAGATTTTGAGAACAATAGTGTTATTGATTTTGAAACAGACACGCAGGCAGTTACTAAATTCGTTGGTGATAGTATTCAAGTAATTTCTGGGCAATCTTGGTCCATTTTTAATGATATATTATTTAATAATAGTAGTCAAGATACCGCTTTTTACCTCAAAGGCTTAATTGATGTTTATGGTCAATCCATATTTGAAGATGGGATTATTCTAAATGATGATTATGGTGGAAACTTCCTATTTGAAGATGAGGCTGAAGTTGTCAATGTGAGTGACGAAAGCCATATTGATGGTCAAGTAAAAAAGGTGGGGCAATCAGATTTTTGGTACCCAATCGGAGATGCAGGTATGTATAGACCTGGTGGACATGCTATTGCGTTAAATGACGGTTCTCAATTAGCAGCTAAATATTGGTATCAGAATAGTGATGAATTATTTAACCATGAAAACAAAGAGGAAAATATTGTCATTATTAATGATAAAGAATATTGGACAGTAGAAAACATTAGTAACCAAGAAGAAAATGTGTTAATTACCCTCTCTTGGGATTCAAGAACAACCCCAAAGGAATTGATTACCGAACCCGAAGCGTTGCATATTGTTTATTGGTCTGAAGAAGAACAATCTTGGTTGGACAAAGGAGGACTTATTGACTATGAAAATAGAACCATTACTACAGTTGCTAAGGTTAAAGAGTTAGGTGTTTTTACTTTTGCGAGTTTAACTAAAGTAGCCAAAGTAGGAGAATTGGTAGTCAATACGGGGTTTAGCCCCAACAATGATAATGTTAATGAATATTGGAGTATTGAAAATATTGACCAATATCCAGAAAACGAGGTGTTGATTTATAATCGTTGGGGACATGAGGTATTCAGTACAGAACGTTATAATACGACAGATAACTTTTTCAATGGTTATTCTAATAGGAATAAAAGATTACCTTCTGGAACATACTTTTATGTATTAGAATACAAAAATGAAAAGAAAGATAGTAAAGGAGAAGTATTAATTCAAACAGGATACTTCTATATGAATACAGATTAAACAAATTTATCCTTGAACATAAACTAAATATTTTTCATCAAAAAAAGAATCATCGAAGTAGTCTTTTAGTAACACAGTTTCTGTATAAATACCACGACCCGCTTCTTTGATTTCTTTTTTTATGTTACCTCCTTTTAGGCACAACATTCCGTTCGGAGTTCCATGAAAAGATTCTTTAGGTTTGATGAACTTTTGACACATCGGAATCAACTTTTCTAAAGCCGTAACTCCTCTGCTGACTACAAAATCATACGTACCTTTTAATTCTTCGGAACGAATAGCCTGAGCTTTTACGTTAGTCAGTTCTAGTTGGTCAACAATATCTTGGACAACCGTAATTTTTTTCTTTCGACCATCAATCAACGTAAATTCGCATGCTGGAAACATAATAGCTAATGGAATACCTGGCAGCCCACCGCCTGTACCTAAATCTAAGATTTTAGTGTTGGGTTTAAATTGAATATATTTCGCTACTCCCATCGAGTGCAAAATATGTCTCGTGGTAATATTTTCGGTATCCTTACGAGAAATCACATTTATTTTTTGATTCCAATCCAAATAAAGTTCTTCCAATTTTTGTAATTGGCTAAATTGGAGTTCACTTAACTTGGGAAAAAATGTATTATAATCCATGATAGGAATGGTGTTTTTTTAAGAAATTAATTTAGCAATAACTTGGGTACGAGGAAACTGTTCTAACATGATTTTTAATAAAACCGTTAACGGAATAGAAAGAATCATGCCTGGAACACCCCATAGAAAGCCCCAAAACATTAAACTCATCAATACAAAAATCACATTTATCTTAAATGATTTTCCCATTAATATTGGCTCTAAAACAGAACCCATTGCTACTTGTACGGCAGTAAAAACTATAAAAACCAGCAACATAGTACCTGGTGAATTGATTTCAATAAAGGCAAATAATGTACAAACTATGATAGAAATGACAGAACCTACCATCTGAACATAGTTTATAATAAAGGCAAAAAACCCCCAAAACAAAGGAAAACTAATCCCAAACGCCCAACAAGCTACTCCAAAACCAATCCCAGTCAATAGGCTAACAAGTGTTTTTACAGCAATAAATTTAACAATACTCTTTTCTATTGAAATAATAGTTCTTATCGATTGTTTACTATTTTTAAAAAATATCTTATCCAGAACATCTCTGAAATTTATAGAACCGCTGAGTAACAATACCATAAAAAAAACAGACATAAGAGTCATGGTGACTGTCTTTTGAAAAACATTAAGTCCTGTCCCTATGTTTTTGAAGATCGTCTGATTAACAGCTTTGGAGTTCAACATTTGTTTGATAGATAAGTGTCCATCGACAGCTTCTAAACCCATCATGGGAGCATATGGAGCCAGTGCAGAACCTAATTTTGCATCCAATTTTGTATAAATCTCATCTTTACCTTCCATAACTTGAAAGCTAGAAAGTTCTACAACTTTCCAAACACTAAACAGCGAAATGCAAATAATGATGATGACCACAATTAGTGAAGCGGTGCTTGGCATTCTTTTGTTTAAATATCGAACCAATGGCGTAAAAAGTAAAGCAAAGAAAATTGCAAAAACCAAAGGGATAAATATAAAAGATAGTATATTTAAAATGTAAAGAATCAGGGGAATTACTATTATCAATAATAGTTTGTTAGTAGTTCTGATATCGTTCATATTAATTAGGGATGATAAAGTCTGTACGGTTAATTAAAATATGGTTTTGATGTACCTGCAAAGGTTTTGCTTTAGGATATATCTTTTTAAAAACCGTTTCAAAATAATTTTCAGTTTGTTTTTTAGTTTTTGGAGAATTGTATAGGTGATTGAATAAAATAATTCCTTTTTCTGAAAGATTATCTTTTGTTAAATGTAAGAAATACTCATTCAAAAAATTAGCTGGAATTTGATCATCTTCAAACACATCTATAATTATCATATCAAAACGAACCGAATTCATTTCTAGGTATAATTGAGCATCAGTATTAACCAATTCAATATGACTTTCGAGCCGTGAAAGACTATATTTGCTTGCTAAATAAACGACCGAAGGATCAACTTCAATACCTGTAATGTCTAGATTCAATTGATATTTTTTCTCTAGCAAAAAGGGAATACTCCCCAACCCAAAACCAAGGATAAGAACATTCGTCGGGTTCCATTTTTTCCAATCTATCTGAGCAAGTGCTTCATCAAAATTTTTGTACAAATCATCGTAAGAGTAAATGGCATTGGCGGAACAAAGCTGGTAGCGACCATTTTTTAAACTAACATAAAGTATTGGATTCAATTCACTAGGAGCTGATTCAATGTGGATTTCAGAAACATAACTCCACCATTTTTTCCATAGAGGAACTCGCATTATTTTATTAACCTTAGATGATAAAACTGTTCAAAGTGCAAAGATAAGCTATTCAGGGGATTCTTGTTTTAATTATCTTTCCCGAATAGACTAGTTTTCAGAAGAAGATTGAATGTGTTCCCATATTTTTTTGTCTATTTCCGAAAAAGCGACCTCTCTTCTGTCCATCATTCTCTCCGCAGTTTCCAGAGCTTTGTCTAGTTTGTGAGCAACAGCCTTGTTTGGTAAGCCTATCCACTCAAAATTATCGACATTTTTAGGAGGCATTCCTGCACCAAAAATATTAGAAGCTATTCCGACAACGGTTCCTGTATTAAACATGGTATTGATACCCGATTTAGAATGATCCCCCATCATCAGGCCACAAAATTGTTGTTTACTGTCTTCGAATTCGCTTGTATGCATATTCCAAACATTTACATTACCGTAATTGTTTTTCATGTTAGAAGTATTGGTATCTGCACCCAGATTACACCATTCGCCTATTACGGAATTACCTAAATAACCTTCATGCCCTTTGTTAGAATATGAGCTAATGATTGAGTTTTTGATTTCTCCTCCCGCTCTTACATGAGTACCTAAACTAGTAGCACCATAAACTTTAGAATTAACCTTCAAGCTTGAATTAGATCCCATACTATAAGGCCCCATAATAACAGAACCGTGCATGATTTCAGCATTTTCGCCGATTATAATCGGTCCATTAGAAGCATCCAAAATTACATTATGACCAATTTTGACTCCTTTAGAAACAAAAATCTCTTTAGGATTGATTGCCGTACAATGCTTAGGAATTGCTTGAGTTTTGATAGTAGAATTGATTCTTTCAAAATCAGCTCTAATAGCGATGTCATTTAATAAGAATAAATCCCATTTGTGCGTTATTTTATACAATGGCGTTCCTTCTAATTCTATTCCTATTAACTCATCTATTTCTTCTTCTTGCATTAATTTATGAAACTGTTCTGCTTCTAATTTAGCAGCTACCAATTCTCCGTCTTGCAATAAAGCGGTATTGTTTTCTAACTGTTTAATTAATTTGACTAGGGACGCATTGGGCAATACAGAACCATTAACAACGTAGTTCTCGGCTGCTATTTCAATAGGAAATTTATCCGATAAATAATCTTGAGTAATATGAGAACCTGTACAGTCAAGTTCGTACTCCCATTTTTCTTGAATAGACATGGCTCCTATCAATAACTTCGCGACAGGCTTAGTGTAAGTAAAAGGTAATAGATTGTCTCTAGAAAAATCATCAAATAATATCAAGTTGGGCATCAGCGTATGAAAAATTGTTGGTGTAAAATGTTATGCAATACAAAAATAGTGATAAGCCTAATTATAAGTCTATTTTATTTCTATATTTTTTAATTAGAATATGTTATATTTAATTTTAAACTGCAATTTAACATTTATGTTTGATTGACAGCGACAATTATATTTCAAATATTAAATATTTTTAATGCCAAAATTAAAACTCATTTGTGGCCCTTGTGCCATAGAGTCTAGAGATACTACTTTCCAGATAGCAGAACATGTCATAAATGTGTGTTCTAAATTAGATATAGAACTTATCTTTAAAGGAAGTTATAAAAAAGCAAATCGAACAAAATTAAACTCTTTTACAGGAATTGCTCCCGAAAAAGCTTTAGAAATACTAAAGGAAGTAGGAGAACAATTTAGTGTTGATACGATTACGGATGTTCATGAAAGTCCAGATCCTGCAATGGCAGCTCAATATGTAACGCATCTTCAAATTCCAGCCTTTTTGTGCCGTCAAACAGATTTGTTAATTGCTGCGGGTAAGACAAATTGTACCATTAATATTAAAAAAGGTCAATTCCTATCCCCCGAAGCTATGCAATTTCCATTAGAAAAAATAAAATCGACGGGCAATCATAAAGTTTGGTTGTGTGAAAGAGGAACCACTTTCGGGTATTCTGATTTAATTGTAGATGCTACTTCTATCAAAAGGATGAAAAGTTTTAACCAACCCGTTATTATGGATTGTACACATGCTACTCAAAAGCCTAACCGTTCGGTGGGGGTAACAGGTGGTGGCCCCGAAATGATAGGTACATTAGCTTATGCTGCAGTAGCGACAGGTGCTGATGGACTATTTATAGAAGCTCATCCTAGTCCGTCCGAAGCAATGAGTGACGCTCAGTCGATGTTAGAAATGAATTTATTAGAACCTATTCTCAATAAAGTTTTGCGTATTCGTGAAGCTACTTTATAATTTTTATAAATGGAAAAGCCTTTAGTTAACCCAACAGTTGATCAATCCGACCCAGAATTACAAAAGCTAATTCTTTTTTATAACGAAACCTTAGGTTTTTGTCCTAATAGTGTTTTAACGATGTTTCATCGACCTCGAATCGCTTATGCATTTATAGAAATGAATAAAGCTGTGATGGAAAACAAAGGTCGTGTGACTTCTGCACTGAAACGACTTATTGCCTATGTCTCGAGTTATTCAACGGGGTGTAGATACTGTCAAGCACATACGATACGTGCGGCCGAAAGATATGGAGCCAGTGACGAACAATTGGTAAACATTTGGGAGTTTGAAACACATAGTTCATTTTCTGAAGCTGAAAAAGCGGCTTTAGCATATTCAATTGCTGCTTCGGCAGTGCCTAATATGGTAAATGATGAAATTGCAACTCGATTAAGACAGCATTGGAACGAAGGCGAAATTGTTGAAATTTCTGGAGTGGTAGCCTTGTTCGGTTATCTAAACCGATGGAACGATTCGATGGGAACAGAAATGGAAAAAGGAGCAATAGAATCAGGAAAAGAATTATTGGAGTCTAAAGGCTGGAATGTAGGTAAACATGAATATTGAAATATGATAATCAGAACAACAGAGCAAGAGTCGCATTATAAAAATTTAGAAAAAAAATCTACGGCCGAATTAATAGCCTCTATTAATAAAGAAGATCAGAAAGTAGCGTTAGCGATTGAAAAAATAATCCCATCGATAACCGATTTGGTGGAAGCTGTAACTACAAAAATGGAAACGGGAGGACGATTATTTTATTTGGGGGCAGGAACGAGCGGCCGCTTAGGAGTCTTAGACGCGTCGGAATGTCCGCCAACTTATGGTGTGCCCGCAGGATGGGTTGTAGGACTTATTGCTGGAGGCGATCGTGCATTACGGTTTTCTATCGAAAATGCTGAGGATGATCCAAAACAAGGGTGGAAGGATTTAGCAGAACATAATATTAATGAAAATGATTTTGTGGTAGGAATTGCCGCTTCGGGAACAACTCCTTATGTGGTTAATGCTTTGAAAGATTGTAAAGCAAAAGGTATTCTGACAGGGGCAATTAGTTGTAATGAAAATGCTCCAATCTGTGAAATTGCGGATTATCCGATTACTTGTGTAGTAGGTCCAGAGTTTGTGACAGGAAGTACAAGAATGAAGTCGGGTACTGCACAGAAGATGATTTTGAATATGATTACCACTTCGACGATGATAAAACTAGGAAAGGTAAAAGGCAATCGTATGGTCGATATGCAATTGAGTAATGCAAAATTAATCCAAAGGGCTATAGATATGGTAGCTGAAATAACAGGCTTAGACCAAGAAAAGTCGTCAGAATTACTTTCTAAAACAAATAATGTTCGTGAAGCTGTAGCATTATTCTATAATTCAGGTAAGTAAAAGTTGTTTCTATGCTAAGATTTCAATGAATAAAGGCTTGTTATAATTGGGATTGGTGTCCCAAAATTGTATTTTTTTGTCAAAATGAGATGAAAAACGCTTTTAAGAAATAGGGTAGAAAAAGGATGGTAAATAATATTTTATTTTATATTACTGTGGCTTAGTTTTTTATATATTTTTATTTTTTTATATGAAAAAATGAGATGTTGGAGGTATATGGTTTGCAACTAAGAAAGTATAACTATTATATAAAACTTTCAAACAAAATACACCATGAAGCATTTCTTAATCATCTTTGTAGCAACAATATTCACACACACATTATTAGGACAACAAGAAGCTGCATTCACACACTATATGCATAACACACAAGCTGTAAATCCTGGATATGTAGGGACAAGAGAAGCATTGACAGTAACTGCACTATATAGAAGACAATGGGTAGGATTTGAAGGCGCACCAGAAACACAAACAGTAACAATTCACACGCCCTTAAAGAATGAAAATTTAGGAGTAGGGTTTTCACTAATAAATGATAAAATAGGACCATTACAGACCCAAACAGTTACAGCAGATATAGCATATAAATTAAGATTTGGAAACGGAAGGTATTTGTCATTAGGAATAAAAGGAGGTGTTGATTTTAGAAGAAATACAGTAAATAGATTATTTGCGAATGACGAAGGAGATGCATCATTAGCAGTAGATCCAAGAACAAGTACATTCGGAAATGTAGGAACAGGAGCATATTATTATAGCGATAAGTTTTATGTGGGAGCATCAGTAACAGGTTTATTAAGAAGCAACTTAGGAAAACTTGAGTCGGGTCTAGCAAAGCAAGAGATACACGGATATTTCATAACGGGAACATACTTTGATATATCAGAATCTATCGAATTTAAGCCTACAGCATTAGTTAGAGTTGTACCCAATGCACCGATACAAGTAGAAATGACAGCTACTTTCATTTTGAATGAGAAATTCACAGCAGGAGGTTTTTATAGAGGAGGAGATGGAGCAGGATTGTTGGCAGGAGTTTATGTACAACCTAATATGTACTTAGGATATTCATATGATTATTCAATATCAAACATAACAGGAGAGTCAAACCAAGGAACACACGAAGTTATCGTAACTTATGATTTTGTATTGAAACATAACAATATCATCAGATCACCAAGATACTTCTAAAGAATATATAATAGTTATTAATGATTTTGAGGTTGCTATTCTCTATACAGAGGGTAGCAACTTTTTTATGTTCGGTTCAGAATTAGAGAAAAAGAACCATAATAATGTCTCTTGTTTCTAATAAAAGGGGCATTTTGTTTTAAAAAAAAAGCTATTCTCAACCTTATGGTTAAGAATAGCTTTTTAGGTTAAAATTTAATATTTAGAAGTGGTTTAGCACTTTTCTACCCAAAGTCCATTTTCATCTTTGGTTACTTTTGCTAATCCATTTTTCGTTAAAAATTTAATACTTTTATCCCATTTTTTGTTACTTAGACCTGCATTTTCTTTAGCTTCTGCTAATGCCATAGTCCCAGATGCCGGGAGAACTTCATAAACAGCTTTTTCGTCATCATTCATTTCAATAGTTGCCTTTTCGGGCTTCATTTGAGGGAAGAATAATACTTCTTGAATCGAAGAGTTGTCGGTCATCAACATCGTCAATCTATCAATTCCGATACCTAAGCCAGAAGTAGGAGGCATTCCATATTCTAAAGCTCTTAAAAAGTCTTCGTCAAGAACCATAGCCTCGTCGTCACCTCTATCCGCTAGTTTTAATTGATCTTCGAACCTTTCTCTTTGGTCGATAGGATCATTCAACTCCGAATAAGCATTGGCAATTTCTTTTCCATTGACAAAAAGCTCAAAACGTTCCACTAAGCCCTCAGAAGTTCTGTGTTTCTTAGCAAGTGGTGTCATTTCCAAAGGATAATCAGTGATATAAGTAGGTTGAATAAGGTTAGCTTCTACTTTTTCTCCAAAAATCTCGTCGATTAGTTTTCCTCGACCCATAGTATCATCCAGTTCGATGCCCCAACTTTTACAAAGACTTCTCAGTTCCGCTTCATTTTTTTCAGAAATATCGATACCCGTATATTTTTCGATAGACTCATACATCGTTAGTCTTTCGTAAGGACCTTTAAATTCTATGTCTTTTCCGCCATAACTGACTTTTGTATCTCCTGTCACGGCAAGAGCGACTTTTTCTAAGCAGGTTTCAACCATTTCCATCATCCAAATGTAGTCTTTGTAGGCTACATAAATTTCCATAGAAGTAAATTCAGGGTTATGGGTTCTGTCCATTCCTTCGTTTCTGAACATTTTCCCAAACTCATAGACCCCGTCAAAGCCACCAACGATTAGCCTTTTTAGGTACAACTCGTTAGCAATTCGCATATACAAAGGAATATCTAATGAATTGTGATGCGTATCGAAAGGTCTCGCCGCTGCTCCTCCATGAATGGGTTGAAGGATAGGGGTTTCTACTTCTAACCATCCTTGGTCGTTGAAATAGTTACGCATAGATTGAATAACCTTAGTTCTTTTCAAGAAAACTTCTTTCACTTTTGGGTTAACAACCAAATCTACATAACGCATACGGTAACGCATTTCAGGGTTAGTGAATGCATCGTGAATATTACCCTCTTTGTCTGTTTTTACAATAGGCAAATTTCTTAAAGACTTGCTTAAAAATTGAATTTTTTCAACTTTCACACTGACTTCACCTGTTCCTGTTGCAAAATATTGTCCCCATATAGCAATGAAATCGCCAATATGGAGTAATTTCATTAGTGCTTTGTTTGTTGTCTTTTCATCGTCAGAACTACCAATACCTTTTTTGTCGAAGTATATTTGAATTTGCCCTTCACTATCTTGTAGTTTTACAAACGGACCTCGTTGTCCCATAAATCTACCTGCCATGCAAACTTTCGTAGTTCCAAAACTACCCAAAGCATTTTGTTTTAAGTTTGGTAACCATTCTTCCCAATTGATAGGATTTCCGTTAGCATCTGTAACTGTTTTTCCTTCTATGAGGGACGAAAAATCTGCATCTGCTTCAACTTTAGACGCGTTAAACTTATTCCTTAGGATAATTGCAGACAAACTTGATGAATCAGAAGAGCTTAGCCCTTGCACTGTATCAATAATTTCACGTATATTTGTTCTGTACTCCTTAGTCGTAAACTTATTAGAAAGGGTATCAACGGGTACTTTCTCAGCAGGAAAAGGATTAATACCTAATGCCTTTATTTTATTTAGGGCTTCTAATCGTACCTGATCTTGGTCACTTTTGATACTCATACATTTTATTTTTTGTTATTTTATTACCATTCCTTAATATCGATTCCCACTAAAGTTAACAACAAGTAGTGAGTGCTTTTGAAGGCGTTTGCCCGCAAAAATACTACATTACACTATAAATTAATTGAATAATTGTGAAGTCTTTGAATAAAAAAGTACATTTTTAGTCGTTTTCGGTTGAAAATATATTCAAAGAGAGCATTGATACGTTATATAATTTTACAATACGACAGTCATATTTTTATGATTGGAATAAATCATGACAAGACAAACTCTCTATATCGCTTTTTTAAAAATTGTGCTAGTTTACGCTATGCTCTGTTTTACTAATGCGGTTACTGCACAATGTCCAAATATTACGACAATAACGGCAGAAAACGGTTGCGATGCAGGCTCTCCATGTATATTTTGTTTTGATGAACCCCAATCTTTTAACTTTACGGTTAGTGGAACTAATATCCCTGAGGGCACACCGCTTTCTTGGAGAGTGACAGTAGATACCAATGATTTAGGTTCAGCAACAAACATCTCCAAACTAAGTAACTTTTCGACTGTTGATGTTGATAATGTGGATCGTTGCGATGTTTGCCCTACAACATTAGGAATAATGGTGGATGCTTGTAATGAAGATGGAATAGGAGAGGGGAATAATGAATTTATGGTGATTCATTCAGGTTCAGGCTTCTTAGCTTCAGAATTGGGAGTTAATTTTGGCTTTCAAGGAATGGGGATTTCGAATGATGGAGATATAAATTTGGGCAATTCGCCTTGTATTTTTCGTGTTCAACCAGAAGCGAATTTAATTACCCAATTAAATCAATCTTGCACCGACTTTATTCCTGCGGGAAGAAATACAACTATTCCTGCGAATTCTCTAGTCGTAATATTTACGAGTTCGAATGCTACTAGAGAATATGATTTGAGTGTACTTTGCGATAGCGGAGAAAATATTTTTGTTCTTCAGAATGAATGCGAACGAACCCCTAGAAATGGAGCGTTTTCTAATGGACGATCCGAAGAAACTCCTTTTACAACAGAGCTATATTTAGAAGAATGTGACAATGCTTGTAAAACAGCCTTTACCTATGACAGAGGAGAAATTGGAAACTCAGAAACTTCTTCAACTTTTGTGCTTCAAGATCAAAACACTGGACAAATAGAATACTTTACAGATTTGGATTGTAATGTTCCTGTTGGTTTCAATTTAGAAAAACCAAGTACTTTTGCACAAAGCACAATTCAGTTTGATTTGAATTGTATTGATATAAATGCGATAAAAGACGAAGCTGAATTTTTCGTATATGCCCATGTTCAAGGGGCTAGTTCTTGTTTTGCAGAATCTTTACGCTCTGATTTCTTACATTTCAAAAACGATGCGAATCTATGTAAAACATTTGAAGAATTAATTCAAATCCCGAATTTAGTTTGTAAGGGAATAGATTACAACTTGAATACTCTAGTAGAAAATAATAATGAAATTGGCTTTATTTTTAATCATCCATTTATTAATAATAACATTTTAAATGTTCCTCTATCAGAAACGATAGATGAAATAGTAGTAACTGTTGTTAATGGAGGTACAAAAAATTGTAATCGTACTCCATTTTCAATTAATATTCCACTTGATGGCGATAGTCAAAACACTATTCCCGCCCAAATTGATATATGTGAAGGAGAATTGATTGATTTATATGATTTCGTTACGGGAAATTTGGATTTTGGAAATTGGTCGTTTTTAAGGCAACCTGTCACTGGAGCTGATATAGTGAATTGGGCACCCGCAGTTTATCGATTAGAATATACTTATAATAATTGTACAGATGTTTATGTATTAGAAACAGACCTAAATATTGGAGGTAATGTACCTATTGTTACGCCTCTCAATAAACGAGTTTGTAAACAGGATGCGGATTTTGAGCTTAATAGTTTGATAGAAGAAGATATTGATGGAGAGTGGTTCTATGAAGGAACAGTTATTTTGTCGGACGAATTTCGTAATTTAAATGCCAATACATACCCGTTGGTTTTTCAACCAACAGGTTTAGATTGCTATCAGAGTATTACTTTAAATACTATTTTGGTAAATGAACCCGACGTGGTTTTGATAGATACTGTAATATGTCGAGATATAAATTCTGTTTTTAGGCTCAACGAATTGTTTTCTAACCTTCTTTTTGCAGACGGTACTTGGTATTTCGAATCTTTTTTAGGTAGAGAAGAACTTTTAGGCGGCGAATTTGATTTGAATCGTTATTCATTAGGTATTCACGAAGTGATATTCGTTCCTTCTGCTTCTAATACAAGGCTTTGTCAAGATTCATATAGGACGACCGTACAAATTTCTGAACCCATTGCTAATCAAGATACTTTAATCGAAAGTTGTGAACCTGAAGTACAGTTCGAATCCGAAATTTATGTAAACGATACAACATTTATCTTGTTTAAGAATGAAGGAGGGTGTGAATATGTGCTAAACGTGAGTATTGATTTTTCGGATAGTATTATTGTAGAAAAAGACTCTATTGTTGCATTATGTATGGGAGATGCCATTACTCTACCCGATGGCAGTCTTTTGAATATGGATAACCCCGTAGCTACTATTGTTTCTGCTAGTGAAACGGATTGTTTTGTATCAAAAATCAATTATCGAGCTCATTTTCAAAACAATATAGTTGTTCATTTGCCAAGTGATACTATTTGTTATGGTGAAAGAGTGCAGATATCGGGCAGACAATATGATTATAATAATCTTCCAGGGGACACACTAATAATTAGCATTCCTGGTCAAAGTTGTGATAGCTTAATATTGACAGACTCTTTAATATTTGAAGGAGAAAGAAGCATTTCGCAGTTAAGGGATACATTGTGTGTGTTAGATACTTTGAATTTGTACAATTTAGACGGTACGTTTTATACACAAATTTTTAATGAATTAGCGACTAATAATGTTTATAAAGTAGGCTACCCTGATTATAAAAATGAATTAGGCTGTATAAATCCTCTCGATGTTGAAATTTTGTTTCAAAGCCGATTCGTAAAAGATACTATTATATCCGCAGAATGTAACGAAGAAAGTTTAATTTATCGAGATTCTATTTTTACGGTTGATAACCCTAGGCATACTTTCTTTTTTAGACAAAACGAAGATGGAACATGCGATAGTTTAGAAAATGTGACGGTTATTTTTAAAGTTCCCAATCCCATAATTACTATTGATACGGTTCAATGCGATATTGATACTTATATTGATGAACTGACAGGCTTTGTTATCCCTAAAGGGCGTGGAGACACTATTATACGTCAGCCTGATTTAACAGGTTGTATAACTGATGTTTATGAGTATCATATTACTTTTTTAGAAAGAGATACTTTTGCCCCTGTTCAAACCGTATGTTTGAACGAGCCGTTTGAAATAGGTGGAAACTTCTATAATCAAAATAATTTGCCTCCATTCGTAGCGTTATCTTGCGATAGTGTCATTTCTACCGCCAATTTTGAACAGTTAGACTTATTAGAAACAAACGAAGATTACGTTTTTTGTGGAAATGATTCGTTACATGTTTATGATGGAAGTGGAAATATATCACGAACATTGACTAGAAACCAATTCTTATTTTTTCCGACAATAGAAACTGTTTTGGTTACATCGCAAAATGGTTGTGATAGTTTGATTACTTTTAATTTAGACATTGAGACCATAAATATGCCAGTAACTCAATTTAATACCTGCAAGTTGGATACTTTTTGGGTTTATGATAACTGGTTTACTCCGAATGACACGGTGAAAAATATTGATTTTGGAGAAAAATGTATTCAGACTTATGAAATAAAAGTAGATTTTATTGAATCAATTGATACTTTTCCCGTTTTAGAAATTGAGGCTAATTGTGGTATAAATTCTTTAGATACGGTAATTAGGGGAGAAACTTTCCAATTTTCTATAACTAGAAATACAGATACTCTTAAAATAGAAAACGCAGACGGTTGTGTTGTATTAGTACAACCTATTTGGGTTCATTTTTATGAAAACCAAACTACTGATATTGGCGATTTTTATGACTGTTCAAACAATGGTTTACTTTTGTTAAACCCCTATGGCAGTTCGGATACATTAATTACGGATGAAGGCAACTTTGAAATTGTGATACCTTCTTCGACAGGTTGTGATTCTACGATACAAGGGAATATTATTAAAAACGAAAATATTCAATTGATAGTCATAGGCTTGGATGAAATATGCGAGGGAGACGAAATCGAATTGAGCATTTCTTCCAATAGTGCAGAACCTTTAAACCTAAATTTATTAAGCGATAATATTGTTGTTGATAACTTTAACCTATTGACAGACACTATATTGAATAAAAAACCATTACAAAACACTACTTATTCCCTCGAATTATTAACCAATTCTTCTCAATGTATTCCTTTGACGGAATCTACTAGCCACCAAGTAACATTAGTTAACACACCAATAGAACTGACCATTACGGACGATGATTGTATAGACAACCGTTCTGCAACGATAGACATAAAAGATGTGGATGCCGATGCTTTTGATATAGAATGGATGGATGGAGATAAAAGTAATGCTAGAAATGAACTAGCATCTGGAATATGGTCGTTTGAGGTTACGAGTCCTAATGGGTGTAAATATATTGATAGTTTTGAGATAAATAATTACCAATACGCAGAAGAACAATATGAAATTTTATTAGAAAGCTGTGAATTAGATTCTGAAGGTAATTCTATGATATTTAAACATCCTCGTTTGGATGAAGAAAGGAATATTGTTTTTGTTAATCAAAATAGCCTTGATTCGAGTATCATTAAATTCGATGTTGGTACGAATGAGCATGAATTAGTAAATATCAAAAATGGAGAATATTCATTATACATTTATGATAACAACCAATGTTTGTTAGATAGCACTGATGTTAGTATCTACGGTAAAAAGTTAGCTTTATTACCCGAAATAGAAGACACTACCATTTCTATTCCTCGATCTATTGTGATAGACGTTGATACAGATTTGTCATTGAATTGGAGCCCTGCCAACTTAGTGAACTGCCTCTCTACGGATTGTAATTTTGTTGAAATGTTGGTGAACCAAAATACAGAATTTCGTTACAGCACTCGTTCAAATGAATATTGTTTTGAAGAAAAATCCTTTGAAGTAATTATCTCAAAAAATGCACTCATTGAGTTCCCAAATGCAATAAGAGCAGGAAGTACACCTGGTTTTATGCTGCATTCTACAGACAAAAATTATGACATCACAAAACTCCAAATCTATGATCGCTGGGGAACTTTAGTTTATGATGTCGAAAACATTCAAACCAACGATTTTAGCACTGCTTGGCAAGGACAAATAGAAAACAAGTTAGTTTCGAGTGGGAACTATGTTTTTTTTGCTCAAGTGATTCTCGATAATGGGCAAATTCAAGAATTGGGCGGAAGTTTTACTGTTTTTTAAAAAAAAATATATTAGATATTTGCATATATATATATTATGGGTGTAATTAAATACTGTTTCTGGATAAAAGGTCGTTAAAGAATAATTGCGCATAAGTTCTACTACTTTTTCTACTACGATTGTTTTAGTGTTTTTTGACATAGTTTACTTTAATTAATTACAACTATGTATTAACCCACCAAATAATACAATTATGAAAAAATTATTCTTTCTCCCAATCTTTATTCTTTCGTTATCTTTTGTTGCCTTTTCTAGTGAAACTAAGGTCGAATCAACAGTTACTATATCTGAAAAAGAAGAAGGTTCTTGTACTGCTACTTGCGGAGAGTTTAGTTCAACTGCTCCAACATGTGACGAAGCAGTGAGAGGATTAGAGGCTATGATGGGGATTGAACTACGCTAAAACATTAACGTATGCTTATCAACAAAATGATAAGCATACGTTTATTTTAAAAAAAAATTATGAAAAAAATTATTGCATTCTTGTTGTTATTACCGGTTACTATTTTCTCTCAATATACTGGAGTTGTAACGTATATTCAAGATTTGAATCTAATTAGTTCCGAAGAGTATAGTGGCGAAACAAATTTATTTTTTAATAAACAAGTATCAAGTTATTTGTATAAATCATTACCTGAAGAACAAAAAATAAAGAGAGATGGAATGAGATTTAAAGTTGAAGTTGCAGATGAAGAGGGTTTACCTATTTATATAGACCGAACTAAAAAAGAAGTGCATCACAAAATTACTTACGGATTACATAAATCGAAATGTGTTGTTATTGACACATTACATCAGATTAATTGGAAAATGAGTAATGAAACAAAGCAAATCAGTAAATACACTTGTAGTAAAGCAATAGGAGAATTTGGGGGAAGAACCTATGAAGCATGGTTCACTACTGAAATTCCTGTAAGTAGTGGTCCATATAAACTATGGGGGTTACCAGGCTTAATTTTAGAAGCTAAATCCACTGATGGAATGGTCTCATTTTTTTTGAAGGGTTTGAAAATAACCCAAGAAATTAATGAGATAAAAGAACCAACTGCCAAAGATATATATCCTAGCAAGGAAGCTTTTTTAATTGCAAAAAAAGAGTATGATGATAAATTAATGAAAAAAGCAAAATCATTAGGCATTAATTTTTCAATCAATAAGCCACATCCTGATAGCAAAATAGAAAAAAGTAAAACTTGAGAGCATTTAATTTAATCCTGATTTTATTATTTACACTTTCATTGAATGCACAAACTTTTTTATTCAAAGGAACTGTATTAGATTCTTTATCAGGTGCAGGCATTGAATACGCTAACGTATATATAGAGTCTCCCGAGAGTGGTATAATAGCATTTTCCAATACAAATGCTGTTGGTCAATATGAAATTGTTACCAATGTCAAACTTCCCGATACGGTTAATATAACAGCAAGTGTTTTAGGCTTCAAGGCTAAAACATTTTTTTTGAGAACGGCAAGTAATAAAGTGTTTATTCAAGATTTTCAATTATCACAAGAAGATTTCTTACTAGAAGAGGCTATTGTAAAAGAAGAAAGCTTGCCAATTATAAGGAACAATGACACGACAAGGTATAAAGTTTCAGCATTTATAGATAGCACAGAGTATTCTGTGGAGGATGTATTAAAAAAACTACCAGGTATTGAGGTATCTGATGTTGGAGGTATCAGTATTAATGGTAAGCCTATTGCGAAAGTAATGATAGAAGGAGATGATTTGTTTGGGAGCAATTACACCGTAGGAACACGCAACCTTAGAGCAGGTGTTTTAGATGAAGTCGAAGTTGTAGATAATTACGAGGACAATCCAGTATTAAAAGATATTAATTTATCTGATGATGTAATTTTAAACCTAAAAATAAAAGAAAGCAAAAAAAATGTCATTTCTGGTGGATACACTTTAGGTTTAGGGTATGGAGATGAAATAAAAAATTATTTTCATGGTAATCTGTTTTCCTTTTCTAAGAAATCTAAAACCGTTTTGTTAGGCAATATCAATAACATAGGGTTTAATCCGATAGGGGAAGTAGAATTATTGTCTAATAACGCTAGCCTCATTCAATCCATTGAAAAAGAATCATCAAAACCTTTATCGTTATTTAATGACCCTGAATTTCAACGAATTGGTTTGCCTGATAAGTTTACTTTTCAAAAGAATACTAATATTGTTAACTTTAATCAAGTTTTTAACCTTTCGAACGAATTGGATATAAAATTATCGGGTACTTATTTCAAAGAAAAAGGTACTCAAAACTACTTTTACGACAATGTGTTTTTCTCAACAGCAGATACATTAACATTTAAAGAAACAACTGAATCTAAAAAGAAAAACGATTTATCAGACTTTGTTTTAAGTGTGAATTACTTCTCAAAAAATAACAAAAACAGTATAAAATTATATTCGAATTATATTTCTAGAAAAGAGGAGACTAATCAACTCTTTGAAAGAATAGAAAATAGTCTAAAAAGAGCAATTGGTCAAGATAATACTTCATTGCCTACATCTTTCTATAACGCTTTAGAATACACCTCTAAAGTATCTAAGTATTCAATTTTTCAAATTACATCTAAGTACAAAAGACAAAAAAATAATCAATACTTAGCATTACAAGACGATAATTATGCAGACTATTTTGATTTAGAAACACTGAATCAAATAGCCCAAAAAAGTAAAATAGCCCAAACTAAAAGTGAACTATCCTTTAGGTATCTTTATTCTAAACGAATTACGCTAAATGTTGAATTATTATACTCTGATATTAATACCTCAATTTTTTCAAATACGACTTTAGATGAAAGGTTACAGCCTAATAATTCTACCGAGATATATGGAAATGATATTTCAATAAAGCAATCTATTCCAATGTTGAAATCAATTTTTAGAAAAAAAATAGCTAAAAATATATTTTCTGGAGGGATAGAACTTTCGCATTCAAGCTTTAAAGGAGATAAATTTAAAAGTCAAAAAAGGTACTTATTTAATTCTTTTTTGCAGTTAAAGACCAAGTTAGATTCTTATAGTTTGCTTAATTTCAAGTATAGCTATAAAGAGCAATTTGCTCAAACGAATACCCTTTTTGAAGAGTTTATTTTTAATGATTACCAAACTTTAAAAAGGGGCACATTTAATCTTTTACCCGAAAAAGAACACCGTTTGTCAGGCAGCTATAGTTACGATGATGTTCTAAATACGTTTAGCTTTAATATTAAAGCTTCTTTTTCGAAGTCTGCTAATTCAGTAGGTAATGATTTTAATTATACTCGAAATTTATTTGAACAACGCTTGTTTAATCCAATTTCTACTACTAATTGGAGAGGAGGAGCATTAATTCAGAAACTATTCTATAACATTGACTCTAGGTTTCTATTGCGATACCTTGTAAATTCAACATCAACAAACAGCATCATAAATGATGAATTACAAGATATAACATTTTATACTAACGAAATATACTTAGACTATGGTTCTGCATTCGACATTCCAATAAACTTCTTTTTTACCAACTCATTAGTATTTAGTGATTTTTCCTCCTCTTTAGGGGCTAAAAATAAATTAATTACTTTGTCTAGCAAGTGCAAAGTTGTGTACAAACCGAATAAAAAATTTAATATAAATATAGCAGTATATAATATTTATAATCAATCGAAGTCCATCAAAAATTCTTTTTTAAATTCTGAAATAAACGCTTCATTTATTTTTAATAAGAAAAAACGTAACGAATTATCAATAGGCATTGTTAATTTAACAAACCAAAATAAATTTGATACTAAATCTTTAGGAAACTATTATACCAGAGATTTTAGTCTAGATGGAGTACCAAGATTTTTTGTTATAAAATGGGATTCTTCATTATAGCGAGTCGTCCTAAAATAGGTTGATAGTTTTTAAATGAAAAGATATAATTCAGTGAAGCTGGCTTTGCTAGATTATTTTGTGCATAAAATTAAGTGTTTTTGTAATTAAGGCTCAGATGTACCCTACTCGCTGTAATTGTTTTACGAAGTATTGCTACTGTTTCTAAATCTTGCTTAGGAGGTAGTAAGGGCAAATTACTGTAAGGAGTATTTCTATTAAAATTTGTCATGTTGAACAAGGGTAATAATTACTCACGTTTTATTAACGAGTGTAAATATATAGAAAATTTACCTTTGTTGTAAATGTAAGCGTAAAATTTACTTTTGTATTTTCTGTTTTAAAAATAATGACTAATGAAAACTAAAACAGAAATAATGATTTGTAGTTCTATCGCCATGAAAAATGAAATTATTGTTACAATGAATGATGAATTCAAACAAACGAAATTGGATATTAAAAAAATTAAATCAGATTGTTATTAATAAACCTATTTTATGATAAATACCCACTCACTTTATTTACTACCTCATCCACATCAATATCATTCATGCAGCGAAAATGTTTTTTGGGACATTCTTGATAACCAATTTTTGAACAAGGGCGACATTTTAAATTATTAACTTGTATCACTTCAAAGTTATCGGGCTGTTTAGGCATATAAGGAAACATACCAAATTCAGGAACAGTATTCCCCCAGATAGAAATGGTGGGTGTTTGAAAGGCTGCTGCAATGTGCATCAGACCAGTATCTGGTGTTATGATAACATTCGCCTTTTTTACTAAATACGCACTTTGATGCAGATTAGTTTTTCCAACAGAATTTATGATTTGGGGATGCTTCTCTTTTAGCTTAGTTGCGGTTTTCTTGTCATTAGGACCACCTAACAAAATTATAGTAGTATTCAGCTTACGTATTATTTTATCTATTTTTTCAAATGGTATTACTTTGGTTTGGTAAGAAGCGCCCAAGGCAATCGCCACAAAAGAAGATGGTATTTTTATCGGAAATTTTTTTTCTATTGTTGGAGGAAGAAAATAATCTAACCCTTTGAAGTCATTATAGACACCAAGATGGTTAATTGTCCTTAAATATCTTTCAACAATATGTTCTTTGGGTAAAAGATCCCAAGGAGTATTGACTTTTAACCACTTTTGAATATTTAATTTATTAAAGCGATGCACCGTAATTCCTAATTTGAAGGATAATTCTCGGGTTCTTAGGTTGTTATGTAGGTCTATGATTAGGTTGTATTTCTCTTTTTTTAACTCACTAACCACTTCATTTATTTTTTTTTCAAAAGTCCAAATCTTATCAATGTATGGATTGAACTCCATAATTGTAGCAAATTTACTTTTAGTAAGCAAATGAATAGAAACTCCCTCTTTTTGCTCATACAGACATCTGTATACAGGACTTGTAAGGACAATATCCCCAATAGAACTAAACCGTAACACTAGAATCTTTAAAGTTGGCATTTTATTTGTCGTAATACAAAAAAAGACAGTATAGCTAAACTTTGATAAAATAACAAATTAAGGTTGAATGATTTAAAGAAGTTTGCTGTTTCGAATTTTAATAAAACCGCGTAGGCTAATCAACACACACACAATTAAAGTTCTAATAAAAACATGGGAAAACTCACTTTAAAATCTATTATATTCATTAGTCTATTTGCTAACTTTCATGTCAATGCTCAGAGAACCTGCTTATTGCACGAGCATAATCCAAAGGAGGTTGAAGAATTAAACACACTATTAGCCAATAGTAATAGAGCAGAATCCAGAAGTAACACTTATAAAATTCCAGTTGTTTTTCACATCATTCATAAAGGTGAAGAAATAGGACGAGGTGCAAATATATCCGAATCGGCTATTTTTGAACAATTGGAGGCAATGAATAATGACTTTAACGCACAGAATCCCGAAATTGGGCTCGTTCCCGACCAGTTTAAAAATGTAGTTGGAGAAACGAATTTCGAGTTCTTTTTAGCATATACAAACCCTCAAGGAGAATTTCAAAAAGGTATTTTAAGGCATGAATTTCCAGAAATTGAAGATATGGATTACATTGATAATGTAATCAAACAAAATACTTTTTGGGATAGCAAAAAATATTTGAACGTTTGGATTGTTGATTATCCTGAAAGTTCTTTGTTAGGGTATGCTTTTCTTCCTACACGTTCTGTATTGGGAAAATTCAAAGATGGAGTAGTAGTGCAAAGAAGCCGTTTGGGGAACAATTCTGTTTCGAGAGGAAGAACGGTTGTTCATGAATTGGGACATTATTTTGGATTACTTCATCCTTGGGGAATGAGTGAGAGTTGTGATAATGATGATAATGTTGAAGATACTCCAAATTGTGAATCTCCTACTTATGGTTGCCCACAGGCAGATGTATTAAGTTGTGGAAATACAAAAATGGTGAATAACTTTATGGATTATGTTGATGATAAATGTATGTATTTCTTCACAGAAGGGCAAACCGCTAAAATGACCCAAATAGCAGTGGAACTAAGGGATGCATTATTATCTCATGGAGAGGCTATTTACCCCATCTTAGAAGGTTGTAATTCTCTTGACCAACCTGTTGTGGAAAGATTTGAAGGAAGTTTGCCTAGTTGGGATTTTACTAATTGGGCAGAATCAGAAGTAATAGGAGGAACTTTATCATTAGCGGAGAATACGACGGCTGGGCTAAAAGAATCCTATATATTTATGGATTGTATTGAATTCGCAAAAGGAACGAAATATAATTTTTCTTTCGATGCGTCTACTTTTATTGATGATGAATTAGAATATAAGATTGAATTGGGTTTTTCGGCATTAAATAATGAATCTGACTTTTTTACGAATGGATTATCATTTCAAGAAATTGGAACGGTACATCCTATTTATGACTCATACTCATATGAGGTAGAGTTTGAAGATGATATTGCTTTAGTCCCAATCCTTAAAGTCACTCAACCTAATAGCGGAGGAGAAGTTTTATTACGTGAAGTTCATTATTCGAAAGAGTCAGATGCTAGCGGAAAAGTAGACACTAGTATGGTTACCAATACAGATAATATTGAAGAAGAAAGTATTTACAAAATATACCCCAATCCCGTATCGAATAAATTGTTTATTGATGTAGACAATAATAATGCAGCAATTGATGTTGAAATATATGACTTGACAGGTCGTAGGCTTTTTAAAGAAAATTTACAAACTCCTTCATTGGAAACGTCTAATTTCCCTACTGGAGTTTATATATTGAAAATCTCTGACGAAAAGCGTATCTTTACGACTAAATTTATTAAAACATAGAGGCTAGACTCAGAGCCTTAAAAAACATCAAATTATGAAAAGAATATTATTTTTAGCAGCATTTTTTACCTTTACAATTGCTTTAAGTGCTCAAACTGACGCTGCTGCAGCCGCTTCTGAAACAATGGAAGTTGTAAAGAAAGAATGTGCTAAAGATTGCAAAAAAGCTTGTTGTACTGCAGACGCTACTAAAAAAGCTTGCACTAAAGAAGGTAAGGCTTGTTGCAAAAGTAAAGCAGGCGCTAAGGCTTGTTCAAAAAGCACTGCTGCAAAAAAATCTTGTACTAAACCTTGTGCTAAAACATGCACTAAAGGAAAAACAGCTTCTTTGAAAACTATGCAATTCAACGACGCAACTGCCGCTAAAATAGCTAATATGGACGAAAGCATCGAAAGAAGAGAATGTTCTACTTCGGGTAAAGTAAGTTATTTCAAAAGTTATACTTGTTCTACTTCAGGTAAAATGGTAAGTAAAGAAGTTACTTTTGATGAAAAAAATAGTGCTTTTGTAGATGTTATTTCTCCTTCTAATGAGAAAACAACTCCAGCTAAAAATACTGCTGAGTTTAAATAAGATTTGCAAATAATCACAATAAAAGAGCCTTTCAGTTGTACTACTGAAAGGCTCTTTTTAGTTGCTGGATATCTGAAAAGTTTTATTTGTAAATGGATTCAATTTGAGCTGCATATTTTTTCAAAATAATCCTTCTTTTCAATTTCATCGTTGGAGTTAGCTCCGTTTCTTCTCCATTAGGTTTATTATTATTCCATTCGTCAGCTACCAGAACGAACTCTTTTATTTGTTCTATATGGCTAAACCCTTTATTTACCTTGTTGATAATTTGTTTGAAATGTTGTTTGATAATTGGACTTTGAGCCAATTCATGAGCATCACGAAATGAAAGGTTTTGTTTTTTGGACCAATTCAATAATATTTCACTAGAGATAGAAATAATGGCGGAAACAAATTTTCTATTATTACCAATGACCATGGCATTTTCAATAAACAAATTTTCCTTTAAGGCACTTTCTATTGGAGTAGGTGCTACGTATTTTCCTCCTGACGTTTTTAGCAATTCTTTTTTTCGGTCTGTAATAATTAAAAAGTCTTTATTGGCTTGTTTCTTTATTTTTCCAATATCTCCAGTCCTTAAGTATCGAATATCATTTATAGTTTTAAATGTTTTTTCATTAGCGGCATCATTTTTATAATAACCTGTCATTACACTGGGTCCTTTGACCAAAATTTCACCTTCGTCTATGATAAAATTTCCTTCGGTTTTATCGATAAGAACTTCTAAACCATCAATAACAAAACCAACACTCCCAAGCATAAACCCATCTTTATCCAAACTACTTACGGTAATGGTAGGAGAACATTCGGTAAGACCATAACCCTCTCGAATAGGGATTTTAGCACCGCAAAAAGAACGCAGCAATTTTGTAGGACAAGCAGCAGCACCTGTAAAAATCATTCTAATATTTCCGCCTAAGGCTTCTCTCCACTTGCTATAAATTAACTTATCGGCAATACTCCATTTTACTTTTTCTACAAGCCCCATCTTTTTGTTAGGTTCGTAGGTTTCAGCTAGTTTTAAAGACCAAAGGAATAACTTCTTTTTGATACCCGTCAATTCGTTTCCTTTGATACATATTTTTTCATATACTTTTTCGAGTAGTCGAGGAACAGTGGAAAAGAACACAGGTTTTATCGTGGCAATATCACCCTCTGGGCCACCCAAACTATCTGTTCCCGTTAAGTGAATACAAGCTCCTTTGAATAGTAAAACATGATAAACGGCACGTTCATAAACATGACATAAAGGTAAAAAACTTAATACCTTGTCTTCTCTTTCGATAGGTACTATTGGAGATACGACATTAACTATATGACAAAGGTTTTGATGTGTTAACATAACGCCTTTCGGGTTGCCTGTTGTTCCCGAAGTATATATAATGGTAAATAAATCTTCTGATTTTATTTGTTTAGAAAGCGATATAATATGCTTCCAATCATCTACTAATAAGTTTTTCCAATAGGTTTCACTATTCTCATCGTCAAAAGAATATATCGTGGTTAGGCATGAGCAGTTCTCTTGAGCACTTTTTAGTTTTTGTTTCAAATCGCCCGAACCGCAAAAGACGGCTTTGACTTCGGCTTGATTTAAAATATATTCATATTCCCGACTGCTAATGGTAGGGTAGAGCGGTACCGATATAATACCCACAAGTTGAGTTGCGAAATCAACAATAGCCCATTCCCAACGGTTTTTGTAACTAACAATAGAGATTTTGTCTCCTTTTTTTATACCTGCTGCCAACAATCCTGCTGCTAATGACAAGGAAAGTTCCCATACTTCTTTATTAGATATATATTCCCATGTATTATTTTTAGGGTTTTTGGATGCTAAAGAATTTTTTTGAGGTACATTATTATAATTGTACTCAAGAATATCAAAAAGTCGAGTAAATTTCATAGAAATATTAGATTATAATTAGAAGGTAGCGTGTTTTTTGTCAAAACAGCTATTTTTACTAAATATAAACTTTAAACCTGAAAATTCATAGTATTTATAAAAGCTGTTAACCGTAGGAAACCAAATTATATTTTGATACTTGTTAAAAATATCTAGGAGAATGAATTCTAATCTTGGGACTATTATATAAATCATAGGTCATTAATAATTCGTGGGTTCCTTGGTTGTAAATCCCTGTTTTGTTTTCTATCGAATAATCATACGCATAACTAACATATAAAGAAGGGTTAATGTATATTCCTGCCAAGGCTCCAATACCGTCTCCCGAGCGATACAATAAACCCGCTGTTAGTTTTTGGTTAAATATAAAAGTACCATTTAGTTCTACTTGAAGTGGGGCATTTTTCAATATTCTTAAAGTCGTTGTTGGCTTGAATTCTATGGCATGTGATATATCGAAATAGGTACCTGCTACTAACCAGCCATGCATAACTTGACTAGATCTACTCTGTTTATGCCCCGTACTGTTGTTAATGTCGTTTCGAACCAAATTTGTAATAGACGCCCCTATGTAATATTTTTTAGAATAATAATAAAACCCGGTACCAATATTTAATAATGTTCTTGAGGTATTTTTTATATTGATAACAGCATCGTTATTATCATTATGTTGGAGGTTTCTTACGTTATTTGATTGAATAGTTGCCCCCATTTTAATTCCAATAGAAAGAAAGTTTTCGCTATTAAATCTTATTTTATAAGCAATATCACTTGAAATACTTTGATTTCTAATGGGACCAATTTTGTCATTTATTAAAGATAAACCTACGCTGATGTTCTTGCGCCTCATTGGTGCATGTATGTTTAAGGTTTGTGTAGTTGGTGCTCCCTCAAAACCTACCCATTGATTTCTATATAGGGCAGTGATAGAGATAGCTTCTCTAGTGCCCACATATCCTGGATTATAAGATTGCATATTGAGCATATTATGGCTAAAACTGGATTGTTGTTGGGCAGAAATAGTCTCAATACTACATATTAAAACATAGGCAATTAAAAAGAATAGTCTCATAGTTTTATGGATTCTAGGTTGTGCATTTTCTTTGATTTCTAATATTGAGAATGCAAAGTATGTGCCTAATTTCCCTAATGTATCACCTCTTTAAATATAAAAATATCATTCAAGTTACTAATAACAAGGTAAATACGAAATTGTAAGTCTGATATTTTGGCAAACAAGAAGTGGTGTGATAAGTAGAGCAGTCATTCAATGTTTTCGTTTTCTAATATCGGGAATTCGTATTGCCTAAAAAAATATCAACGAAGGTGAACGTTTAAGTATCTTAATTTTGTTATTTACTTGTAATAGCATCAAACCTAAAACAATGAGAACACTACTATACCTTTCTTTTCTCTTGTATTTTTTCAACAATTCATTGAATGCACAATCAGAACTATCAATATCTCGATTAGAATTTGAAATAAAAGACAACTTATTAAATACTTACATTTTTGTAGACAATACGGCTAATCAGAAAAGCGAAGAAGGTTTTATTTATGCATATTTAGATGAAAAAGAAGTAGGGAAAATTTCCTTAAAACAATTATCTCCTTACGAATCCGAAATCATAAAATTTATATATCCTTCTGGTGACTTAAATCCAGAAATAGAGCATCATCTGAAATTTTTGATTGGTAAAAACAATTTGCAAAATAACTGCCAAAGTAATAATTGTATTTCCTTTCTGACCCCATCTAGCCAAGTTACACTTCGCAAAGTAATTTACCCTGTTGTTTTTATTCATGGGTGGACAGACAATGATAAAGTTTGGGATAATATTACTCGGTTAACGGAACAGCGATATGGCTGGAGAGATGGAGGAAGGCTAGATTATTGTTTGAATCCCGACCACAATCAATTTACTTCTGACCAGTATATTTTGCACTTTACAGACACGACCCAACTTAGAGGTGCAGAATATTATACCATCAATTTTGATGCGGATAGAAATGGAACGCCTTACACAAACACAGACTTGAATCCATTAAATAATAATCAAAGTAACCAATCCGCAGTTGTTAAGCAAGGATGGGCATTAAAAGATGCCATTGAAAAAATATTGCAAGTTTCGGGTGCTGAAAAAGTCATTTTAGTGGGACACAGCATGGGCGGAATAGCATCCAGAGAATATATTCAAAATGAGGATAATTGGCAAAAAGATGGACACCATCATGTGGCAAAGGTGCTGACGTTGGCATCACCACACGGAGGTACTGATATTTCGATTTTAAATATAGGTTTATTCGCTGGATATGACGAAAAATCTGAAGCAATACGCGATTTGCGATTCAGGAACTTCTTTTATGGAGGGCAATATTTGGAAGGAGGGAGAGAGTCCTTTTTTAGTCTTTTTTATAATAATGATGTAGATGTGAATGGAAAAATTGGGGATAATATTATTGGTTTAAATCAAAAATTTACTCCTCAAGATATTGCTTATGCTACAATCGTTGGAACGGGTAATAATTTTCCAAATTTTAATGGCGATGGGGGAGTAGTTGCAGCCAGAGCAGATTTGAATAATTATTTAAAACCAACTCCGCCTTCGATTCCTCAACGAGCCGATAGGTTTGATGTAGCTGCTTTTCATTCTGATATCCCTAAAGTAAATTTAATTGAAACGATTAGAGGATTGGACGAACCTGGTATTTTGCCTTTGTATTATAATTTGGATTTGAATGGATTGACTATGGGGATAAGTACTATTCAAGCTAACAATCATACCGTTCTAAATAAAAATATTGATAATGATTATTACAAAATAAACTTAGACGAAGATGGTTATTTTAGTATAGAAATAACAAATATTCCTGTTTCTGAAATGGCTGTTTCTGTCTTGGATGAAAATGAAAATGTTCTTATTGAAAAACAATCTTTAGGAGAAGGTTCTCTATTGATTGATGAGTTGCTTGAAAAAGGGAGTTATTTTGTAAAAGTACAAACTATTGCCAATGAAGATAGTTGGAAATATCCTTTTTGGATAAGAACAAATTTCACTACTCAAAGAAATACAGAAATTGATTTTACTGCCGACCAAACGGTTATTTGTGATTCTACACAAATTAGTTTTGATACAGATTCAGAAACTACTTTCGGTAATCTATTATGGGAATTTGAAGGCGCTGAACCAAGCGAATCTAGAATTAGAAACCCTAAAATTCTCTATAAAAATGAAGGCAACTATGTTATAAAATTGAATATAATTCATGGTGAAGATACCCTTTCTCATGTCAAAGAAGATTATATTTCTGTGGTAAATTCTCCTAAAGCAGATATTTCTTTTACACAAAATGAACCAAATACTTATCTTTTTTCTAACAAAAATGAGAATGCAAATGATACCTATTTGTGGGACTTTGGAGATGGAAATAACTCGGAAAAACTTAACCCCAGTCATCTATTTGAAGAAGGCGTTTTTGATGTAGTGTTAGAATCATCAAACCGTTGTGGAGCGGATTCTGATAGTATTGAGATTAATAATATAAGTGTAGCAAATGAATTTATTTCTGATTTGGATGCATCATTATTTCCTAATCCTACGAATGAAAAAATATTCATTCAATCGGAAAGAATAACGGGTAAAATAGATGATATTTCGATTTTTACTGTGGAAGGAAAAATAGTAGAATCTAAAAAAATGGTTTCTCCAAGTTCGACAGGCTTATTCGAAATTGATGTTCAAAACCTGCCAATCGGGTATTATTTATTATCTATTCAAGATAAAAATGGTTTTGAAACGTTACCTTTTGTGAAGTTTTAATGGAAACCTACCAATGAAATTAACTGAAAAATAAACCCTCAAGTTGAGAACAAGAGGGTTTAGAAGTATAAAATAACGTAATTAAAGTTTTGATTGATGGTCTATTGATTCATCGTGAATAGACTTGTAAAATCTTTCCATGAACTTAGGAGAAAGGTTTTTCTTTCCTCCTTTTGCAATACCATTTTGTAAAATCTCTTCCCAACGTGTACTTTGTAGAATAGAGATATTATTTGATTTTTTGTACGCTCCTATTTTCTCAGCCAATTTCATTCTTTCAGCTACTAGATTGATTAATTGTTCATCAATTTCGTCAATTTGAGTGCGGAAACTTTCCAAATCAGAAGCAGATGCTGTACTTCCAGTTGCTTTAATTTTGAAATCATTAACCATTTCTTGGAAACGAGTAGGTGTTACTTGCTGTGCTGCATCTGACCAAGCGTTATCTGGGTCGATATGAATTTCAGACATTACTCCATCAAAATTTAAATCCAATGCTTTCTGAGCTACATCAAACAAAGTATCTCTACGTCCACAAATGTGTGAATTATCACAAACTATCTGTAAATCTGGAAATTCTCTTTTTAAATCAATAGGTATTTGCCAATGGGGAACATTTCTGTAATCCTTAGCCCCATGAAAAGCAAATCCTCTATGAATAACCCCAATTCTAGTAACCCCAGCTTTGTAAATACGCTCGATAGCACCTTTCCAAAGAGCCAAATCAGGATTGATTGGGTTTTTGATTAATACAGGAATATCAACACCACGAATTGCATCTGCTACTTCTTGAACAGAAAATGGGTTCACTGTAGTTCTTGCACCTAACCAAAGAATATCAATATCATGTTTCAATGCCTCAAAAACATGTTGAGTATTAGCAACTTCGGTAGTTACCTTTAATCCTAGTTCATTTTTAACATTTTTCAGCCATGTTAATCCTTCAACACCAACTCCTTCAAAAGAACCAGGTCTAGTTCTGGGTTTCCAAATACCAGCCCTAAAAGCATCAATTCCTACTTCTTTCAGTTCTTTGGCAGTAGCCATTACTTGTGCTTCAGTTTCTGCACTACACGGACCAGCGATAACAATCGGATGTCCAGCACGGCGTTCAATAGCAGGTTTTAAATTCATTTCCATTATTTTAGAATTTTTTTAATCTGATTCGATTCTTCAATTAGTGAATAAAATGTTTTGAAATCTTTTTTTATTAATAACGATCTAAATTGAGCAAGTTGATTGATGTGTTCGTCCAAAACATCTAATACATTATCTCTATTTTGTTCAAAAATAGGAATCCACATATCGGGAGACGATTTTGCCAAACGAACCGTTGAGCCAAATCCTCCACTTGCCAATTCAAATATTCTATTATGTTTTTTTTCTTTTGCTAATACGGTTAATGCTAATGCAAACGAACTGATGTGCGATATATGAGATACATAAGCGGTATGCAAATCGTGTTCTTCGCTATTGTAGTTTACATTATTCATACCCAATACATTAAATAACTTATGAAAAGTAGTTATAACGTCTGCATCACTATATTTTTCGTCAATAAAAACGTTGCATTTGTCTTCGAATAAATTATAAACAGCAGCAGTAGGTCCCGAAAATTCGGTACCCGCCATAGGGTGCGATGATAAAAATCTACCTCTTTTGGGATGATTATCAATGCTTTTCAATACTATTTCTTTGGTAGAACCGACTTCGGTTACCATTTGTTTTTCAGTGATTAAATCTAATATATTCGGTAATAATGTAACCATACTACCAACAGGAATTGCTAAAACGATAATATCACTCTGACTAACAGCTGTTTCCAAATCGAGTATTTTGTCAACAAGATTATTTTGAAGAGCAATTTTTTTGTTTTCTTCATTTTTGTCAACACCAATAACTTGATCAGCAAACCCTCTCTTTTTAAGGTCTAATGCCATTGAACCTCCTATCAAACCTATTCCTACCACCGTTACAATCATACCGATATAGTTTTGAGGCTTGAAATAGATTGCAAACAATTTTTAATCTTTGTTCTTGCCAATTCTAACTTTTCGGTTGAAGTACAAAGTGAAATTCGAATATAATTATCGCCTTGCGAACCAAAAATTCCGCCAGGAGTAATAAAAACCCTTGCTTCGTAAAGTAATTTGTCTGATAACTCAAATCCATTGTTATATTGGGTTGGAATTTTACCCCAAACAAAAAGTCCTTCGCCCTTAGAATCATAACTAACTCCCAAATCATCATAAATTTGGCAAGCTACTTCTTTTCTTTCTCGATACGTTTTATTTAATTCAGAAAACCATTCAGTAGAAAGGTTCAACGCTTTGATAGATGCTAATTGTAAGGGTTTAAAAACACCAGAATCCATATTGGATTTGAATTTCAAAATTTCTGAAAGGTAATCTTTATTTCCCATCATCATTCCTATTCTCCAACCCGCCATATTGTGTGATTTACTCAACGAATTGAGTTCAATCGCGATTTCTTTAGCTCCTTCTACTGCCAAAATACTTTTTGGATTATCATTTAGAATGAAAGAATAAGGATTATCATTGACAATAAGAATGTCATTTCTCAACCCAAAAGCCACTAAGTCTTCAAAAATCTGCATAGAGGCAGGTGCTCCAGTTGGCATATTGGGATAAGTAACCCACATTATTTTGACTTTAGACAAATCCGATTTTTCTAATTCCTCTAAATTTGGAAACCAATTATTATCAGGGTCTAATTTATAATATCTAGGAGTTGCTCCACTCAATTTTGCCGTAGCTGCATAAGCAGGGTAACCAGGATTAGGTATCAAAACTTCATCTCCTTTCTCTAAAAAAGTCATGCTAATATGCATAATTCCTTCTTTAGAACCAATAAGCGGCATTACTTCATTTACAGGATTTAAAGAAACACCGTAATGTTGGGTATAGAAATTAGCCATCGCTTCTCTCAGTTCAGCCAAACCAACATAAGGCTGGTATCCATGTACTGAATCTTGTTGGGCAGATTGATTTAATTCTTCTACAACATCTGTATGAGGAGGTAAATCTGGGCTACCAATACCAAGATTTATAACTGCATCTCCACTCTGATTCAATTTTGCAATTTCTTTCAATTTTTTTGAGAAGAAATATTCTTGTATTTCCGCTATACGACTAGCCGTTTTAACTCTCATAATACAATCCTTTTTGGTATTGACCTAAAATTTTAAGTCGTTGAGTATGTTTTTTTAATTGCACAATTAACAAAGGATACAAATCAAAGTCTTCAATAATCAAGTCTACAAAAAATATATATTGTCCTTGACTCCCCACTAAAGGAACCGATTGGATTTTGCTCATATTAGTTTTGAAATATTTGAACAAACCAAGTATTTCGTATAGCGAACCCACTTTGTGACTCACTGAAAAACTTAAAGTTACTTTGTTGAATTGTTCAACAGAAGCAGACTCTTTTTTGAGTATTAAAAAACGAGTATAATTCATTTTATTAGTCTCAATTCCCTGGGAAATAATATTTAAACCATAAAGATTGGAAGCCAGAGAAGAAGCAATTGCTGCTATATCTTGGAGATTATTTTCTTGAATAAGTTTTGCACTTTTAGCGGTATCTTCACTAGAAACCAACTTTAAATGTGGGTACTGTTTCAAGAACGGTTTACATTGAGCCAATGCCACAGGATGAGAATGAACTTCTTTTATGTTTTCTATTTTAATACCTGGTAATGCCATTAAATTATGACGAATACGTAGGAAAATTTCGCCAACAATACTCACTTTTGCGTTTACCAACAATAAGTAATTGCCTAAAAGACTACCTGCGATGCTATTTTCAATAGCCATCATAGAAGTGTCTGTACTTGATGTTTCTAATTCTTCAATTAAGTTATCAAAAGTATCAGTAGGTACAATTTCAATAGGTTGCTCTTTGAAATAGTGGCGAGCCGCAATTTCATGAAACGCTCCCGTAACACCTTGTATCCCTATCTTTTCCTGTTTCACTTGAAATTTTTGGTTTATTAAAATAGTTGTCTTTGTTAACTAAAACAAAGGTATGTTACTAATGCTTTAAAAGCAAACTATGTGTAGTATTTTTCTATTTTTTTTAATTATAGATAGGATTACGAATAAATATTTCAATGAAATGATTAATTCATGTAAAATTCGACAAATATTGGTTTGTATCGAATTTTAAATTGAGGATTAATTTTTTTATTTAAACTTAAATATTTAAGTTCCATTTTTTAGGAGAGAGAGGAGCAATTTGTGTGTTTATAAAACTATACGAGGAGAAATAAAAAATGGTTAGATCGTATTACCGAACTAACCATTAGCATAACACCCTAATTCAAAATTGCCTAATTATTTGGTAAGTATTTTATTTTAAAAATTAAAATTAAATTACCTCGTAATTATAAACTCAATATAGTGGAGGGATGTTTATTTTTTGTGTAGAAAAACAAGAATTTGTGACATGAATAAGTTAGCATATTCTCGTTTAGGTTTTCTTTGAAGAACGAAAAAGATATTTAATAGAAGAAAAAATAATGATTTTAATTCTAATTATTATAAGAAAAAAACAAAAATTGCTCGATTTTTCGTAATATTTCATCTATTATGTTAAATTATAAGAGAAATGCTAAGCAATAGTTCTTATTTGATTATGTGATATTAGTGACGGAATATGCGGGCTAAATAGTCAAAAAAAATTAAAAAACGTTGGTTTTAAATTACTGTAGAAATGAATAAAAGAAAAACGTTAGGAAATTTATACATGATTCCCTGTTTGTTAGGAAATGAAAATATAAGTTTATTACCAGAAGCAACTTTAGAAAGAATAAAGAATATACAATATTTTGTAGTTGAAAGGGCAAAAACAGCTCGTCAGTTCTTAAAGGTTGCGGGTACGCCTTATCCTATGTCAGAAATTATGATAATTGAGTTGGACAAACATGGAGATAATGATTGGAGTGAATTTTTGAAACCTATATTTGAGGGACATGATGTTGGTTTTTTGTCAGAAGCAGGATGTCCTGGTGTTGCTGACCCTGGTGCGATGTTGGCAGCTGCGGCTCACCGAAAAGATGTAATGATTTTTCCTTTAGTAGGGCCTACTTCTATTATTTTGGCGATAATGGGGAGTGGACTAAACGGACAACAATTTACTTTTTTAGGGTACCAGCCTGTGAAAGTTGATGAATTGGGACGTGCTTTGAAAAAAGCAGAAGATATTTCAAGAAAAACCAATACTACGCAAGTTGCTATAGAAACACCCTATCGTAATAATCGATTTTTAGAAACGGCAATCAAAAACTTGAATTCAAACACCTATTTTACGGTAGCATCAGAACTATCGTTGCCTAGCCAATATATTAAAACGTTAAAAATTAAAGATTGGAAAGCGATGAAAGAATTGCCTGATTTGCACAAAAAGCCTACTGTTTTTTGTTGGTTAGCGTAGGTTCTGTAAAATCAATTTTCCCGTTGTAATGGCAACCGCTTTGTCACAATGGATTTCGAGCGTATCAAATAAAGGAACAAAAGGCACATCTTCTGATTGAATGAGTAATTTTATTTCAGTACAACCTAAAATAATACATTGGGCACCTGCATCTACTAATTTTTTTATAACATTAATATAGTACTGTTTAGAAGAAGCTAAGAATTGTTGACGGGTTAGTTCTGAAAAGATAATTCGATTAATTTCTATTTTATCAACTTCGTTAGGCGATATCGTTTCGACCCCTTGAGTAGCGTAATGATTGCTATAAAAAACATCGTCCATAACAGGGAAAGTTCCCAATAGTCCAGCTTTACGCATGCCATTTTGGATTATTTGTTCGGCTGTGCAATCAAAGATATCAAGGAAAGGTATAGACAAGGCTTCTTTAATGGCAGGGCTTACTTTATGAACCGTATTTGATGCCATCATAACGCATGATGCGCCCCCTTTTTCCAATTTTTTTGCATTGGTAGCTAAATAGTTAGCCATAGCGGTCCAGTTATTTTGTTTTATCATTTTTTCGATAAGGGCAAAATTTACACTTCTAATTAAAAGTTCTGGAGCGTGATGACCACCCAATTCCTTTTTTACTTTTTCGTGAATAATGCGATAATATTCAGCAGTAGCTACAGAACTCATGCCTCCTAAAATTCCAATTGTTGGAGTATTTTGCATCGTGTTTTAAGTTTATGTATGAAATATTTTTTAACTTAAAGGTAATAATGTTAAATTATAATTTTTGATTTAAACGGTCTAATTATGAAAGGTGTTTTTGTTTGTTTAGTGTTGATGTTGGCTTTGAGTTGTAGTGACTCAAGTTTAAATAATTCGAACTCTAAATCGATTGATAAGAAAATAATGAAATCTAATTTTGAGTTAAGCTTAGCACAGGCGAATAAGTTATCAACATTACCGATTAAGTGTATTCAGACAGAATATCCTAACAAATTAGGTCAAGTATTAGGCACAGTAAATGATTTAGAAAGTCCGAAAGCCTTACATCCTGCTTTTTATGGTTGTTTTGATTGGCATTCTGCTGTTCATGGACATTGGTCATTGGTGAAGTTATTGAAAGAATACGCCAATTTGGATAATGCTGATCAAATACGAGAAATGCTTACTGAAAATATGACCGCCGAAAATATTTCTATAGAAGTAGCCTATTTTAAAAAGAAATATAATAAATCTTATGAAAGAACATACGGTTGGGCTTGGTTGTTGAAACTAGCCGTAGAGCTAGAAACATGGGACGATCCATTAGCAAAGAAATTGAATGCTAATTTGATGCCATTAACAGAATTAATTGCTCAGAAATATATTGATTTTTTACCCAACTTAAGGTATCCTATTCGTGCAGGTACACATTCTAATACGGGCTTTGGTTTAGCGTTTGCATGGGATTACGCCGTTTTGAAAAACAACAAACAACTTCAGGCAGTGATTCGTGATAAAGCGAAAGAATTTTATCTAAATGACGCCAACTGTCCCCTGACTTGGGAGCCTAGTGGAACGGATTTTCTTTCGCCTTGTTTAGAAGAAATTGATATAATGAGGAGAGTATTGAGTAAGGTAGCGTTTAAAGAATGGGTAAGTAATTTTATGCCTACTTTAGAATCTTCTCAATTTTCAATGGCGGTAGGTGAAGTGTTAGATAGAACCGACGGGCATTTTGTTCATTTAGATGGGTTAAATCTGAGTAGGGCATGGGTAATGTATGGCTTGGCAAATCAATACGAGGAGTATAATCACTTGATAGCATTGGCGGATAAACATATTGAATACTCGTTGCCCTTATTGTTTGACGGTAACTATGAAGGAGAACATTGGTTGGCATCTTTTGCTATTTATGCCTTGTCTCAATCTAATTAATTGGAAGGTTCAATAATGAGTAATAATTAAGTGAATATTATAATAGGAATTATTACGAATGAATTCATATGGATTAAAAATGTTCTTTTTACCTCACTCTTCGTCTAGTACCCATCTTTATACCTATGGGGATTAGGTTCTGTGCTTTATTCGATTGAAATAAAACCCCATTTGTGATAATGTTTAATAGTGAAAAATTAATTCAATTTTGGAAACTTCAAATACTAATTATTATAACAACCAAACAGAGTCTAATGCAAGCTGTATGTGGGCATTGAGAAGTATTCTCCTAAATTTTGATGAGAATATTGTAGAAACCAAAAAATATGGGGCTCCTTGTTTTTGCTATTCAAATCGACATTTTTGTTATATCTGGTTAGATAAAAAAACGATACAACCTTATTTGTTGTGGGTAGATGGAAATAAATTAAATCACCCTGCATTAGAAAAAGGGAATCGAAAACGAATGAAAATCCTTCGAATTAATCCAGAGGAAGATCTTCCTATTAAAACCATTCATTTTATTCTTAAAGACGCGTTGTTGTTACTGAAGAAGAAATAATGTTTATTAAGAAGTTTTGTAAAATTGTTTGTAAAGGAATTTTTTGAGTAGCTAACATACTGATATATTGGGAAGCACTGATAATCTATCTGTTTTTGGTCTATTAGTCCATCTATGGGGGTTGATAATGTGCTAAAATAGTTATATATTTGATTTTTAAATTTATTAATTACTTGTTTTTAGTGCATTGCAACACAACCGCACCCTGAAAGTAATTTTAACTACTTTGCTGAGTATAAATTTTGCATCTAGAAAAGAGTTAATATAGACCCTAACTCAAAAAATGAAAGAATTGCCAAATAAATCATGTGATTTTTTAAAAGAAAAATTAGATGATAACAGTAGCTCGATGACTAAATTAATGTTTTCAATAGGAAAAAATAGTAATGAAGTAGAAAAAAAAGAACACTTTGTAAAAAATGGAAAAAATTCCAAAATTGAAACAAAGTCAAAATCATTTTTAGCTACAAGCGAACCTAATCAAAACTTTGTTGCTGATTTAATACAACGGTTTTGTCATGATGTAAATGAACCTCTTAGGACGATAGCTTTATATAATTCAGAAGCTAGTAAACACACCTTAGGTCATTCGCATATTTTCTATAATAAACAAATAGATTTCGAGGTTGAAAGATTGAAAAAAATGTTCCTAAATTTTCAACAATTAGTAGAAATAGGCAAGAGAGATAATAAGGATTATGTTTCGATCAAAGATGCTTACCTCTTAGCGATTAACGATTTGTACCCTTATATTATATTGAAAAAAGCAATTGTCACTTTAGAAAATAATTTACCCCCCTTAGATACCTATGAAGTATCATTAAATGAGGCGATTAGTGTATTTTCAAATTTGATTTCTAATGCCATAAAATACGCACCGTCTGATGGAATAGCATGCGTTAGAGTAATTCTGAATGACTGTGGTTCGTATATCGAAGTAGCTATTATTGACGGTAACGAACACATAGATGATAATATTTTGGATAATATTTGTGAACCATTCGTTAGAGGTAAACGAGACAACCAAATAGAAGGCACAGGTTTAGGGTTAACAATAGTGACAAAAATTTTATCTAAGTGGGGCTCTCATTTGACGTACCGTAGGCAACAAAAAAGAGGGAATTGTTTTTCTTTTCGCCTATTAAAGCAAACAAAAATTTAGTTTTCATCGTAAAAATTGACTGAAAGTTCATTATTAGGTACGCTTTTTGAATTTTATTCTCCTGAACTAAACTGTCAAGACGTGAAAAAGATTTTATTTTCAATTGTAATTTTATCGAGTTTCTATAACTCAAATATCATTGCTCAAAGCGCCGATGCTGAAATTAATTCTATTCTAAGGGATATAAGTCTTGAGGAGGATAATAATTTTGAATATTCGAATAATGATATTCTTATCCAAGATCAAATATATAATCAAGAGGCGAGAGAATTGACGAGGCTGAAAAAAAAGAAAAAATATACTTTCGATTTAGCTGAAACTAGGGCACATTCTAACAGACTTAATGGCAAAACAATCCAAGCAGAATTTTGGTATTCTCAAATTCTAAACCAAAGTATAGACGATATAAATTATTATCACTACGCTCAAATGCTTTTGACCAACAACAAATGCGATGATGCTATTACTTGGTTTGATGAATATAAAAAAAGGTCGAATGGCGAGGTTAGTTTAACGTTTTATGAATCATGTGATGAAATTAAGAATTTCTACGTAGAGGAAGTCCCTATGCGGTTGATTGATATTGAAGGTTTAAATTCGAACGAATTAGATTTTTATGCATTCTTTTATGATGATGATATTTATTTTACTTCTAATAGGTATCGTTGGTCTTTGATAAAAAAATACGACCCTCAAACATTTGAAGGATATACCTCTATTTACAAAGCAGATTATGATGTAGATAATAATGAAATTACTAACTTAAAAGCTTTGAAGGGGGACTTCAAGAAGAATGTTCATAGCGGAACCCCTGCTTTTATTAGTGACACATCTATGGTTTTTTCATTTAATAATAACGACGAATTAGAAAAAGACGAAGTACGCCCACTCCAATTGTATACTGCAAGGTTGAAGAATAATAAATGGGGCGATTTTCAACCTTTAGATATTAATATAGAAAATGTTACCAGTACACACCCCACTTTATCCGAAGATAAAAATAAACTATATTTTGCCAGTAATCGTGAAGGCGGTTTTGGAGGAATGGATATTTATGTATCTGAATGGAAAGACGGTAAATGGTCAAAACCGATTAACCTAGGCCCTAGTGTCAATACAGCAGGCAACGAACTTTTTCCTTTTTTACATTCTAGTGGTACCATGTTTTTTGCCTCTGATGGGCACAAAACATTTGGAGGTCTAGATATTTTTGCGGTTCGTAAAGTTTCTGCCGAACTCGAAACCTTTTGGGGACATCGTGTTAATATGGGATATCCGTATAATTCAAGATATGACGATTTTGGTTTCACAATAGATGGGTATTTCAAAAAAGGATTTTTTACATCTAACAGAAAAGGAGAATCATTAAGTGATGAAATTTATGGATGGACTGCCGATAGTTCTATTAATGTTTTTGATAGAATTGTAGATAAAAACTTACAAATTCATGGCGTTCGAGAAGGTCAATTACTAACCAACACCAAATTTGACTTACATATCACTTCAGAGGAAGGAGATTTACATTTTGAAGGGGTTTCTGAAGATAGTGCAATTGTAAGTTTTAAGGCAAAACCGTTTGTAGAATATACCGTCAAGGTAATCAAGAGTGGTTATGTAGATAATACCATCATCATTGAACCCATGGAGGAATACACTAATGTGCCAGAAACACATCATGTGACAATGAAAAGAATTACACCTATTCATTTTGAGTTTACAAACAATGGAGTCAAACTTCCAGCAGGCGTAATTTCAGAATTGGTTAAGGTTGTTGATAGAACCTCGGGCGAAGAAATTAAAATAAGTATAGACCAAGCATATTTATTGTCTAATGTTGTTGAAAGTCATCAATATGATATTGTTTTTGATGGTAAAAAGATTAATGAAAATAACTTTGAAGTAGATGGTAATAAAGTAAGTGCGAACGAAAATTATTTAACGTTCGAATTAAACTTATCTAGTGATGATAGTGAAGCTCTTTCTACTTTTGTAAATTCGTCAGGAGAAACATGGGATGTAGCAACAATGGCTATTAATACATCAACGATTGATTCTAAAGATACAAAGTCAACACTTACGTCTAACGCTGTGATTGTATATTTTGATTATGATAAATACAGGGTTAAGAACGAATATTTTAAAGAATTGAATGCCGTAGTCAATCAATTAGTTAACAACAAAGAGTCTGTAGTTATTTTAGAATCTTATACAGATAGTAGAGGTAGTAAAAATTATAATAAAAGATTAGCCACTAAAAGGAGTAAATCTGTAATGAAATATTTGAAATCAAAAGGAGTTAAAAATAAGCAGATTACTACTCATAGTCATGGCGAAATACAAGCAGACGTGAACTGTAACGACGAAAGCTGTCATAGACTAAACCGTAAAACAAAAGTGGTTTTTGTTCCTTCTGGATTAGCTAATAATTAAAAAATAAATTTCTTCATCTTTTTTTGAAATATTACTTTGTCAATAGTTCGGTAAGAAATTAAGAAGCAATCTTTCCAAAGTTAATGAACTGTTCAATAGCAAGTTTATTTTTAATCAAGTGTGGGTCAATTTGAAAGTTATCTAAAAATAAATTGAACATAATTTCATTGAAATATGATGTTTTAATATTGGCGATAGAAAAGGTGTTTTTATCTGTTTTACTCTTTTGGATATAGTGCACTATTTTAGCAATTCCAACAGCAGTTAAGGATACATTAGTGTGAAAATGAATTTTATTTTCACTACGAGCTTGACAATGAGTTAAACCTGTAAATTGTTTGGCATCTCTAAACAAGAACTCAATCTGAAACCGAGCTTTGTAGTATTTATAAATAGTAAAAGCATCCAAATTTAAATCAGTAGAAAAGTATATAGCATATCGATTGGTTGGCTTTCCTTTATCCAAAAATTCAACATAGGCAACTTTAAACTTGTGTTTCAAACCTACAGCCCATAACGTGGCTTCATAAATAATGACTTGATTGTCTTGGTGAACCTGTTGGAATTTGTTTTTGTTAATTTGATTCCAATTTACTTTACCATCATACTGCTTGGGTCTACCACGACCTGCGTTTTGAACACCTGTGAACAGATACTTTAAATTTGCATCTTTTCTAAGTTTTGAAATCAAATGTATTTCTGTTTGCTTACGTATTGGGTCAATGAACGCTTTCTTTGCAAAGTAACCATCTACTACCAAATAGTTGGACAGTTTACATAATGTTTCTGCTCTGTGTAAGATTACTTGAGCATAGTGGTCAACTAATGTCTTTTCTTGTGTAGATAGCATTTTAGGACTTGGAGTTTGAACGGATTCTAAATTAAAAGCTGTATTGTATTTGATATCCACAACACCTAATCCACCAATTTCAATACCTTTTACCGCTTGACCCAAGCAACCGCTCCAATACTTGCCGATATGGGGAGTATGTTTTCCACTTTTTGGTAAATAACATGGATCAAAAGCTATAATCAGTTCTTCTGATAATTCGGACTGACAAAGTGTAGCATTAAATTCAAGAAAGTCAAATTCTTCTTCAAAATGAAGACGATAGCTTTTTTCACTCCTTGAACTATAACGCTCTAAACCCTTAAAAGTATAGCGACCACGAAGCGATAAAAACAAGGAAAATATTGAAAGCATAAAATATTTACGTGGTTTTTTG
>CALAJP010000259.1 GCA_937922815.1 uncultured Saprospiraceae bacterium
AAGCTTTGCGGCAATTATATACATTTGCAAACCGAATTTTATATCAGTTTTGATATTTTTAATTCTGGTCCTATAACTCAGCTGGTTAGAGTATCTGACTCATAATCAGAAAGTCCTTGGTTCGAGCCCAAGTGGGACCACTTAATTATCAAAGCCTTACAGAAATGTGAGGCTTTTTTTGTGTTCAATTGTCAAACATATGTCAAACATTTTCTATATTTAAAAGTTACTATAGGTAATCAAAGACAAATGCAATTCCTTAGTCTTAAGCTATGCAAAGCACGCAAGAACATCCTTTTAAATTTTTTGACTGGTATCTCAAGGAAGAAATTAAAAAAGACTTAGATAATTTCTATAGTAACGCTATTTCTGAAGAACTAAATATCTATTCTATAAATAAAGAAAAACACATCATTGAGATTTTAAACAGTGAATCTCAGGTTGAGTATTACAGTTTTGAAAATTCAATCAAAAATAAAATAAATTCTCAAGTTCAAAAAACAAAAGATTTTATTGAATTGGGATTTGAAAAACGTTTTTCTAACAAGAAAGAAGTAAAAGGGTATGCTGAATTTTTAAAAGCTAAGATTAATCAATTTCTATATTTTAAAAACATTAAAGAATTTAGTTTTTTAGAAAATTCTTTAAAAGAAATTAGTCAATTCATAGACTATTATCTAAAGCCAGCTAACATTAACTTTCAACACAATTATTCATTTAATATAATCTCTGAATCACCAGAAAAACAGGTAATTATAATAGAAAAACTATATACTTTACTTACAGAGAACCCTCCACTCATACAATGTAATAAAAGTGATTTCATTAATTCTCTTACTGGTAGAGAAGTAAAAAACGGAATTTATTGGTTAATTGTAGGCAAAAACAAATTCGTAAGTAAAACATCACTATTCTATTTTATTGAAGAACTCGTCAAAAAAAAATATTTAAAGAGTTCAATTATTACTGATTTAAGCAAGTACATCGAATATGTATTTAGAGACAATAATGGTGATAAATTTATTAATCTTAAACAATCAAAATCTACTGTCTCTAAAAATGTAACTTCAAAGGACAAAATTGACCTTATAATTTCTTCAATCTAAATATACCTTTACCATACAGTCAAGGTATAGTAAAGATATAAATCTACACTTCTAACACATCTTTGTATCGTAACTAAGAATAGTCGGCTATTCCTAATTTTTCAAAAATTATGGAATTCATTCAAAATGAAATTAAGGAGTTAAAGAAACTTCTATTAGAAGGTAATTTATGCAATAAAGAAATTTTAAGTGTAGAAGACGCTGTAGTTTATTTACAAATTTCTAAATCCTACTTGTACAAGCTTACAAGTAAGAGACAAATACCATTCTATACACCTGGAGGTAAAAAGATTTATTTCAAAAGAACTGAAATAGATCAATGGATATATGATTCTAAAATTGAATCAATTTCTGAAGCACAAGATGACGTTGAACGCTACTTAAGTAGAACTAAATAGTCTTTGTGATGATAGAAATATTTAGAACCTACTTTAAGAGTAAGGCTAAAATTGAAATCCTAATATTAAACGGTAAAATTTTTGATGATGTTAGCATATCTGTTAATCCTGTAACAAAAAAGGAAGCGTATCCTATAACAAGCCAAAAAAATGGTGTTTTCTTTGAAATAGATGAATATAGAGGTTTTGTTACAGGTATCTCTAAAATGATATGTAATGAGGTTTACCAATACAAGATTAGTAAAGATCAAAATATAAAATTCAGCGACTTACAAAGTAGCTTGAGATATGTCCACGGATTAGACAGAGACTTTGCAACTAACACAATATCACAGATAACCCTTTGTTTAAATATCCCAACTTCAGATAGAGGACAAGATATTATTCGCAATAATATTATCATACACAAGAATAAAACCTACAACCATAATCATGATAAAAAAAAGAAAAAGGTAGAACTCAAAAAATTTGTTTATGGAGAGTACACATTGACCATTAGTGCAGAAAAGAGTAATAATCAAGCTTACAACTTGAAGTTTAAATTATTGCTCCATAAGTCACAATATAAAAAGCATATAACTCAACCACACCATCTTTTAGATAAAAAAAATCACGAATTACTATTTCAAATATTTCTTAAAAAATTTCAGGAGTTAATTATTATCGATGATTATCAAAATATCTATGAGCCAGACAAGAAAACGCTAACAGAATATCTCAGTCATAACTATTGGGAAAACCTACTAAAAAACAAAGGAAAGCATGTCAAACATAGGCAGTGGGTTAAGTTTAAAAAGCTAATAGCTAAATACAAATTAGACTCTTTAAAACAACAACTGAACAACGATTTAACCAACGCTTTCCATAATACTTTAAAATAAAAATACCGCAACCTTTTCTAAACTATATATAGTATAATAAAAGAATAGAAAAAGTTGCGCTAAAAAATAAATCCACCATGGCAACTATCAATATTACACTAAGAAAAACGGCAAACAAACAAGGAGAATACCCTTTAGTATTAAGAATTACTAAAAATAGAAAATCAAAGCTTATAACTTTAAAACTTACTTGTAAACTTAAAGACTGGGATGATAAAAAGAATGAGTTTAAAAGAAGTTACCCAAACGTTTCACAAAGAAATAGAGTATTACTTCAACTTAAAGACAAAGCCTTAAAAATCATAGATGAGTTTCATTTAGATGACATTGATTTTACATTAAATCAATTTGAAGATAAGTTTAGAGGTAAAGCAAGTAATAAAATTACAGTATCAGAATTTTGGTTAGAAAAAATCGATGACCTCAACAAGGCTGGAAGAACAGGAAATGCAAGAGCTTACAAAGACACCTATACTTCTTTTTTTAAATACTATACGGATAAGAAACTTCTTTTTAGAGAATTAAATCCAACATTATTAGAAAAATATGAAACAGCTTTAAGAAGTAACAAAAATACTGATGGTGGTATTGCCTTAAAAATGAGAGAAATCAGAGCTTTATTTAACAATGCTATTAAAAGAGGTGTAGTTGATGAAAAGTATTATCCGTTTAAAGCTTATAAAATATCAAAATTTAAAAAGGGTTCTAATAAAAAGGCTTTAACTAGAAATGAATTTAAGAAGCTAGAATCAATTGATAAATATACTAACCCAAACTTAATAGACTCTATAAACTACATGGTGTTTAGCTATTACACAGGTGGCATGAATTTTATTGATATGCTTAAGCTTGAGTGGAAAAACATTAGTGGCAATAGAATTAATTACATACGATCAAAAACTAAAGGTAGTTTTTCAATTGAAATCCTAGAGCCAGCAAAAAAAATATTAGAGTACTATAAAAATCTAAATAGAAATTCAAAATATGTATTCCCTATTCTTTTAAATGAAAACTCAACTCCCCAGCAAATAGAAAACAGAAAACTAACTGCATTAGATAAATTTAACAAAGACCTTCAAAAAATAGCTCAAATACAAGGAGTTCAAAAGCATGTTACTTCATATACTATAAGACACAGTTTTGCCACCAACTTAAAATTTGCAGGTGTTTCTACAGATGTCATAAGTGACGCTATGGGCCATAAAAGTTTAGAAATTACCAACTCATATTTAAAGAAACACACTAATGAAACTATTGATTCTGAAATGAAGAAATTATTACAAGAACCTGAAATGAAATAAAATAGCTTAATTAAATAAAAAGATATGATTTTTAATACAGTTAACGATGATGTATATATTGGAGAGAATGAGTTCTTTAATTTTAAAGAGGCTTCTGAAATTATAAATAAAAAGGAATTAGGAAGAAATAAATTACTCAAACTTCTAAGAGAAAAGAAAATATTAGATGATTACAATCATCCAATTGATAATAATACAAAACATTTCTTTAAAGTTTCAATGAACAAATATAAGACACCTCTAATCTCAACCTACGGCATTAATTACATACAAATATATCTATTGTAGCATATAATTATCTTCAAGAAATGTAAAAGGTTAGTTCAATTATGAGCTAACCTTTTTTGATTTACAAAAACTTTTAAAAATACCTGGAGCTAGACATTATAAAGCTAATAGTTCATTACCTCCAGGTATATCACAATTAAAATAAATCTTTAAAATTATTAAAATGAAATTGAAACAAAGTAAAAAACAAAATGTAAAACTCAGAATAGGCTTATCTGGACCTAGCGGATTTGGTAAAACCTATTCAGCTCTCCTTCTTGCTTATGGAATGACAAAAGACTGGTCTAAGATAGCTGTCATTGATTCTGAGCAAGGTAGCTCTAATATGTACTCAGATTTAGGTAATTTCAACGTATTAGATCTAAATGAACCATATTCCCCTTCTAGGTATATTGAAGCCATTAAGACGTGTGAAAATTCAAATGTTGAGGTGATTATCATAGATTCCGTATCTCATGAATGGAATGGAACTGGTGGGTGTTTAGATATTCATAGTAGCTACGGCGGTAGATTTCAGGATTGGTCAAAGGTAACTCCTCAACATCAGGCATTTATAAATGCTATTTTAAAATCTAAATGCCACATCATTAC
>CALAJP010000260.1 GCA_937922815.1 uncultured Saprospiraceae bacterium
CTGCCTTCAATTTTTTCAACAAAGCAATAGCCTAACCATTCTTGGATACCATAAGCCCCCGCTTTGTCGAGTGGAGAATAATTTTGGATATAATATTTGGCTTCAAATTCAGATATTTTGGTAAACCATACATTAGAAATCACACTAAATGAGATTGATTTTTGATTATTGGAAAGACAAACTCCCGTTACGACTTGGTGAGATTTGTTGGAAAGCTTCATTATCATTTCCAGAGCTTCTTCTTCTGATTTTGGTTTACCTAAAATTTCATTATCAACGATAACAACAGTATCCGCCGTTAATAAAACTTCATTATATTTCAGATCACCTTCAAAAGCTTTTTTCTTTTTATTGGCTATAAATTCTGCTACCCCTTCAACTTTCATTTCGTTTGGGAAACTTTCATCAGCATCAAAAGAAACGGTTCTAAAATCAAAACCTAATGTTCCTAATAATTCCTTTCTTCGTGGAGACTTGGAAGCTAAAACAACAAATGGTAATTCAGCACTCATATCTATATATTGATTAGAATATAAAAGTGCTAAATTACCATTATTTTGTATCTAAAAAAGTTATTTAGTACCTAAAAGCTATAGGCATCCGAGAATTATACTTGCCATTTATTACTGGGTTTTGAACGTTATTAGTGTAGTTTCGAACTTCTTGACTTACAAAATTTGAGATTTCTTGAATCGTAATAAAATCATCACCATTTAAATTAGCCTCTCCTTTAAGTCCTTTGATTAAAAAGTGACTAAAAATTCCTTGACGTAGGCCATGGTCCTCTAAAGAATATTCTTCTTGTTTGGAAGATAAAAGTAATGCTAATCCTCCCGAAATATTTTCAAATTCAGAATAAAACACATCCATTCTTTCTTGATTGATTGACTTAGCCGCCCATAAAGATTGTGCAGATAAACTCCCCGAATGGCAAGCATCTGCTATTACTAACTTATGCTTAGCTTTACATTCTTCAATTATTGATTTAATTTCATCATGTCCTAACTTGTTTTCATATCCATTATAATCAAAAGGTAAAAAGGCACCGTCTAAACCATGTCCCGAAAAGTATAAAACCACAACATCGTTTTCGTCTGCTTTCAGAAAAGTACTTCTCATCTCCTTAATAATATTTTCTCGAGTTGCCGTATCATCAATCAATACTTTTATTTGGTCGTCGGGCAAAGCTCCTCCTTCAGGGCTTTTATAAAAAGCATAGACTTGATACGCATCATCATCTGTAAATTTCAATGCAGGCATGTGGATATAATTAGAAACACCTACAATTAAAACTCTGATTTTTACTTTGTTATCATCATCAACATCTACAGGCGAGGTAGCAACGGGAGCACCATTTATTGTTTCTTGTTCTTTTAATGTCCCATATGACCATAGTCCACCCACTGTTCTACCATAGTGATAATACATTACGCCTTTTCCATGTGGAGCATGAAAATCCCATTCTCCGACATATCTATCACCATTTTGATAATGAAGTTCTCCTTTTCCTTTTGGCTCGCCATTATCCAATTCACCAACATATTTATCTCCCGAATTATATAGATACGTTCCGTAAGATGCATTTTCAGAAGGCTTATTGTTCACAATTACTTTGTCTTTCTTTTTGAATTTTCCAGTCTGCCATACTCCCGCAACTTCATCTCCATTTACTTTAAAGAATTTACCTTCACCATGCTTTTTATTATTAGCCCAATTTCCTTGATATTTTGCTCCATTTTTATAGAACATAGTACCAAAACCATCAAAATCGCCATCTTTAAAGTTACCTTCATACCTGTCACCGTCTATAAAATAGTAAATGCCCTCACCATTTGATAAGTCTTCTTTCCAATTACCTTCATATTTATCACCGTTAGGGTACAGTAAAACACCATGACCTTCAAATTTACTTTTTTCGAAGTTTCCAGAGTATTTACTTCCGTCATTAAATTGCAATTCGCCCTCTCCTTCTCGGTAATAATCTTTCCAATTGCCTCTATAAATATTACCATTACTAAAATACAAAGTACCTTTACCTTCTATTTTGCCATTCTTAAATTGACCTACATATTTTGCTCCGCTGGGGTATAGATAAGTGCCTAAACCATCGAAACAGTCACCTAATAAACATTGAGATTGGACTGTAGTTATCGCAAAAAAACTCAATGCAAAGAGAAATGAGACTTTCATAGTAAAATGGGAATTTTGATTAAGTACTTTCTTTTCAAATAATGTAAAATATAATAAATGAGTATTTTGGGAGGTTTTAATTTTCTGCAAAAAAAGAATCTGTATACTAAATGCGAAATAGAGAACATTTAGTATACAGATTCGATAAAAAAATAAAAATATTTTTTTTACATAAACAACCTTTTTTAAGTTGTTTATACATTCAAACTTTTAACATATTACTTCAAAGCAGCAATTAACCGAGGAACGACTTCAAATAAGTCTCCCACTACCCCATAATCAGCTTCTTTAAAGAAAGGGGCTTCTGGGTCTTTATTGATAACAACAATTACTTTAGAATTATTGACTCCTGCCAAATGTTGTATGGCTCCAGAAATACCAATTGCAAAGTATAAGTTAGGACGAATAGCAACCCCAGTTTGACCTACGTGTTCATGGTGAGGTCTCCAACCCGAATCGGCTACCGGTCTAGAGCAGGCAGTAGTTGCACCAATAGTTTGAGCCAATTCTTCAATAATACCCCAATTTTCAGGGCCTTTCATTCCTCTCCCAGCAGAAACGACTAATTCCGCCTCAGGTAAAGGAGTAGAACCAGAAATGGTTTTCACTTCTATGGTTTTTACTCTAGATTCTAAAGCATCTACTTCTACATTTTCAACAGAAACCGCTTCAAAAGAACTATCAGGAGCAAAAGAATTTCCCATCAGAGATAATACTTTAACCTGTGTTAATATATCAATCTTAGTAGTTGCTTTTCCCGAAAACACTCCTTTTTGATAACCATTGGCAGCATCGGTTGGTAATGAGCTCACTCCCGATACTAATCCTGCGTTCAATTGAATTGCCAATCTACCCGCAATTGATTTACCTGTACTTGAATGACTCACAATTACATGCGAAGCACCAATCTGTGTTGCATAACTAGAAATGGCTTTGGATAAAACCTGACCATCTGAAGTATTTAATTTGTCATTATTTAAAGAAATGACTTTATGGGCTCCATATGTTCCTAATGAGTCAACTCCTTCAGGCTTGTTAAACGTAACAGCAGTGGCAGAAACGCCTAATTGATCTGCTAATTTTCGACCATAAGTTACAGCTTCAAAAGCTGCTTTTTTTATTTTTCCATTTTGAGTTTCAGCGAAAACTAATATCATGATTTTAATTTTTTCTAATTGATAAATAGGATGATAAAAAAGATTTAAAGAACTTTTGCTTCTGATTTTAGCAATCGTACCAACTCTTCCATATTTTCAGCATCAACATATTTACATTCTGTTTTTTCAGCAGGCAGTTCGAAAGAAGAAAATTGGGTTTGTGCTTCGATATCTACTGCAGCAACTACTTTTAATGGCTTTTTACGAGCCATCATAATTCCTCTCATATTCGGGATTTTTTGTTCCGCCATACCTTTCGCTGCGGAAGCAACAAATGGTAAATCAACCTTAGCCACTTCGGTGCCGCCTTCAATATCTCTCGCAATAGTTGCCGTTTGACCTTCAATCTTCAGGCCTGTCGCATAAGAGATAAATGGTTGGTCTAATAGTTCAGCCACCATCGCAGGAACTTCAGAACCATTATAATCAATCGTTTCTTTTCCGAATAAGACTAAATCGAAGCTGTCGCTTTTTACAAAATTCGCTATTTGATGAGCTACAAACAATGAATCTCTAGGCTCGGTATCAATTCTCACTGCGTCATTAGCACCTATTGCTAGACCTTTGCGAATAATAGCGTCATTTTCGGATGTTCCTACATTTAGAATGGTTACCGTTCCGCTATGCTCAGAAGCTAATTCTACTCCTCTTACAAGAGCATACCACTCATCGTATGGGTTCATTATAAAATTGACATTACTTTTATCAAATGTTTTACCACCTTCAAAAGAAATCTTAGCTGTTGTTTCTGGTGTTTTACTCACACAAACTAATATCTTCATATTTATTATGCTTTATTTTCAATATAGTTAATTAGATATTTTACAATTATAACGACAATCATACAACTTTCTAAAAATCATGTTGTAATAAATTCTATTTATATATACAATATACAATTATTTTTAAAATTTGTTTTACACACTTATTAATAACTAGCGAATATTCGCTAGTTATTAATAAAAGAAAACTATTCAGCGAGGTGTTTATTTACGAACAAATGCGAATAATTCCTTTACAAAATGCTTTTCATGTTGTTCAAATCAAACGTTTTTTAGGAATATTAGTCCCAAAAAAAAACAATATATTCAAAATGAAACAATTATTTTTCCCCTTATTTATAAATTAATTATTTCTACCCCACAACAAGGTGTAAATAACAACCTATCTATCAATAACTCACATATTACAATAAAATACAAGGTATTAATTACCCTGTAACAACATCCATATAGGAACACCATTTGCAATAATAGAAGTAAATCATTAATATTAAAACACAGTCATGAGAAAGCTACTATTTTTATTCGCATTCATATACTCTACATCACAATTAACCGCTCAACAAGAGGCGACATTCACTCATTATATGTATAATACGCAAGCTGTAAACCCTGCATATGTAGGTACTAAAGAAGCACTTAGCGTTACTGCTCTTTATAGAAAACAGTGGGTAGATTATGCAGGTGCTCCTACTACTCAAAGTTTCACTTTACATACACCGCTTAAAGGTAAAAATGCAGGAGTTGGTTTATCTCTTCTTAACGATAAAATAGGACCTACTCATACACAAACTATAACAGCTGATTTTGCATACAAACTTAGATTTAATGATGAGAAATATTTATCTATTGGTATCAAAGGTGGAGTAGATTTGAGAAGAAACACTATTAGTAGGTTGTTAGCTAATGACGCTGGTGATGCTGCTCTATTTATAGACCCTAGTAGAAAAGCTTCCGCTAATATTGCGACAGGATTGTACTATCGAGCAAAAAAATACTATGTAGGAGCCTCTGTTACTGGACTATTACAGAATAATCTTGGCGAACGAGGTACCAATCTTTCAAAACAAGTAATACATGGATACCTTATCGCTGGTACTTACTTTAATATTACTAAAAATGTTGAATTTAAACCAACGGCTCTTCTAAGAGTAGTTGCCAACGCTCCTGCACAAGCTGAAGCTACGGCTACTCTAATTTTTAGTCAAAAAATATCTGCTGGAGCATTTTATAGAAGTGGAGATGGTGTTGGTTTATTAGCAGGATTCTACGCTAAATCAAACATTTACCTTGGTTATTCTTACGATTTTTCTTTGTCTAACACTACAGGAACATACAATAGCGGTTCCCACGAATTTATATTAACGTATGATTTCTCTTACGAAAAAGATCAGCTTAGTTCACCTAGATATTTCTAAGATCTTAGCAAAATTGCTAGCCTAATTAAATTTAAGCTTTAGGAAAAGTCAAACAAATATATTTACAGCGAATCCCCTTGTTAAATTCTCTTTAATTGATAAAATAACCTTGTTTATATTAGAATTGTCGTTTGAAAGTAAATCAATTTTCTTTCTCTTCAAATAACATAAATAACTATTTTTTCCTATAAAAATGCATTACAATTCACGTTGTGATGCATTTTTACATTTACAACACCCTTCTATTTTTAACTTTTTCAGTTATTTACCTTACAATGAAAACCATAGAAGCATGCTGATAAATAATTAGAACTTTACTTGTTTTTTACCTTATTTCTTTGTGCTGTCTTATTTTCTCTTAATTTCTGTTAATAATTCCACTAAAATTTCAATTCTATCTTTTGTCTCGTTTTCTTTCAGTAAAATATACTTTTCGTCAACTTCTATTGGATACTTTTTTATTATTTCGTTATACTTATTTTGGTCAAAATTCAATATTTTCCATCCTTTTTCAGTTGAGTAAATTTCAAACTCCTCAAAACTCATACAACTAAATTCATTAAATTGGACAGTACGCGACCGTGCTTCTAATAGCTTTGAAACAGTTTGAATAAAAGGGTTTTTATGATAGGCATTTAAGTTACTTCCCCCCATTTTTTCCAGTGCAAAATTATTACAAGCATATAAGTTATTGTCTTTGCTTAAATCCGTCATTGTTTCAGTCATTTCTCTATATTTTACAAAATAGTAAGCCAAATCCCACTCACTTACTTCGCTTAAAAATGAGTTAATGATATTTTCTAAAGAATTATTATTGGCTTTATAACTCGTTAAATATCTCTTGTAAAAATCTATATTATCACTTGATGTTAAAATGGTTTCCCAATTATTCTTTTTTCCAAAAAAGTATTTATCTCCTAAAATTGTCCAACCAATTTTTAAAGAGTAATCGTCAATAGTCAGCATTGAACGAATGATTAAACTATCGTCATTAGAGTATATTTCTCTAATAGCAATGTTTGTATATTTCAATTCTTCAATGTCTGAAGAAATAAAATTATGAATCGCACCTTTTAAATATGTGTAATCTTCAAGTTCAAGTAAATGCTCCTTTGTCTCTTTATCCTTTACAATTATTGACGCTTTGTCTAATTCGTGTTGAACGGAAGTCTCGTTAAACCCTGAATTTGCTCGATTAATATCTATGTCTAGAATTGATTGATAAATATCAGTATTAATTCTTGGCAAAAAGATGTTAAGAATTGAATTTATATTGTCGTTTGCAAGGTCCCCCGTATAATAAAAGTAACCATTCTTTCTGTGTCTAATTCGTGTAGTTAAATTTCTAATTAACCTTAATATATCTACTAATTTTTCATTCACATCAAAGTCTAATAGGTGATTGATGGTTACAAATAATAGAATTTTTTGTTGGATGTTTATTGGCTTATTCCAGATTATTTTTTCTACTAAATTAATGTCATTGTCAAATAAACAGACTTTTCCGATTTCGTATTTATCAGGTGTAAAAATATTGTCAAATGAATTATAGATAATTTCTAATTTGTCTAATGACTTAAATAAGAAAGAAATATTTTCTTTAGAATTATATATCTTTCTTACTTCACTAAATGATATATCATTTATAATTCTTTCTTTACTTGTCTTGTAATGCAACATTTCTGTTACATACCCAAAATGGTTCATAAAGAAATCATCAATTAGAAAACTTTCATCTTCTACACCAAACTTCCAAAAGAAGTCTGTCCAATTATTGTCTATTTTAAATGAAAATTCTTTTTGTAAATCTATATCAATTTTTGAAAGGTGCTTTTCAAATTTTGCCTTGAAATTTTCAAAATCAGTTAATGATTTACCTCTTGCGTTCATTTTTATATACAAATCATCATCAAGACCAAAATCTTCTAATTTGAAAAAATTAAAAGTGATATTATCTAAATTTTCATAAAATGAATACTCACTGAATTTTAGATGAATCGCATCTAACATTACCAACATTGCTTTTATAGTTGGGTCGTTATTCCAATAGGCTAAAAACCAACTACTATCTTTTATTTGATTGCTCAAATCATCTTGTGTAAAGTCAATTGTGCATTTAACAAGTTTATTGCAGAACTCTCTTGAACTCGAACGTGTTTCGTATGTGAATCTTGTTAGATAATCAATTTCAATTTTTTGTTTCCCCCCAAAGTACCAGTATAATAAAAATAATGTTGTAAGTCTCTGTTGACCATCAAGAGGGATAAATTTTTCATTTTTTATGCTGCCATAAATAAAGTCAAGATGTAAAGGCTTGTTTTCAAACAAAACATCAAAAATAGAATTTAAAAAAACTTCTCTAATTACAGCAACTTTATTATCCTTTCTACCTTGAGCATAATCCCTTTGAATAATAGGAATTTGAATTATGTTCTCAAGCACTATTTCTTTAAAATTTTTCATACTAAAAGCTCTTTATTGTTGATTTAATTTCTTTTAAATAATCTGTTCTGTCATTATTACTCCAAAAGAATAAATCTTGAATGTTTTTGCTATAATATTTCAGAAAAACATTCTTAGTGCAAATAGGTATGAACTCGCCATTTTTATCCTTATTAATTAGGATTTCTCTTTTTAGTGGGAAAATATTATTACTAAGGGAAGAATTGATACTACTTGATAAAAGTGCTAAATTATCTAATGTGTGAACAGTTTCTCCAAAGAATTCGAAAATCCTATTTTGAAGTCTAAAGAACTCTGGATTGTCACGCTTGATTTGTGACAACTTTAAAAGTTCATTAATCTCTTTTATTAAATCATTTTTTATTGGTTTAACTGTTTTCAACTGTTTTAAAGCATCATTTAACCATTGTTTTATTGCTTCATTACTTTGCAATCCTTTATCTTGTTGTGCGTGAATATGCTCGATACTCCATTTTTCATTATTGAATTTGTCAAAAGCAAACCTTATATAACTATCACTATTGTTTAAAATTGTAGCAATGTTGAAAAGTAACAAAACATTAAAGACTTCTTCTTTATCGTCATTATAATCTAATGTTTCGATATTGTTTATATCAATACTTTCGTTTATTAGAGTTGTTAATTCAGTTGTGAAATCACTTTTTGTTTTTACTTTAAAATTGTTATATAGTTCTTCAATTTTATTTGTTCCAGTTGAAATCAAATAACCGATTAAATGATATAATTTTCTATTGTCAAACCAATATTTGAGACTCAAAAACACTTTTTTTATGTTCTCTTCATTTTCAGACCATATTTGTACTATATTATCTTGTTTTGAGAAAAACCTATAAGTTGAAAATTCGTCTTGAATTTGTTCATTAGAGAAAATCTCAAAAAGTATTTCAATTCTCGTAGAATAATCTTTGTTTTTGGTAAGGAAATACCAAAACTCGTTATTTTGCAAAGTGAATTCCATATCATCCCATTCCTTTGCAATTTCGATTTGTTTTAAACTCTTTTCTTCTGTTTCAAAGTTTTTGCTATTTAAAAAAAGTGCTTTTATTAATTCTGCATTAGTTAGAGGGATTTTGCCACTATTCATTCTTGTGAATACATCTCTCTCGTCCTCATTTTCATTTATTTCGTACCAAAGGACTTTCGTATATTTCCCTAAATTAATATAGAACTCATCTTTTATAGTGGCTTCTGTTTCTTCTAATAACTCAAACCATTTTTTGATTTCGATATATGCTTTACTGATATGATGGAAATCTATATTGTCGTTATTGATTTCATCAGATATATTATTTAAAAAGTCTTTGCTTTTTTTTCTTGTTTCAAACTCAATTGAGAATTGTTTTTTTTGAAGATAATTTAGAATTATGTAAATAGTTGTTAGTCTTTGTTGACCATCAATTAATTTGTAATTATTTTCCTTTTCTTTTTTTACGATTATTGGTTGTAAACAATAAAAATCTCCTACGCTTTCAGTTTTGTTTTCTTTCTGTTGGATAAATTCGTAAATGTCATTTAGTAAATCTTTTACTTGCCTTTCTGTCCATCTATAGCCTCTTTGGTATGATGGTATCAAGAATTCATATTTTAATAATTCATTAATAGATTTGAGTTCAAAAATTGATTCTTCCATAGTTTATTTTAGATGGTTTTCGGTCGATTTTTAATTGTGTACAGCGATAAGTATAACTAATGGGGCAATCCAATGATGAACTACTAAATAAACTTATTCTTCTACAAAAAAGGTATGAATCTCGTCAGGTACTCTAAACCTCGGTCCATATTTAAGCTCTAATTCGTCACATCTTTCTATAAATGATTTAACGCCTCCTCTGTCTTTTACAAACTGCATCACGCCTCCTTTAAACGGAGGGAATCCCCAACCATGAATTGAACCTAAATTAGCTTCTGCCATACTTTCGATTACTTTTTCTTTAAAACACCATAGTGCTTCAATTACTTGAGCAAACAAAAACCGATCTACCATTTCTTGTTGATCAAAATGTGTTTTGAAATCGGGAAAAATGGACTTTTCTTCGTCCTTCCACAAAGAGTTATCTATATTATAAAAACCGGGCAAACCACGCCCTGTTCTTTTAGCATCTATCATTTTTTGTAATAATTCAACGGCGGGGTGCTGCTTATATTTGCTTCCGTAATGTTTTGCTGCTTGGTTTTCATATTCCATTACCAATTCTAACCCCTTTTGGTCGGTTAATTGTAATGGTCCTTTTCGCATACCGCAAAGACGTCCAACATTTTCAACTAAAATAGGAGAATGACCATCAAGAATCATCTGTACCCCTTCTAAGAAATAAGTATTTTCGACACGAGAAGAATAAAAACCCCATGAATCTTTAACCACTAAAGGAATTTTACCAATACGTTTCACAAAATCAAAGCCTCTGGCTATGGTTTCCAATGAAGTATCCTCTCCTTTTACAATTTCGACAACGGGAACCGATTCCACAGGAGCAAAAAAGTGAAGCCCTAAATAGTTTTTGGGACGCAAAGATGATTTTGACAATTCACTAATGGGAATAGAAACAGTATTGGTTGCCATTATCGAATAATCATCAAGGTATTTTTCGGCATCATTAGCAACCTTGTTCTTCAAAATTTTATTTTCATAAACAGCTTCAATGACTAAGTCGCAACCTTCAAAATCTTCGTTCTTATCGGTTGGTTTTATTCGTTGTAATATATTGGTACACTCATCTGGTGTACATTTGTCTATATCTACCCACTGCTCTAATTTCTTTCGTGCGTAATCGACCGATTTTCTGGCAACAACAACAGAAATATCTTTTACAATTACATCTATTCCTTTCCAAGCACAATTAAATGCAATTCCTGCCCCCATTACTCCAGCACCGATAACACCTACTTTTCTTGGTCTGAATTTCCCAAAACCGTTTGGTCTTCTCAATCCAGCGATAACTTTATTTTTATCGTACCAAAAAGCCTGAATTAAATTTTGACTTTGATTTTCAGTCATCAATCGAGTAAAATATCTACTTTCGATATCACAGCCTGTCTCAAAAGACACTTTTGAGGCTTCAATCAATATGCTCAATATTGCATTCTGGGCAGGGTAATGATCTTGATTTCTTTTGAATAAGTCAGCGCCCAATTGACGGATTCTTTTAGCGACTTCCAAGCTATTCATGTTACCATGAGGCACTTCACATTTTTCATTATACCAAGGTCTTTTTATGCGTGGATTTTTTCGAATAAATTCCCTTGCTTTTTCATTCATGTCTTGTCTGTCTTCTGCCAAAATATCAACTAGTCCAATTTTTTTAGCTGCTTTGGTGGTATAACTTTGTGACCTGGTCAAAATCTTGAATGTTTTCTCCATTCCTACCAACCACATCATTCTAATCGTGCCACCGCCACAGGGCGTAAGTCCTAATTGAACCTCTGGATGCCCTAAACTAATTTTAGGGTCTGAAACAACCACTCGACAATGACAAGCCAATGCCAATTCGAAACCCAAACCTAATGCTGTTCCGTTTATAGCAGCAACAACAGGTACACCAAGTGTTTCTAATGAAGAAAAAAGAGCTTGTATTTTTTTAGAAAACTTATAGCTTGCTTTAGCTTCTTGTTCTTTGAACAAATATTGCAAATCTCCACCTGCAAGAAATGATTTTTTGGCAGAAGATATAATTACACCCTTCAGTTTATTTTGAGCATACTCTTCTTTTAGTTTATCAATAACAGGCATGAATAATTCAGGAAAATTGTACCCCATTAAATTAGTAGAACTACCTGACATATCAAGCGTAATGGTAGCTATATTTTCAGCATCTTTAATATAATGAATCATTGGATTGGTTTAATTATTAAAAAGAAACGGGCTCTTAGCAAAGTTCTATTGCCAAAGCGGAACCTAAGCCTGCACCTGCACTAATAGCGACAACTCCGTATTTTTTATTCGTCCTTTCTAATTCATCAATTAGCATAGACAAAAGAATACTACCTGTTGCTCCTAATGGATGCCCCATGGCAATTGCCCCACCGTTTACATTTACAATTTTAGGGTCAATTTTCATTTCATCAATACAATGAATAACCGAAGCGGCAAAAGATTCATTGATTTCCCATAGGTCGATATCGGAAACCTTTAATTGTAGTGATTTTAATAAAGAAGCGATGGCTTTTTCTGCCCCTTTTAACATCATCGTTGGCTCAGTAGATACGGAACAAGCTCCTAATATTTTCGCACGAGGAGAAACGTTATACTTTTTTACAGCTTCTTCTGTCCCTAAAAGAACTGCCGATGCTCCATCTACAATAGCAGATGAGTTACCAGCGGTATGAATATGGTGTATTTTTTCTAATTGAGGATATTTACTTATTGCGATATCATCAAAACCCATTATCCCCATTTCTTCGAAAGAAGAAGGTAATTTACTTAGTCTTTCCACATTACAGTCAGGTCTAATATTACTGTCTTTGGCTAAAATTGTTAGTCCATTAGTATCTCTATACGGGATGATACTTTTATCGAAATAATTATTTTGTTGGGCGAAATATGCCTTTTTGTGTGATTGGTAGGCATATTCATCGCAGGTTTCTCTATCTACATTATAAAGTGTTGCCAATAAGTCAGCTGCAATTCCTTGTGGCACATATCGAACCATTGTACTCAAATCTAAATCAAATAATAACGGACCTCCATCACTACTCATTTTAGCTTGACTCATAATCTCAACACCTCCTCCAAAAGATAGGATGCCTTGCCCTGATTGTAATTTTAAAGTAGCTAAATTGATAGCCTCTAAACCAGAAGTACAAGATCTATTAATTTGCATTCCTCCTATTTCGTAAGACAATCCAGCTCTCAGCAAACTAGCCTTTGCTATATTTCCGCCTTGAACACCTCGGGGAGTAACACAACCAATAATGGCTTCGGCAATTAAAGAATCATCAACTTTAGTTCTTTCGACTAAAGTACTTAGGCAACTCGCCAAAATTTTAACGGGTTTTGTACCATATAGTGCCCCCTTTTCATTTCCCTTTCCTCTGGGTGTTCTGACAGTATCTAGGATATAAACAGACTTCATAAATTGTAATGATTAGACTTAAAATAGTTCCTTAAAAGTTATATTTTTTTAAACTTTTTTAGCTCAAAAACAATAACTCTCTATTTACTAGTATCGAAAGATATTATAAAAAGTTCAAATAAACAGCTAATAAAAATTAAAACTAAATTTTTTTATTACAAATGATATTTTTTCGTAATGCTATGTTTACCAATTCGATGGTATTTACCCTCACACTTTTCTACTTTAAATTTGTATCAACAAAAAAACTTACATACCCTCTCTAAAAAAAAGAAATATACTTTAACCAAACTTACCTGTTTGATATTTTAATGATTTCTAAATAAAGAGAACTTTCATCAAAGAAATACTACATAAAATATTAATCAGTCAACATTTTCAAAACGAATCTTATGCAACTTTTTGATAGTAGTATATCTAAAATCGCGTCATTGCTAACTTGCTTATTTTTATCTATAAGTAATATTAACGCTCAAGATGTAGCATTGTTCTATAACGATGCCTATACGCAAATAGAAGAAGGTAAAAAATTCGCAGAAGGGTCTAATATAAAAGAATCTCTAAACTTCTTAGGCATAGAGCACCACACACACACTAATATCAATTTTGACTACCTAAGTACAATGAATCCTAACGGAGTTATTGTCGTTCCTGAACTAGAAGTGAAAGATTTGACTTTAGATATGAGTAACCAAGGTACTCAAAACCTAAAATCTTATATCAAAAAAGGAGGTACAGTAATCGTTATCGGGACAATCGGCCTCAAAAGAGAAAATGATTTTAATTGTGCAAAATTATTAAACTCTGCTTTTGGCTTGGGTTTACAACATGATAAATACGACTGGTTAGTTAATGGTTCAGCACTTAAAACAAGTCACGGATTAGCAAAAATGCCTGCTAAGATTAGAGTAGAAAATTCTACGGTTACGATGCAAGGAAAACTTCCTATGGATGCGAGAGTATTATATAAAGTAGCTTCTAGCAATGAAGAAACAATAGCAATGTCTGTTCCTTATGGAAAAGGACAAATTCATTACTTAGGTTGGAGTTGGTGGAACGCAAAACCATTAGGTACTCTTGATGGTGGATGGATAAAAGTGCTAAAAGAATTAATCAGACCTTCTTGCGAAGTTCAAGTTGATCACGATATTTTGCTCACTAGAAATGAAAATCAAATAGCTACTATTAGCAGAGATGATATTCAACAATATGAGCCTGAATGTATCAAAGAATATGATTTGACGTTTTCGCAGTCTGAATTTTTGTGCCATGAAGAGGGTCAAGTTGAAATCACCGCAACATGGACTAATGCGAACAAAGATGTTGTAGAAACTACAATTAACGTGCTTTTACCAGCATGTGAAGTTCCTACATCTGAAAGAATTAAAGGCTTGGTGATAGATATGGAGAACGAACCCTTAACTAATGTTAATGCACTTGAAGAAATATCGGAACATCAATCTAGTTCAAATACTAGTGGTCAATTAGATTTGAACATCAATTTTCAAACCTCCGAATATGTCATTTCGTTATCAAAAGAAGACACTTATAGAAGTAGAGTTAGTACAATGGATTACCTATTTTTAAATGCCTATCTAGAAGGTGATATTAATGAATTAAACTACTACCAAAAGATTGCTGCCGATGTTAATATGGATAACGAAATTAATGCAGTAGATGCAAAAATAATTAGAGAGTTGTTATTAAAAAATAGAACTGAATTTCCAAATACTGACCCATGGGTTTTCATTAAAGAAAACGAAGACAGAGATTTGGATGAATTGAACTTATCTCTTTTGTCTTACGCTTCGCTTGAATATGAAGCAAACACTAAAGAATTTATGGTAAGAGGTATCAAAAAAGGAGATTTAGGTACTAATGAGTATTTAAGGTCTCGTAATGACAATTCAACGTTGATTCAAGTCAACGCAACGCCAAATAATGAAAATTTAATAGAAATTACTATTCCTAAAGAAAAAATAGAAAATTCTGATGGAATTAGTATCAATTGGGTTTGGAAAACAAGCGAACTTGAAATATTAGAAGTTAACACTCCTGAAGGCGTTTATTTCTCCGAAAATGAGTTATCTAAAGGTGAATTACTATTATTAGGGGCTGCAAAAAATAATAATTGGTCAGATATCAAAATTACGGCAAGAAAACTAACGACTACTCCTGTATATGAAATTATTCATAATGGTAGAAACTTGGAAAATAAAATTTACACACAATCGAATAACTACATAGCAGACGAATCTTTAACGTTCAACTTTACTGAGGAGTCTCCTGAATTCCCTTCTATATTCGAATCCTCAGCAGAATTCAAAGTGTATCCTACTATTTGGGAAGATGAATTGACAATAGAAATGAATAATGTCACTGACCCAACGGTAATTATTACTATTTTTTCTGCTGATGGAAGAATATTAAAAACAGATACTTACGAAGTATCAAAAAAAATATACTTAAAAAAAGACCAATTGGTGAATTATTTAGGCTTGGGCTTTGTTTCTATATCAACAGCGCATGAAACACATACTTACAAAATAATTAACAACTAAAACACAACCACAACTATTAGCGAATTTTAAAACACAACTGTTCATAAAAATTCGCATATAGTTTGACGGTTAATGGGATTTTCAAGCCCCCTTTTCGCTTAAAGTGAGAAGGGGCTTTTTGTTTCCCTAAAGTCATTCTCCTAAAAAAATAGCCCAATCCTAAAGAAGAATTGAGCTATTTAATGTTTTTTGAAAGTAATAGACCCTATTACGATTCAATTCATAATAAAGTCTAATGTTTCTACTTATATATTTTGGTATAATAATCGTCGACCATACGGTCCGAATCAAAAAACGGGGCTACTTGATTCATTGATGTTAAAACTAAATCTTGCCATTTACTATTGTCATCGTAATAAAGTGGTAATATCTCGTCTTCGACAATTTTGTACATATTTTCTAAGTCTAGTTCATCCTGCTCGAAATGAGGTAAAGTATGATCTACTACTGGCAATATAAAGCTATTCTTTTCTTTAAACATCTCAAGAAACTCTCTTGCCCATCCGTCATTAGTTGATAGGTTTACAGCTCCGTTCATTGCCGCAGTCATACCACTTGTTCCCGAAGCTTCTCTAGTTACTCTTGGGTTGTTCAGCCAAATATCGGCTCCTTCTTTACATAATCTTGATAGACTCAATTCGTACCCCGCTAAAACAGCCATATTCTTATATTTTCTACTTAAATGAACCAATTGGTCATAAACAGAAATAGCAGAATAATCCATCGGGTAAGGTTTTCCAGCAAATATAATCTGAACTGGCTTATTTATTCGAGTCATCAATTTATCGAACTTCTCAAAGTCACGAGTAATTAAATCCGCCCTTTTGTATTCTGCAAATCTTCTTGCCCATACAATAGTCAATACTTCTGGGTCGAAAATTTTTCCTGTTTGGTCAGCAACCACATCAAAGAACCTTTTCTTTAGCTTTAGTTTTCTTTCTTTGAGTTGTTTTTTATTTTTTTTATCTCTTGCCTTGTCTAATACTTCATCCGCCCAATACTTCTTATTTTGGGCATTAGTTACATGACTAATCTCACAAATATCTTTATGGTCTTTCCACATATCGCGAGAAACTTCACCGTGCAATTTAGAAACACCGTTTGCCAAATGGCTCAACCGTAACCCAACCAAGGTATGATTGAATATTGCCCCCTTCACACCAGAAACTTCTCTGGCTTCCGATTCAGAAAGTCCAGCAAAAAAACTCATTTGATATAATAAATCGAAAGGGTGTTTTTCGTTTCCTGCTTCTTCGGGAGTATGTGTTGTGAAAACAAATTTTTCTTTTACTTTATCTACGCTGCCATACTTTTTATAAAAATGAAAAACGGAAGATAGTGCATGAGCTTCATTGAGATGATACACTTCGGGTTCGTAGTTCAATTCGTCAAGTAGTTTAGCACCACCAACACCCAACACAATACTTTGTGCTATTTTAGCCTTAGGGTCTGAATCATACAGTCTAAAAGTAGTAGAACGTGCCAAATAATCGTTTTCGGGAAGATCCGTTGACAATAAGAATAACGGAGCTGTTCCAAACACATTTGGTGGTAAGAAATACGCTTTTACCCAAACATCATGACCATGAATCTGAATCGTAAATTTGATATTTGTATCTTCTAAATAATCGTAATGTTTCTCTCTAAACAATACGCCCATTGAACGGTCTTCTTTCTTGTATTGGTCATAATAACCTTTTTTCCACAAGATTCCTATTCCTATTAAGTTTTGCTTGCAATCGTAAGCACTTCTCATATGAGAACCTGCAAGAAAGCCTAATCCGCCTGAATAAATTTTCAAACTTTGTTCTATTGCAAACTCCATTGAGAAATAAACAGCAGACTTTTCATACTTTTTTTTGAAATCGTATGGGTGGCGAAATGCCTTAGGTAAATAGTTCATAATATTTTTTACGAGTAAGATAATGTATTTTTTACAATATCTAATACATTACTCAAAATATATACCTATATAAATATGAAATTCACTGTATTAAACAAACAAAAGGCTTGTTCCCTAATTCAGAAAACAAGCCTTTTTGCTATTGTGCCTACGTTATATAAATTACAACATCTCTTTCATTATATGCAAACATTCTTCGATATAAACGTCTTTCTTAATTGATTTCAACCAATCTTCATTACGAGATTTTTTACCTTCGTCCATTTCAAAAGAAACGGTATCTTGAGCATGGTTGGTAATAGAAAGGTTTTCTATATCCTTGAATATGTTTTTGAATTTATCTGCTTCGTTTTCTATAATTTCAACCTTTTTATCATAATCATCATACGCTAATGGATAGATGGTTTCGTCTTGGCTGTCTTTATATCTGTGAGAATTTTCTACTATTTTATTAAAAATAGGATTAGATTCAACTCTTTTCTTGCTATTGGCAACCAATTTGTCCAAGTTAGTTACTTTTCTAACGTTTTGAGAATAATCTACGGGATCTATACTAGTCCAAGGCATAGCATATTCGTGACTTTTTTCACCTTCGTCTAACTGAGCATAATTATCAGGTAAAACAATATCAGGTTCAACACCTTTCAACTGAGTAGAACCGCCATTAATACGATAAAACTTCTGAATGGTTAATTTTACCTCTCCCAAAGGCTTAACGTCAGAACCACCAGGAAATGCTCTGTCTAAATTAACAAAACGCTGAACTGTCCCTTTACCAAAAGTAGATTTGCTACCTACTATTACTGCTCTGTCATAATCTTGTAAAGCCGCAGCTAAAATTTCAGAAGCAGAAGCAGAAAATGTATTTACCATCACAATTAGAGGGCCGTCATACTGAACGGTTTCGTCAGAATCTTGTAACACTTCAGGTTTTCTATTTCTTGATTTTACTTGAACAACAGGACCTTCTTCAATAAAGAACCCAGACATTTTAACTACGTCTCGTAACGAACCTCCTCCGTTGTTTCTTAAATCTAATATGATACCTTCAACATTTTTTTCTTTTAGTTTTTCTATTTCTTTGGCTATGTCGGGAGCACAAGAACGTCCATTTTTTCGCTGAAAATCTGCATAGAATCTTGGCAATTTAATATAACCAATATTATCAACCTCGCCTTCCAAGTCTAAAACTACAGATTTTGCAAAACTTTCATCTATAATAATAATATCTCTAACTATAGAAACGATGGCTTCTTGACCATCTACTTTTTTGACAGTCAATTTGACTTCTGTTCCTTTTTTTCCTCTTATTTTAGTGATAACGTCTTGCAAATCCATCCCCACTACATCAACAGGCTCGTCTTCGCCTTGGGCAACGGCAACTATTTTGTCATTGACTTCTAACTCTTTTCCTTTCCAAGCGGGTCCTCCAGGAACAATAGAAACAACTTTCGTATAGCCATCAACTTCACTCAATCTTGCTCCAATTCCTTCTAAGGTTCCAGACATAGCAATATCGAAACTTGCTTTATCTTTGGGTTCGTAATAAGAAGTATGTGGGTCAAAAACGTTTGTTATGGAATTCAAGTAAGTTTCTAAGCGGTCAGAACGTTTAAGTTTGTGTAATCTTTCAAAGAATTTGTCGTAATTTTCTTGCACTTTTTCTCTTGCCTCTATTTCAAAAGTATTAAAGTCTTTAATTTCGGTTTCTTCTTCACTTTCTATTTCTAATAGATATTGTTTACCGTCTTTTTCAATTACAGTATATTTTTCAGTATTTTCTTTCTTCTTCTCTTGGCTTTCTACTTTGTCATGGATTCGACTGATTATTTCATACTCCAAAGATTTGTTCCAATGCAACTTCAAATCAGCTTCATCTTTAGGGAATGTTCTTTTTTCATCATCTAATTGAATGGATGATTTGTCGTTATAGTCGAACGGTTGAGCCAATGCGTTATTTACAATATCTTGAGCACGCTTAATTCCGTTTTCTAACAATACTAAAGAGAGGTCAAACATTTCGTAAGTTCTCATATTAGATTGGTCGTCCAATTCTAATTTAAACTTTTCAAGTTGTTCTACTTCGCTCTGAATCAACCACCTTTTGCCATTATCTATACGATCCAAATACATAGAAAATGCCTTTTTCGAAAAGTCATCATCTATCTCTACTGGTTTGAAATGTAATTGATTTAATCCTCCCAAAATGGTCTGCATTAATGCCGATTCCTTTTCAGGATTATCGTAATGAGGATACATGAAAGCGAGCCACACTAAGCCCATTCCAATTAAAGATAAATAAATTGGCTTTTTTACGTTATCCATATATTTAAATAATTTTAATTTTAAATCAAAAATAAAAGATTCACTAATCTACATATTATAATTAACACTTAATAATAAATTTAGATTGTAAAAAAGTGATTTTTTTTCTACAAAAATTCCATTTTTGACGGCAAATGGAAGTAAATAATTAGAAAACAATCAAAAAACAGTCCATTTATTCACTTAAAACCCAAAAAATAACTACAAAAGACTAAGTAACAAACCTTCCGACAACTTATACATCAATTTATTAAACAGAGTTTCTCAAAAAAATAGAACAACTTATTTATATTTACTCCTATTCCGTAGAAAACATTATTGCGAACGGGCTTAATTCATTCGTGATAGTATATATTAGTTCCACTCGTATTAAGCAAAAGTTATGAAAATTTGTAAAAATTGTAAAGCAGACGTTCATCAAAAATATTGTCCTCATTGCGGTATTTCAGCGGAATTACCTCGTATCAATGGGCAGTACATTGTCAACGAAGTAGCTCAAGTTTTCAATTTTAATAAAGGAATATTGTTTACCATTAGAGAAATGGTATTACGCCCAGGAGTCAGTATTCGAAGGTACTTTCATATAGATAGAAATAGTTTG
>CALAJP010000261.1 GCA_937922815.1 uncultured Saprospiraceae bacterium
GATTAAAGAAGCGGAATTAAAAGATCATGATATACAGCGAGGAACAACATTGGCTGATAATGCATATGTATCATTGATACAATACCGACTAACGAAAAGTGAATACCATTCGATAGAAAAATAAAAATTATTCCGGAGCTACTGTTGTGCTTAGCATTTCAAAATAAGAGATAATTCGGGTCTTGTAGGCGTTTTCAGGTGTTATTATTTCTTTAATCCAGTTTTTCTGAATATCAAGTTGGTAAATATATTTTCGATCCTCAATTTGATTACCAATAGTCGTTTGACTTGAACTTAGCATACCAGCAGCATCATATTGATATGTTATAATTTCTTCAACATCGAATTGCTTAGTTGCTGTATTATAAAAGAATTTTGTAGTAGAAGCTATAGCGTTTCTACCATCAAAAACCTCTTCAGTCGCACTAACCGGTTTACCCTCAATATATTTTTTAATTAATATATTTTTAGACACTATACTATCTTTTTCATTTTTAATTGAAGTTCGAATAGATTTCAAGATCACTCCGTTTAATTTATAAGTAGTCGTTTGCTCCCCTTTGATATTCGAATAGGTAATTTGAGTTTCATCTATGCCGTCGTTGTTCGAACGAACAATCTTTCTTAAAGTATCATTGGTATAATAATATTCATACTGATCTAAAAATTCCTTATCATAAGACAAAATTCTTTCCGTTATTTTAAGGTTTGATGTAGAATCAATAGTGTAAATATTAGCAATTGAAGTAGCACTATCAAAGGTATTATCACGGTAATTCTCTAACCGTTTTTCTAACAAGTTACCCTGATCATATTTATAATAGGTAATATCATAGTCAGTATCATTATATCGTGTAGTTGATTTCGTTAAAAAACCTGACTCATCAAATTCATATTCCTCTTTGCCATAATCGGTACTTACTAAACAAGATTTCACCTTACCTTTCAAATCGAAATCATTAACTCGAAAAACTTGAATTTCTTGAGAGGTCATTCCTATTGATGAAAGAAACACTAATAGTAAAACGGGAATGCTATATTTTGGCGTCATGATACAAAATTACTTGATATTTGAGCAACTAAAAACAAAAGCAATGCCAAATCGTTGTAATGCATTCGCCAAGTCGTTGTTAATGTGATATTAAAAAACAAAACCCACAAGACTATTTTAGACTTGTGGGCTTTATTTTGAATCTGAGAAGTGTACTTACTTACTTCACCTCTTCGAAATCTACGTCTTCAACGTTATCTCCTTCAGAACCTGCATCTGCAGTCGCCTCACCCTCAGGTGCAGCACCACCTTGTTGAGCTTCTGCTTGTGCTTTATACATTTCTTCAGAAGCACCTTTCCACGCTTCATTGATTTTGTCTAAAGCAGGTGTTATAACAGCTAAATCTTTGGTTTCGTAAGCTTTTTTCAATTCTTCTAAAGCTTCTTCAACTGGCTTTTTGTTATCATCAGAAATTTTATCTCCAAACTCCTTCAATTGCTTTTCTGTTTGAAAAATCATTCCGTCAGCCTCATTCAACTTATCTGCAGTTTCTTTAGCAACTTTATCTGCCTCAGCATTGGCTTCAGCCTCAGCTTTCATTTTCTCAATTTCTTCTTCTGTTAAACCTGAAGAAGCTTCAATTCTAATATCTTGAGATTTATTTGTGGCCTTATCTGTTGCTGAAACTTTGATAATACCATTAGCATCAATATCAAAAGTAACTTCAATTTGTGGTGTTCCCCTTTGCGCTGGCGGAATACCATCTAAGTGAAAACGACCAATTGTTTTGTTATCAGCAGCCATTGCTCTTTCTCCTTGTAACACATGAATTTCAACAGACGGCTGGTTATCAGCTGCAGTAGAGAATACTTGTGATTTTTTGGTAGGAATGGTTGTATTCGCCTCAATTAATTTGGTAAACACATTACCCATTGTCTCAATACCTAACGAAAGTGGCGTTACATCTAAAAGAAGTACATCTTTAACATCTCCTGTTAAAACTCCCCCTTGAATCGCAGCACCAACAGCAACAACCTCATCTGGATTCACTCCTTTAGAAGGTGCTTTTCCGAAGAACTTCTCTACCGCTTCTTGTACAGCAGGTATTCTAGTAGAACCACCAACCAAAATAATCTCGTCAATATCACCTTTAGAAAGTCCCGCAGATTTTAAAGCAGTTTGACAAGGCTCTATTGTACGTTTTACTAAATCCGCAATTAATTGCTCAAACTTTGCTTTGGTCAATGTTCTTACCAAGTGCTTAGGCCCAGAAGCCGTTGCAGTTACATACGGTAAGTTAATTTCCGTTTGTGCAGAAGAAGATAACTCAATTTTTGCTTTTTCAGCAGCTTCACGCAATCTTTGTAAAGCCATTGCGTCTTCTCGCAAATCCATGGATTCATCTTTCTTAAACTCTTCTGCTAACCAATCAATAATTTTTTGGTCTACATCATCACCACCTAAGTGTGTATCACCATCTGTAGACAATACTTCAAAAACGCCATCTCCTAATTCTAGGATAG
>CALAJP010000262.1 GCA_937922815.1 uncultured Saprospiraceae bacterium
GATATTGGAGCAGAATCCCCTGTTCAAATAGTTTGTGGAGCACCTAATGTTGCTGTAGGGCAAAAAGTTCCTGTAGCAACAATAGGAACCACTCTTTACACTAAAGAGGATGAAAGTTGGACAATTAAAAAAGGAAAAATAAGAGGCGAAGTCTCAATGGGAATGATTTGTGCCGAAGATGAAATTGGTCTTGGTCATAGTCATGATGGCATTATGGTTTTAGATAAGGATTTTCCAGCAGGAACGCCTGCTCGTGAAGTATTTGAATTAAATGAAGATGTCGTTTTTGATATTGGGTTAACTCCAAACCGTTCAGATGCAACATGCCACATGGGAGTTGCTCAAGATTTCGTTGCAGCTATGAAGGTGCAACATCAAAGTGATGTACAATTTATAAAACCAACAATTAACCCAATTGTAAAATCAGCAGAAAATGCTTTAGCAATAGACGTTCAGGTTTTAGATGCGGAGGCTTGTCCCAGGTATGCTGGTGTCTGTATAAATAATATTAAAGTTGGGCCATCGCCTGATTGGTTAAGAAATGCATTACAGGCAGTAGGAGTTCGTTCTATTAATAATTTAGTTGACATTACTAACTATGTTTTACACGAGTTTGGTCAACCACTTCATGCTTTTGATTATGAAAAAATTAAAGGGAAAGCGATAAAAGTTCAAACCTTAGCAGAAGGCTCTACATTCTTATCTTTAGACGAAAAGGAACGTACCTTGAAAGCTACGGATTTAATGATTTGTGATGCTAATGATAAAGGAATGTGTATCGGAGGTGTTTTTGGAGGACTAGATTCGGGAGTGACAGAACAAACTACTTCAATTTTCTTAGAGTCCGCTCATTTTTCTCCGATATCAGTAAGAAATACTAGCACACATCATAATTTGAGAACGGATGCGGCTAAAGTTTTTGAAAAAGGCTCTGACCCTAGTATTTGTGTTGATGCATTGAATAGAGCAGTAGATTTAATTGTAGAACTTTGTGGAGCAACAGTAGCTTCAGATGTAATTGATATTTATCCTGAAGAAGTTAAGCCTAAACAAATTGCAATTAATTATAATAGAGTAAATTCTTTAATAGGTGCTAATCTTTCAATAGAAAACATTCATCACATTTTGACATCAATGGGGATGGAATTAAGTAATGAAACGGAACATTCAGTTACGGTTGCTGTTCCTACGAATAAGTTCGATGTATTAAGAGAGGTAGATGTAATTGAGGAGATTTTAAGAATTTATGGCTATAATAATATCGTTTTTGAAGAAAGAATCAATGCAGCTTTAAGTTATTACACAGGAGTCGATAAAAATCAATTCCGTAATATGGTCGCTGATTTATTGGCTGCTAATGGTTGTAAAGAAATGATGGGACTTTCTTTAGTGAGGTCTACATTTTTAGAAAAACTTAATTTAGGCTACGAAGAAAATTCATTAGTATATATAAACAATACCTCTACTCCCGACTTGGATGTTATGCGTCCAAATATGTTGATTAACACACTAGAAACAGTTTTATATAACCAAAACAGGCAGTCCAGTGACATACGATTGTTTGAATTTGGTAAAGAATATGCCAAAGATGGTGAGAAAAATAGTGAAGTTGAAAAATTAACGATTACAATTAGTGGTTCTAATACCCCCGAAAGTTGGTTAGCTACAGGACGCAACGTTACTAATTTTCATTCGTTAAAATCTTTAGTACATACAGTATTAACTAAAGTAGGTATTCAACAATATCAAGAAAACACCGTTGAAGACAAATACTTTGAAATTGGACTTCAATATACCAAAGGACCAAAAGAAATTGTTACCTTTGGAAAAGTGCAAACAGATGTGATTACTGCTGCAGGCATCAAAGAAGAGGTTTATTTCGCTTCTTTTGATGTAGATAATTTGATTAAAATGAGCACAAAAGGAAAGTCTAAATATGACCCAATTAGTGTTTATCCAGTAGTGAGAAGAGATTTAGCTTTTGTATTAAATCAAGAAGTGAAATTTGCAGAAATCAAAAAGATTATCTCAAATACTGACAAAAAACGAATAAAAGATGTAAATTTATTCGATGTGTATGAGAATGAAGAGCAATTAGGCGTTAATAAAAAGTCTTATGCTATTAGTATAAAACTAGAAGATAAAACAAAAACCTTGGTTGACAAGGAAGTTGATAATATAATAAATAAAGTAATTAAGAGCGTTCAACATAAGTTGGATGTTCAAATTAGAAAGTAATTTTTTTACCAATTGATGATTTAAAACGAATATGGAGCCCATCCTAGAAAAGGTTCAACATATAAAGCAATTAAGTTTAGCATTACAACAACAAAATGCAGCTTTATTGAGTGATAAAAATATTGCTCAACAACAAATTGCAGATTTGAAAATGCAAGTAACTTTTCTTAACCATAAATTAGAAGAAGCTACCGCTCAAATCGAAAATATGCAAAATAGCATTAAGAACTTTGAAGAAGGAGGCTTAGGGACAAAGGCGTTCGTTGAAAATCAAATTAATGATTATTTATCTCAATTATAATACTCCCATTTGAACCGTAACTAACGGAGGACTATAAAAAATTAGATAAGTTAATACTGTTACAATTATGAATACTAATGATGTTGTAAACATGACAGTGATGATAGCAGGGCGATCGTACCCGCTGAAAGTGCATGCTGCTGATGAGGATGTCATTCGTGAGATTGTAACAGAATTAAATGATAAAATCGAAAGATTTAAAAATACTTATCGTAATAAAGATAAACAGGATTTACTTGCCATGGCGTTATTGACCATTGGTGTTGATCTCCATAAAAAAGAAAAACTCTTTAAAGGAAATCTTATGCATCAGGAGCTTGACGAAATACTTTCTATTCTTGATAATTCTTCAACTACCGAAACCTAATTTTGGAATTATAACTTAGGGAAGAATTGATTTTAGTTATTTTATTTGTTGTTGTTATTACCTTTATGACAACCAAAAAGATGTATGAACGTATGTGTTCTAAACAATTGTGTACACGTATTAGTTTATCATGCATCGTTAATGAATAAGAAAATAATTGAATCATATATAAATATATTTTATCATGGAATACATAATTGGCGTTGTCGCCTTGATAATAGGAGCTGTCGGAGGATACTTCGGAGGCAGTTCTTCGAATAAAAGTAAATTAGCAGAGGAGGAGAAGAAGGTTTTGGATATGCTTAAAGAAGCCAAAGCCAAATCAAGTAGAATTGTTTCTGATGCAGAAAAGAAAGCAAAAGAAGTAAATGCTGCAATGGAAGCTAAAAATGAATCTATTAAAAAGAAAAAGATTCAAGAGGCTAGAGAGAAATTCAATAAATTAAAAGCTGAATTAAACACTGAAAAAGCAAATCACAAATTAGAAGTTAAAGAACGTGAGGTTGATGTGGTGAAAAAAGAAACGGCTCTTTCTGTTAGAGAAGAAAAAATATCTGCGGAGAAAAAAAATCTTGAAAACGCTAAGTCGGATTTAGAACAACAAAAAGTTGACATAAAATCGATTCGTGAAAATCTTGATAAACAATTGAAAGTTGTTGCTAAAAAGAAACAAGATTTAGACAAAGCAAATGAAGTTCATGTTCGTGCCTTAGAAAAAGTAGCTAACTTAAGCGAAGCGGAAGCGAAAGAACAGCTAATTAAAGCGATTCGAGACAAAGCAGAAACGGATGCAATGGCCTACGTTAAGAAAACGGTTGAAACGGCTAAGTTATCAGCAAATAAAGAAGCTAAGAAAATTGTTATTCAGTCTATTCAGCGAATGTGTGCAGAATATACGATTGAAAATACTGTCTCTGTGTTCAATTTAGATTCTGATGACTTGAAAGGTCAGATTATTGGTAGAGAAGGTAGGAATATCCGTTCTTTAGAAGCTGCAACGGGAGCTGAAATTGTAGTGGATGATACTCCTGAAGCAATTATTATTTCAAGTTTTGACCCAATCAGAAGAGAAGTTTGTCGTTTGTCGTTGAAGAAATTGGTTGCTGATGGTAGAATTCACCCTGCAAGAATCGAAGAAGTTGTTCAAAAAACCAAGAAACAACTGAATGAACAAATTATAGAAATAGGAGAGAGAACAATCATCGAATTAGATATTCACGGTTTAGACCCTTATTTAGTTAAAATGGTTGGACGTATGAGATTCCGTTCTTCTTATGGACAGAACTTGTTAAAGCATTCAATTGAAACGGCTAACTTATGTGCAACGATGGCTGCTGAATTAGGATTAAGTCCTAAGCAAGTGAAATTGGCAAAACGTGCAGGTCTATTACATGATATAGGTAAAGTAACAGAAGAAGAGTCTGAATTGAGTCATGCAATCATTGGATTGAAACTTTGTGAGAAACATAACGAACATGCTGCAGTTTGTAATGCAGTAGGAGCTCACCATGATGAAATTGAAATGAATAATATTATTTCTCCAATTGTACAGGCGTGTGATGCTATTTCTGGAGCAAGACCAGGAGCGAGAAGAGAAATTTTAGAAAGTTACCTAAAAAGAATTGGGGAATTAGAAGAAATAGCGATGTCTCATGATGGTGTGCAAAAAGCATTTGCAATGCAAGCAGGACGTGAATTGAGAGTAATTGTAGAGAGTGAAAAAGTATCTGATGAAGTTGCGGATAATTTATCTTTCATGATTTCACAAAAAATTCAAGATGAAATGCAGTATCCTGGTCAAATTAAGGTAACTGTTATTCGAGAGAAAAGAGCAATTTCTTTCGCTAGATAATCGGTTTTGCGAAATAATATTAGGTAGTCTATGTTAAGTTTAGATTAATATTCACTATCCGTAGAGGGTTGATAGCATTTACTATCAACCCTTTGTTGTTCACGGATTATAAACTATTGAAAAAACAATTGATTAATGCTTTTATTAATGGATATATTGCCTTAATTTTGTACCGTTTTACGAAAAGAGGTGTTTTAAACCTTTATTTTTACATGAAATTGCTTTAAAAAAGCACTCAAAAAATAATCATTCGGCATGAAGTTTTTTATGAAGAGTTTTTTTGTGGTTCTTACTGTTTTATTTACAGCGACTCAATTAAGTGCATCGTCTGGGCATGAAGACGATATGACGTACACTGATAGAGTGATGCACCATATAGGAGATGCTAATGAGTTTCATGTATTTGGAGATATTCATATTCCACTTCCTTGTATCTTATATTCTAAAGATAGCGGGATAAAATTCTTTATGTCATCTGAATTTGAACATGGAACGAAGGTCTTAGACGGAGGTTATGTAATGAACCATGGTGATGTTCAAAAAATAAAAGGAGCTTCTTCTCAATTTGTAGGAAAAACAGTTTCAAAATTTGACCATACTGAAGATAAAGAAGGACACGCTATTTCAACTGCGATTATTAATGGTAATCCTGTCGCTTTAGAAAAGGCAAGTAGCTTAACGGGTATGTCTTCTTTTTATGATTTTTCTATTTCTAAGAATGTTTTCACTATGATTTTATCTGTTGTGTTAATGTTTTTTGTTTTTGGTCGTGTAAGAAAAGGGTACCAAAACAACGAAGGAAAAGCTCCTAAAGGAATTCAATCTTTCTTCGAAGTAATTATTGTTTTCTTGAGAGACGAAGTTGTAGAACCTGCAATGGGTGATAAATATGAAAAGTATTTACCTTTTATTGTTTCTTTATTTTTCTTTATACTATTTAATAACTTATTAGGGTTAATTCCTTTCTTCCCAGGAAGTGCGAACGTAACAGGTAATATTGGTGTTACTATGGCATTAGCTTTTATCGTGCTTTTAGTTGTGAATTTGAATGGTACGAAAGATTACTGGGGACATATATTTTGGATGCCAGGTGTTCCTGCTGCAGTTAAATTAATTTTGACTCCAGTGGAAGTAATTGGTGTATTCATTAAGCCTATTACTTTGATGATTCGTTTGTTTGCGAACATTACAGCAGGTCATATTATTATATTGAGTTTGGTAGGTGTAATCTTTTTATTAGGTTCTAATGGTCAAAGTATGGCTGGAGGAATTGGAGGTTTAGCAATTGCATTACCATTCGTATTTGTAATGAATATATTAGAATTGTTTGTAGGGTTCTTGCAAGCATTTATATTCGCATTATTGAGTTCAATTTATATTGGACAAGCAATTGAAGAACATCATCACTAATTAATAGTAGATGTAATTATAGTTAAGAATTTTATTTTAAAACTTTATAAATATAAATTAAAATGGGTGGATCTATCGCCGCTATCGGAGCAGGTTTAGCAGTAATTGGTGCTGGTTTAGGTATTGGACAAATTGGCGGAAAAGCTATGGAAGGTATCGCAAGACAACCAGAGGCTGCAGGTGACATCAGAACAAGTATGATTATTGCTGCTGCCTTGATTGAGGGGGCTGCATTATTCGCAGTTGTTGTTGCTCTTTTAGGATTATAAGATATAATCTTAATTCCGATTGAAAAAGATTAAAGCCGTGCCACAACGGTTGGTTGTGGCGGCTTTATAAGTTTTGTTTTAAAATTTAGCATATTTTTTAAAAATTATATATCATGTTGTTACTTTCTGATTTTACCCCAATGATTCCTGAATTTGGGATGTTATTTTGGACAACGGTTATGTTTGTTATAGTTTGGTTTGTACTTGGGAAAACCGCATTTGGTCCCATTGCAGGAGCCTTAAAAACAAGAGAAAATTCTATTCAAGATGCTTTAGATACTGCGGAAAAAGCAAGATCTGAAATGGCTAATTTGAAAGCTGAAAATGAAAAAATCATTGCTGAAGCTAAGAATGAAAGAATGATGATTCTTAAGGAAGCGAAAGAGGCTAAAGATCAAATCTTATCTCAAGCACGTAATCAAGCTAAAGAAGAAGGAGATAGAATTATCAATAACGCTAAGTCTGAAATTGAAAATCAAAAGAAAATTGCGATCACTGAGGTTAAAAATACAGCAGGTCAATTAGCTGTTGATATCGCAGAACAAATCATCAAAACACAAGTTAAAGGTGATCAATCTGCATTAATTTCTAAGATGGTTAGTAATATGAACTTGAACTAAGTTCGTATTATTAAAATTGAATATCGAAAAATATGTTCTTTCTAAATAAGGTAGAATATATTTCTTGCTCGAAAACTTTTAAATTTTAAACAGCATGTCTCAATTTGCAATAGCTACAAGATACGCTTCTTCATTACTACAATTGGCAGAAGAAAGCAACCAACTAGAAAAAGTTCACGATGATGTAAACTTGATTTTGGATGCTTGTAAAACACCTGAATTACTTAGGGCATTAAAAAGTCCAATCATTAATTCTGCTAAAAAAAGTGATATCGTAAATGCTTTATTCAAAGATAAAGTAACACCGCTATCACTAAACTTTGCTCAATTATTGGTGACCAAAGGTAGAGAAGATGCATTGTCTGAAATTCTAAGTGCATTTTTAGATTTGTACAGAGAGAAAAAACAAATTTCTACAGCTAAAGTAACGAGTGCCGTTGCTTTGACTGAAGAAAACTTAAAGACTATAAAAGAACAATTGGCTGCGTCTGGTTTTACTCACAAAAATATTGAGTTAGAAACCGCAATTGACGAATCACTTATCGGTGGCTTTGTAATCGAAGTAGGAGATAAACTTTTTGACTCAAGTATCGCAACCCAATTACAGAAAATAAAGAAAGCGTTGGTATCATAGTTATTATGTACCTTTGCAACAATTATTTATACAAAAAAACTTAATAACTTCTTAAATATTTCACATTATGGTGGGCATTAAACCTGACGAAATAACAGCAATATTAAAACAACAACTAGCTGGTACAACTTCTAATTCGGAGTTAGAAGAAGTAGGATCAGTATTACAGGTAGGAGATGGAATCGCTCGTATCTATGGTTTAACTAGTGTTCGTGCTGGTGAGTTAGTTGAATTTGAAACTGGTGTTCAAGCCATAGCCCTTAACCTTGAGGAAGATAATGTTGGGGTTGTACTTTTAGGTTCTGGTGCAGGAATTACTGAAGGATCTAAAGTAAGAAGAACAAATAAAATTGCTTCTATCGATGTAGGAGAAGGTTATGTAGGTCGTGTAGTTGATCCTCTTGGAAATCCAATTGATGGAAAAGGTGATATTACGGGCAAGAAATACGAAATGCCTTTGGATAGAAAAGCTCCTGGTGTAATCTTTAGAGAGCCAGTTGCAGAACCTCTACAAACAGGAATCAAGGCAATTGATTCAATGATTCCAATCGGAAGAGGACAAAGAGAGTTAATTATTGGTGACCGTCAAACAGGTAAAACTGCCATTGCGATAGATACCATTCTTAACCAAAAAGAATTTTATGATGCAGGGGAACCTGTTTATTGTATATATGTAGCGTCTGGGCAAAAAGCTTCAACGGTACGTCAAGTGGTTAAAACATTAGAAGAAAGAGGTGCAATGGATTATACTGTTGTAGTTTCTTCTACTGCTTCTGACCCAGCTCCAATGCAATTTTATGCTCCATTTGCAGGAGCAGCGATTGGAGAGTTTTTCAGAGATACGGGTCGTCCAGCATTGATTATTTTTGATGATTTATCAAAACAAGCTGTGGCATACCGTGAAGTATCTTTGTTATTGAGAAGACCTCCAGGTCGTGAGGCTTACCCTGGTGATGTATTCTTCTTGCATTCAAGATTATTGGAACGTGCAGCAAAAGTTATCAACGATGATAAAATTGCTCAAGGAATGAATGACCTTCCTGAATCATTGAAAAAAGCAGGTATCGTTAAAGGTGGTGGTTCATTAACGGCACTTCCAATTATCGAAACACAAGCGGGTGATGTATCTGCTTATGTACCAACTAACGTAATTTCGATTACTGACGGACAGATTTTCTTGGAATCTAACCTTTTTAACGCAGGTGTTAGACCAGCGATTAACGTAGGTATTTCTGTATCTAGGGTAGGGGGTAGTGCTCAGATTAAATCAATGAAGAAAGTATCAGGTACATTGAAATTAGATCAAGCTCAATTTAGAGAGTTAGAGGCTTTCGCTAAATTCGGTTCTGATTTGGATGCAGCTACGATGAATGTTATTAACAAAGGACGTAAAAATGTTGAAATCTTAAAACAAGCTCAATATTCTCCAGTTTCAGTTGAAAAACAAGTAGCAATTATTTACTTAGGAACAAAAGGTTTATTGAAAGACGTTCCTGAAACTAAAGTTAGAGAATTTGAAGATTTGTTCTTAACAACTTTAGAGCAACGTAATCCAGAAGTATTATCTGCATTCAAAGCAGGTAAATTGACTCCAGAAGCAACTAAAGCATGTGAAACTTTAGCAGCAGAGTTAAGTGGACAATTTAATTAAGCTATTTTTCAATTTTTAACCTAGTAGTATTTAATATATGGGTGCGAATTTAAAAGAAGTTAGAGATAGGATTCAGTCGGTAATCTCAACTCAGCAAATAACCAAAGCTATGAAAATGGTTTCGGCTGCTAAATTGAGAAGAGCACAAGAGAATATTCAACGTATTCGTCCTTATGCGTCTAAATTACAAGAGATTCTTTCTAATATTCTTTCTTCAATGGAAGGAGAGGCTAATCTTGCTTTCGGAAAAGAAAGAGAATTAAAGAAAGCGGCAATCGTTTTGGTTACTTCTAATAGAGGTCTTTGTGGTGGTTTTAATGCTAATATTATCAAAGCTACTCAACAATTATTAGATACAAAATATGCGAACTATCCTGCGGGAACAGTAGAGTTATATTATATCGGTAAAAAAGGACATGACATTCTTAAGAAAAGAGATAATGTTATCCACAATAGAACCTTTGTAAATTTAGGGGAAGATTTAGGTCATGAAAACGTTTCTCGTGTTTCTAAAGAACTTATGGCAAGATTCGAAAACGAAGAATTAGATCATATTGATGTAATTTATGGTAAGTTTAAGAATGCTGCTGTTCAAGAAACGACAACAGAACAGTTTTTACCTGTCCTTAAAATGGAGCAATCGGATAAAGATTCTAATGCAGATTATCTTTTTGAACCAGACAAGGATACACTTTTATCTTCGTTAGTTCCTTCAATACTACAAATGCAGTTTTTGAAATGTGTTCTTGATACGAATGCTTCTGAGCATGGTGCCAGAATGACAGCGATGGATGCTGCTACAGAAAACGCAAATGAGTTATTGAAAGATCTTAAAATTAGTTACAACAAAGCTAGACAAGAAGCCATTACTAACGAACTTTCTGAGATTGTTGGTGGTGCTGCTGCATTGGAAGGCTAGAAAATATTTGATTTTATAGAACAACATCTTGCTAATCAAAAACAAAGGCACATTGGAGAAATTCAATGTGCTTTTTTATTTTCTCAAGATTTTATTGCATTTGAAATTAAGAGAACGAAAGCTATTTTTATTGAAAAACAACACCCATTTGTGTATTACATCGCATATAAGGAGTCGGAAAGTCTGAAAGCATTTGAAAACCTAACTTTTTGTATAGGCGTATTGCAGGTTGTAATATAGAGTTAGTTTCTAAATAAACGCCTTTTGCATTCATACCTTTAGCTGCTTGTAATGCATGATTTCCTAACAAAAAACCAATGCCTTTTCCCTGTACTTTGGGAGAAACCGCCATTTTAGCCAATTCAAAATTATATTGTTGGTCATTAAATGGAATCAATGAACAAACACCAACGACTTTGTCGTTTAGAAGAGCAATAAAAATCCTCCCACCCTTATCAATGATAAGTTCTTGAGGCTTTTGAAGGTATTTTCGATCGGTATCTTCCATCTCAAAATACTTTTCAATCCACTCTCTATTCAACTGTTCAAAGTCAGCTCGATATTGGGGTTCAAAATCAACAATAATGGTTTTTTGGGGTTGTTTTAACTGATTCATTACATTTATTTTATAATAAAAATAATGAATGAATATGAGTTAAACAAAATTACTGAGTAACCAATGTACCTACATCTTCACCATTTACTATTTTTTTCAAATTGTCTGGGTCATTCACATCAAAAACAATAATAGGAAGATTGTTTTCCTTACAAAGTGTAAATGCGGTCATGTCCATTACTTGGAGACCTGAAGAAATTACATTATCAAAGGAAATCGTATCATATTTTACGGCGTTAGGGTCTTTTTCAGGGTCAGCAGAATAAATTCCATCTACTCGTGTTCCTTTTAAAATAACATCAGCATTAATCTCATTTGCTCTTAGTGCAGCAGCGGAATCTGTTGTAAAATATGGACTACCAATACCCGCAGCAAAAATAATAACACGCTTCTTTTCTAAATGTCTAATTGCTCTACGTCTGATATACGGTTCCGCAATTTCTTTCATTTCTATGGCAGAAATTAATCGAGAATAAACGCCATGTTTCTCTAATGATGATTGAATAGCCATTCCATTAATAACAGTGGCCAACATTCCCATATAATCGCCTTGTACTCTTTCTATTCCACTTTCAGCGGCTTGTAGTCCTCTGAATATATTTCCGCCTCCAATCACAACTGCAACTTCAACGCCCATATTTACCAAATATTGAAGTTGTTTGGTGTAATGAGATAACATATCAGGAGATATTCCATATCCATTATCGCCCATTAACGATTCACCACTCAGTTTAATTAGTACTCTATTATATTTTAATGCCATAGTTTATATTATATTTTACGAATTGCTTAATTAGAAACAAAAAAAAAGCGAATGAAAATAAATTCATTCGCTTTAAATAATTACCCTAAAGTAATATGTTTGAAATCGGTTGCTTTCAAGCCAGAATCAACTGACTTTAAAAATGCAGCAACTGTTTTCTTATTGTCTTTTACGAACATTTGGTTAACCAACGTATTCTCTTTGAAGAATTTGTTTAATTTACCTTTCGCAATTTTTTCAAGCATAGCTTCTGGTTTGCCTTCTTTTTTAGCAATCTCCATTCCGATTTCGATTTCTTTATCGATAACAGATTGGTCAACACCAGATTCGTCAAGAGCAACAGGCTTCATAGCAGCAACTTGCATTGCAACATCACGACCTGCTTTGTATGCATCGTCAGAATTAACACTTAATCCAACTAAAACACCAGCTTTGTAACCCATGTGGATATAATCAGCTACTAATGGAGCAGAAACAGTTTCGAAAGAAGCTACTTCAACTTTTTCGCCAATAACACCTACTTGTTCGATAACTTTCTCACCAATAGTGATGTTCTCGAAAGGTAATGCCAATACTTCCTCTAAAGATTTAGCACGGCTATCTAAAGCAGCTTGAGCAAAAGTTTTAGCTAATGCAACAAAATCATCGTTCTTAGCAACGAAATCTGTTTCACAGCTTAATTTAAGTGCTACTCCAACAGTTTTATCATCTGAAATAGCAGCAATTACAACTCCTTCAGTAGCAACTCTGTCGGCACGTTTAGCTGATAATTTTTGACCTTTTTTTCTTAGAATCTCAATAGCTTTTTCGAATTCGCCATTAGCTTCTGTTAATGCTTTTTTACAGTCCATCATTCCCGCTCCCGTTTGGTCACGAAGTTTTTTTACGTCTGCAGCAGTTATTTTTGACATTATTAAAAAATTATAATAATAAAAAAATGGAATAATTAATTTCTACAAAGAACAATCATGTTCTTATTTGTCTTGTTTAGATTGTTTTCTTTCATCCAAACCTTCTTTGATAGCCGCTGTAATCGCATCAGTAATTACTTTGATAGATTTTGAAGCATCATCGTTAGCAGGAATAGGGAAATCAACTAAGTTAGGATCAGAGTTAGTATCAACCATAGCGATAGTTTTCAACCCTAATTTAGTAGCTTCTGTTAATGCTAAATGTTCGTGAGTAATATCTACAACGAAAAGTGCATGAGGGATTCTATTCAAGTTAGCAACACCACCCAAGACTTTGTTTAGTTTCTCTTGTTCACGAGACAACATTAGTCTTTCTTTTTTAGTGATACTAGTGTTGTTAGTATCTTTTAACATTTGCTCGATTCTATCCATCTTCTTGATAGATTTACGAATAGTAGCAAAGTTAGTCATCATACCTCCCAACCAACGGTCAGTAACGAAAGGCATGTTTACGCTTTCAGCAGCTTCTTTAACGATAATTCTTGCTTGTTTTTTAGTAGCAACGAACATAATCTTACGTCCTGCTTTTGCTAAACTACGAGCAGCGTTACAAGCTGTTTCTAAGCATTTAGAAGTTCTATTTAAATCTATGATATGAATTCCTTTGTGCTCAGTGAAAATGAAAGGATTCATTTTTGGATTCCATTTTCTCTTAAGGTGACCAAAGTGAACACCAGCATCGAGCATATCTTTATTAGTAGGTAATTGCATTTTTTCTGAAATTGATAAATAATTTTAAAAAATAAATAAACGACAAGATTAACGTTTTGAGAACTGGAAGCTCTTTCTTGCTTTTGGCTTACCGTATTTTTTACGCTCAACCACTCTCGCATCACGAGTAAGATATTTTTTCTCTTTAAGTGGTTTTCTGAACTCTTCGTCAATTTTAACTAGTGCTCTAGAAACTGCCATTCTGATTGCTTCAGCTTGACCTTTGATTCCGCCACCTTTAACGTTTACTTTTACATCATACATTTTGTCAGCATCAACCGTTACTAGTGGGTCAATCACTTTATATTGCATGTACGAGATTGGGAAATATTCTTTCCAATCTTTACCATTAACAGTAATTTTACCTTCACCTTTGCTCAAATAGATACGAGCAACAGAAGCTTTTCTTCTACCTACTGTGTTTATAATATCCATATTTGTATATCGTTATTTTTATTTATTGCTTATTTCTCGAATGTTAATGTTTGAGGTTTTTGAGCAGTATGTGGGTGCTCTTCGCCAGCATAAACAAACAATTTTTTGAACATTTGTTTTCCTAATGTATTTTTAGGTAACATTCCTTTCACTGCATTTTCAATAATGAAGAAAGGTTTTTTAGCTAATACTTCTTTAGCTGTTGTTCTTTTTTGACCACCTGGGTATAAAGAATATCTCAAATACTCTTTTTGGTTCCACTTGTCACCAGTGAATTTCACCTTTTCAGCATTGATAACGATGATATTGTCTCCAGTGTCAACGTGTGGTGTGTAAGATGCTTTATGTTTCCCTCTCAAGATTTTTGCAATCTCAGAACATAATCTACCTACCTTTTTATTAGTAGCATCTACTATGAACCATTCTCTTTGTACATCCTCTTTACGAGCCGAAAGTGTTTTATAACTTAATGTGTCCACTTTTTCTAATTTAGAATAATAAAAATAATAATTTTTGTTGCTGAATTTTCAACAGCGGTGCAAATCTACTTTTAATGTATCGGTTTTGCAAT
>CALAJP010000263.1 GCA_937922815.1 uncultured Saprospiraceae bacterium
TTTGTCGTTGCAATATTCTTGCATAAGGAAGCTTTTTTGATTTTTTGTTTTGCAACTCTAAAATCGGGCTTCCTTTCCTTTTTTCATAATCTTTTATTTTTTTCGTGGGGTAGAGTAACATACTACTAGACAATAATAGCAAATTTGCTACGGTATATAAATTTTGCTTTTAAAAATTGGTTCTGGATGTACTAGCAAAAGCCATCAAAGGAAGTGCAATTTTTGATTAAATTGGAGTAGCCAAATTTAAATACCGAATAACATTTGAAAATTGTTCCGTCCGAATACCTTTTCAAAGCGACCTTTTCGTATTTTTTTAAACCTTCCATTATGGGCAAGACATAAGAAAAACGAGAATTGCCATCAATAATCTACATCTACTTTTATGTTTGAGATTGATTTGTTCTAAATTAAACCCATTGGACTTTAGATGTTTAAAGCAGTGTTCTATTTTCCATCGAAATAGGATACATATTAGCCACCTTTTTAGCTGGTAAGTTCAAACTTGAGATTAAGTAGATTATAGGTTCTTTTGCACTGGCTTTTAGGTTTTTTATACCGATGAATTGAAGGCTCATCCCTTGTAAATCAAATCTCGTTGAAACTACTTTACCTCCTAGTTTGCTATTACTAAGCTTTGATTTAATCTTTTCATAACTCTTCTTGCCACTCTTGTTTATTGATGATTTGTAGTTTTTTTCTTTTAATCTAATCACAAAGTCTATATTGTTGTCTATCAATAATTTAAACCAATCAACTCATATGTATTCTCGATTTGCTAATAGTGTTTTTCCTTCTAGGTTAAAATATCCAATTGCTTTTTTGATCAAAATTTTACGTTCTTTTAAATTGCTCAACCCTTGCTTGTTTAAATTATCCCAATAAATTGGTATTGCCACTCCTTGATATACCACACATAATGTCAGATAATGATTCCATTTCTCATCTCTTTTCTAACTTGCACCATCCAGTAGCAAGTAATTAGTTTTAGCCGTAGTAACACAAAAATATAACGTAATAATTCTATCCATAAACTACTAAATGAGTAATTGTCGAATATGCGAATTAAGCGTTTATAGTTTGAATCTACTTTTGTCGTTGCTTTTCCTGTAACCTGACTTACACAAGTTTTTAATTTACTCAAACTGATTGTTTCTTTCAACAATATACAATAGAGATTATTACGAATTGATTGTATGCCCTCTTTGGGTTAGTCTAAAATTATGAAGGGCAGCCCCAATTTTAAGAATCATAGTCCTTTTTCAATAGCATCTAATTCTGATTTTTTTATCATTTTTAATCTTTTTATTCCGCTAAATGCATTTTCAATTATTACTCTTAGGCTTGAAATAGCTTTATCTAATTGCTTTTTTGTAATTGATAATTCTCTATTTTTCGGTTTCTTAAATGGTGTAATTATATTTTCATCTACTCCTAAAAACCCCAAATCTAACAGCAATGAAGTATGGTTAGTTTCTATATTTAGTTCATCAAAAATTGTCTTGTCATGCGTAGAGCCTGTATATGAATCGCTCATAAAATGGATATAACCGTTTGAATCGCATAAACCAAAATTCTTTTCTGTGTGCCGATGATGCTTACCACTAGAATCTTCCTTTTGAGCTTTATAGCATACTTTTCTTGGTAATATCCGATCCATTACATCTCCTGCTAAATACCCTGTTTGTTCATCTTTATGTTCATAATCGCTCCCATACATAGGGCAATAACCTAATTTAACCAGACTAGCCTCTAATAAAGGAAGTAGATACTTAAACCACTGAGAAACCTTAGGTTGGCTTATTTCATACATCCTTCCTATCAATACTTGATTCATATTGTTTTTCATATATTCAAGCATAAAACTCAATTTCTTTTTACTTCCATATAAACTACTATTCTTTGATTCCTGTTTTTGAATCCTTAATCTCTTTTGACCTTGTAAGGTCTTCTTTTTTAGCTCTTGAGTTACTTCATAATCAAATGCCCTAAGTAAAATTTTATATTCTGCTTCTGTTAATGACCTTAATTGATTAACCTCGACTCGGGAACATTTTTGTTTGTTAGTTTTCACACCACAAAACAAATAATTTTGTTCCTATTTTTTTGCCTTAATGGTTTATTCGTAATAATCTCTATTATTACGAATAAATTTATATAGATTAAAAATGTCCTTTTTACCTCACACTTCGTTAGTGTACTCATCTTAATACCTATGAATATTAAACTCCTTAATTGGAATAAAAATTTCTATTTTTTCTTTCATTCAATCCGGTTCGTAATAATGTCTATTTGACTGCTCTAAATCATTAATCATTTTGGTGAACAAAATATTGATGTTAAAAAGGTTATTATGGTTTTCACTTATGGGCTTAGAAATAGCTAAAGGAATGCCCTGTTTATCTGTTATAAATAAAGCATTAGTAGTTTTACATTTTTTTGTTTTTGATAAGCCACAGCTTATTCCCATCTTTTAGCCAGAAATATGAGAACCCTCAAATTGAACCGAAGACATATCTAATTTCAATCTTTCAGTGGAAAGTAGTTCGATTCAAAATTGCTTCCACAAACCATTTTTAACAATTTACTAAAGTGATAGTGCACTGAATTTAATAGATTAACGTCCTATTGCAAAAAACGACTATAGGTAGTTCTCGCCATTGATAATCACTTTTGAGACGATAAAAAATCATTTTTATGATTTTCCATAAGGGTACTTTCGGTTTCCTGTCTAAATTAGTTTGGTTCAAATGCGGAAGGTTTTTTTGTTATAAACTTTTTAGATAATTTTACATACATGTTGCGGAAGGTTTTACTCGTTTATTTAGGTATACAGCAAATTACTGCTTTTGCAATATTTTTTCTAACCCTTTTCTCTCGACTTTTTAAACAACTTTATATATATTTAATTAGCAATTTTGTTCTAGGGCAAACGCATCAAAATTATTAAAAAAAACATTATTTACCAATTTTGTACATTGTATGATTTACTAAAATTGAAAAGAGCTTTGTTTTGATGCGTTTGCACTAATATTTATTCCGCATTATAAATATTAGCTAGTAATAACAACAGTTCGGTAGCTTTTTACAAAACTAGCATCAAATATATTGAGGAAGAAAAACATAAATAAAACTCACTATTAATCAGATGCTTATGTTTGAAAATTCAGCAAAAAAAATAATAAAGCATTGAATAATATAGTTTATTAGTTTATTAGTTTATTTAACAAAACTAAAACCAGTGTAAGTAAAACTATTTTGAGGTATTTAATTAATTGTCCTTCAAAGTCTAGCCTTAGTAGAATCCATACTGAACATACATACCCAATTATGTTTGCAAATACTACTGACCATGCCAAAAGTATAATATTATGGGTAAACAGTAAAATAGATGGTAAAATTATCAGAAACATTGCTGTATCAATAAACAAGATAGACTTAGTTTTACCT
>CALAJP010000264.1 GCA_937922815.1 uncultured Saprospiraceae bacterium
AACTCCAAAGCAACTTCGTAACCTAAAATAGTTTTAGGAGCAGCGGTACTGTATTCGGCAGGAGACAAAAAACGTCCGTATTTAAAGTCCTTTGAAATTATTTGAAAAAAATTGTCGCTAACCCCTAAAATATATGAATCTTCAACGGTTACGTCAGGGGTTTTTATTACCGTACTTCCTATCTCCACATAATAGCCTACTTCCTCCAGTTCAGTTAGTTGTTCTTTTAAATACAAATACTCGTTCATAGTGGGAGTGGGACGTTGAAAAAATTTCCACCAATCTTCTCCTGGGTCTGCCCAAGGCCATTTTTGAATATAAACTACATCTTCTCCTAGTTTTTTAAAACTATTTTTGATTTCAGCCTCTAAAGATTCCACTGCCGAAGTAGCTCCGATAATACAGATAATACCAATAGTAATACCTGTCAGTGACAAAAAAGACCTAAAGCTATTAGCAATTAATTCTTTCCATGCTGCTCGGGTTCCTTCTCTTAATATGTTAAATCCATTAAATTTCATCAATATGCTATGATTTATCCACCAACAAAATAGTTATTTGTACAGTACGATTTCTTATTAATTGCTATCATTTTCAGAAAATAAATGTAAAAAATTCAAAACAGAACAAACCATTAATTAGATGAATGGCTCGTTTATTAAGTTGAAAGAATGAAATTTAGTAGAAAAAATTGTTTTTTTGATTACCTATGCACTTACTCTTTAATAAATTTAGATATTTGCATTTGATTTTGGACTAAAAAATATATACATGAAATATATACTATCATTTTACCTACTTTCTATATCATTTTTGTTCTCAACGTTTCAGTTGAATGCACAGCAAAGCTTGGGGTTCGGTTTTAAGACAGGTCTTAATTTCAGTCAACTAAATGGCGATTTCGAAGAATTTGAATCTCATAATAGTAATGTGGGTTTTCATATTGGAGCTGGTATAAACTATAATTTTGTTGATAATTTTGGAGCAAGGTTAGAATTCAGTTTTGAACAAAAAGGTACAAAATATAAATATCTGGGAACTTCCGATTTTAAAATCAATGATTTGCGTGAAAGAGCTTGGACTTTTAAAGATGGAGAATTGGACTTAGCCGTTAATATCACTAATACCTACATAAGTTTTCCTATAAGTTTGTTTGCAAAATATAAAAAGTTTGAAATCAGTGGAGGCGTTGGCGTTTCATTTCTTACTTCTACAAAAGGAACCGGAGATTTTATTTACGAAGGTTCTGGCAGTAGTGATTTCAATTCAAATGTTAATCTTACTTCTGATCAAATATTCCAAATAGAAGCTGATTATAAAAAAGATGACGCTGGTGAAACCGATATCGCTCTTAGTGCACATAGTTTAATTACAGGTCAAGAGGCCGTATCTTTTGCAAGGATTCAAAATGCTTATTGGGATTTTGATGCTGATAATGAAGTGAAAAAATTTAATTCAACAGACTTTTTCATCCATGGAGGACTCTCTTATTTCTTTAACAAGGGGCTATTTATCGGTGGAAAAGTAATATATAGTTTGGCGGATGTCACCAACAACAATAGCGATAAGCTTCAAGGTACGCTAACAGACACAGGCGAATTGATGTTTTCGGATGCTAAACATGGTTACCTAACCACACAAATCGCTATAGGGTTTAATTTCTAGACCTCAATTTTACATTATAGTACCTAATAAATCTACATCGCCCTGCGGTGTAGATTTATTTTTTTTGCACATTTTCAGCATCAGCCCTTCATTAAACCTTCTATTGACAACGCCAACTGTCATATTATTCTGAATTACTAACCATTTTGTTCTACGTTTTAATGATTCGAACCCAAAGTTTTTATAAAATTTTTCTTCATAGGCAACTAACAAAAGAGCTTCTATATTTCTATTGTTAGCCATTTTTACAATTTCATTTATCATTAATGTCGCTATTCCTTGGTTTCTAAAGTCGCCATGAACACAAACATCGGACAAGCCATAAATTTTTAACGCCGTCTCTCCTATCGAAATCATCCGTAAATAAACCGAAATATGACCTATTAAAACATCATTTTGAAATGCTAATAGCCTAAAATGGGCCAATTGTTTATAAAACGTTTGGTCTTTAGAGATTTCAGAATAATACAATGATAACAGTTGATGAATTTGAGATTCAACATTAAAGACTTTTGACTCTTCGACTTCAACTAATTCGACATTAATCATTATTTTTTTTTAGTTTTTCACCCAATTCATTTACGGCCAAATCAGGTGTTAACTCTAACGAAATTGTACCATTATTCACTAATGAAATTGTACCACTTTCTTCCGAAACCACTAATACAGGAACGTTCAACTGCTCAGAAACTCCAATAGCTGCTCTGTGTCTCAAGCCCAAGTGTCCAGGAATCCATGTGCTTTCGGATACGGGTAAAATGCATTTAGCTGCTCGAATTTGGTTATTATTAACGATTACTGCACCATCATGCAATGGGCTTTCTTTATGAAAAATACTAATTAATAATTCATCTGAAAGTTTTGCATTTAACAAGATACCATTAGTTTCAAGCAATTCAGTATCAACACCTTCAGCAAAAATCATTAAAGCACCCGTTTTCGTATTTCTAAAATGCTCAAGTGCTCTTTTGATATAAATCGTTGTCTGATCAGAAAGGTATTTTGTCTCTGACTTTTCAGTTTTGAACAGACCACTCAAAAACTTAGCTCTTTGTTTTAATGTAGTGTCTCCCAGCAACAATAAAAAACGACGTACTTCGGGTTGGAAAATTATTATTACCAAAATAACTCCAACACTTACAAACTGTCCTAAAAAAACAGTTAGGAGTTGCATTTCCAACACTTCAACCAGCCACCACATCGAAAATAAGGAAACTAACCCAATGAAAATATTAAATGCAATTGTACCTTTCAATAATCGATATAGACGATAAATGATATACCCTACAACTAAAATATCTATGATGTCTAGAAGACGAATGGGTAAAAAACCTATATCAATTGCAAACATTTATTTCGATTTTCGACGTTTCAATTCAGTTGAAACCAATTGAATTTCTCTCCCCACCTCTCCTTGGATACTTGTATTTTCTCTTGCTCTTCTAATCAAATATGGAATAACTTCTTTAACCGTTCCGTATGGTAAATATTTAGCCACTTTATACCCATTATGTGATAAATTGAAGGATAAGTAATCGCCCATTCCGTATAATTGACAAAAAAGTAGATGTGGGTGGTTTTTATCAATTTTTAATTCAGCAATTTTTTCAGCCATCAACTGAGTACTTTTTAGATTGTGAGTTCCACAACAAATGGCAATATGTTCATAATTATCTAAACAGAATTGTACTGCGGCATCAAACTCATGGTCAGTAGCCTTTTTTGTAGGGTTTATAACAGAAGGGAGGTCCTTTTCTTTAGCATATTTAGCTTCTTTTTCCAAATAAGCTCCTCTCACTAATTTCGCTCCTAAAATATATCCTTTTGATTTTGCAGTTTCAAAGTCTGATTTTAATTGTTCAAGTTTATCATTTCTATATAACTGATAAGTATTGTAAACGATGCATGATTTTTTATTATAAACTGCCATCATTTCCAACACCATTTCATCAATGGCCTTTTGAATCCAACTTTCTTCTGCATCAAAAAATACTCCAATATTTTTTTCTTCAGCTTTCTGACAAATAGACTGTAAACGCTTAACTATATTTTGTTTTTCAAGATTTTCTTCTTGGCTTAATTTTTTATCAGATTGTATTTTTTCCAATAATTCAAATCTTGCAATTGCGGATATTTTAACGGTAATTATTGAAACGGCTTCATGGGTAGAACCAAACTCAATGGCTCTGGTGAATTCCATTGTGGTGGTATTATATTCTTTTTCTGTCGTTTTAGCTTCAGCACCATAATCCAATACGGTAAAACAATTTTGACTATGTAATTTTTCAATAGTTGCTTGACTATTCAATAAATTAGTCCCTCCTACAAATTGCTTAAAAATAGTTTTTAAGATTAAATTTTCTACCCATTGAAAGTTTAATCTTAATAAGAATGGAGTGAAAGTTGCACCAAGGTTTACTAGCCAGTTTTTCCCCAAAACTCTTAACAACCACCTCGACTGTTCTAATTCTTGAGTAGATTTACCTCGAAAAGCTACCTCTAGGTTATTGAAATCTATTGATTTCTTTTTATCATCACCAAAAGCAATTTTATCCATTTCTTTAGCTTTATTTAATTTATTCAACCCTGATCCGTCCATATATCCCATGATTTTTCGGCTTGTAGATGTAACATCAACTCACCATTAATAATACTTGCTCCACAATCAATTCCATGTTGCAAAAAAGTGGTTATAGAAGGGTTATAAATCAAATCTAACAAAAAATGTTGACTTGTTAATAGAGAATAATCAATTGAAGGTTTTTCTTCTATATTAGGAAACGTTCCTAGAGGAGTACAATTAATTATCAATTTAGATTCTTGCAGTTTTTCTTTTGTTAATGAATCGTAGGTTATTCCTTTATCTGCCGAGCGAGAAACATATTCAAAATCAATCCCTAATTTATTTAACACATAAACTACTGCTTTTGACGCACCTCCAGTACCTAAAATTAAAGCCTTGTTCACAGCCTTGCCCGCTAATAATTTGATTAACGTTCCTTCAAACCCAAAACAGTCTGTATTGTAACCAATCAATTTACCATTTTCGAACTTAATGGTATTGACCGCACCAATTGCTTTGGCTTCTTCGCTCATTTCGTCAAGAAATGGAATTACATCTAACTTGTAAGGAATCGTTACATTAATACCCAATAGGTTGGGGTATCTTTTACAGAGTTTGGGGAAATGGTCGATAGTTTCTAATGGGAATAACTCGTAATGGTAAGCATCTAATAAGTTTTCTTTTTCAAATTTCGTAGAGAAATATTTCTTAGAAAAAGAATGTGTTAGTGTTTTTCCGATTAGCCCCAATTGTTTCATTATCAACTTTTAATTTTACGTTTTCCGAAGTTAATAAAATTATTCATACTTATAAGAACAATTACGAAGTTGTCTTATTCGATTTTTCCGTAAAATGAAGAATTAATACTAAACCTGCACCTAAAACCATCAACACTATGCATGCCAAAAGCTTAGGGTCGGTGCCAAAAAATTGAATATTTTCTGTCAATTGACTAAAAGTAGAAGGACTAACACTTTTTGTCAGTTCAGGAATAAATTCTCCATCCTTTTCTTTCACAGACAATACCGATTGCCAAGGCCATATTTTATTCAAAGAACCCAACATGAATCCTGTCAAAACTGCCAGAGTAGCATTTGGATAGTTTTTATAAGTCCAAGAAATTAGGTTAGAAAATAAAATTACCCCCGTCAAACACCCTGCACAGAATACAGCCGTTAAAGGTAAAAAGTCAAAGTTCATTTTCAACGTTTCTTTCACCGCAGGAATTATAACGCTATACATTCCTAATATCAATAGAATAAAACTCCCTGAAAGTCCTGGTAACATTAATGCAGAAATAGCAATCACTCCTGATAAATAGACAAACAATAAATTAGAGGTTCCTCCAGAAGGGGTCATGGTCGTTACCCCAAATGCAAAAACAGCTCCCAATATCAATAATAAACCATTTTTGATATTCCAATTTTCAATTTTATTACCAATATAATAACAAGAAGCAAGGATTAAACCGAAGAAAAAACTCCACAACAATAATGGGTAATTATCCAAAATATAAGTTACTCCAAAAATCCCTACTCCAATTCCTAATCCCATTCCGAAAAATAATTGAACCAAGAACAAGCCATCAATAGCTTTCCAAACGCCATCAAAACCTTCAGATTTAAAAGTGGTTAACAATTTAGGAGATAACGATTTTATAGCATTTAGTAACCGTTCATAAATACCTCCAACGAAAGCAATTGTTCCTCCTGAAACTCCTGGAATTACTTCGGCGATGCCCATGGCTGCACCTGTTAATATATTTCTAATCAATGGAATCTATTTAAATATTAAAAATAATAATGTCTAATAATGTAAAGATATTAAAAACGCAAAAAAGGGAAGCAAGTTACTGAAAACTGCTTCCCTAATTTATTTTATTTATCTTGACTTATCGTCCGAATTTAAGATTTTACTTCTTCGTACTCCACGTCAGTAACATCATCTTTCGAATCGTTATTAGCTTGTTCAGCCCCTGCATTTGCTTGCTCTGCTCCACCTGTAGCACCTGCTTCTTGCTGTGCTTGGTAAATCTCATTTGAAGCTGCTTGCCATGCTTGAGTCAATGCCTCACTTGCTGCATCAACTGCTGCAATATCTTCAGACTTATGAGCTTCTTTCAACGTTTCGATAGCTGATTCGATAGCTGATTTTTTGTCGTCAGGAATCTTGTCGCCATATTCTTTCAATTGTTTCTCCGTTTGGAAAACTAAATTGTCAGCAGCGTTTAATTTATCAACTTTTTCTCTTGCTTTTTTGTCAGACTCAGCATTTGCTTCTGCCTCTGCCTTCATTTTAGCAATTTCTTCGTCAGATAAACCAGTTGAAGCTTCGATTCTAATATTTTGTTCTTTTCCTGTTCCTTTATCTTTTGCAGAAACATTCAAGATACCATTTGCATCCATATCGAAAGAAACCTCAATTTGAGGAACTCCTCTTGGTGCAGGTGGAATACCGTCTAAAATAAATCTACCTACCGTTCTATTATCTTTAGCAAATTGTCTTTCTCCTTGTAGAATATGAATCTCTACTGATGGTTGATTCTCTGCTGCTGTAGAATAAACTTTAGATTTTTTAGTAGGAATAGTTGTGTTAGATTCGATAACCGTATCAAATACACCTCCCATTACTTCAATACCTAAAGACAATGGCGTAACATCTAATAATAATACATCTTGAACATCACCAGAAAGTACACCACCTTGAATAGCTGCACCAACTGCAACCACCTCATCAGGGTTAACTCCTTTATTAGGTTTTCTACCAAAGAACTCTTCAACTGCTTCTTGAATTTTAGGAATACGAGTTGAACCTCCTACTAAAATTACATCATCAATATCAGATTTGCTTAATCCTGCATCTTTCAATGCAACCTCACATGGCGTTAATGTTCTTCTTACTAAATCTTCTGCTAATTGCTCGAATTTAGCTCTTGTCAAATTAACAACCAAATGCTTAGGAACACCGTCTTTAGCCGTGATATATGGCAAGTTAATATCTGCACTTGATCCAGAAGATAACTCGATTTTAGCTTTTTCAGCAGCTTCTTTCAAACGTTGAAGAGCCATAGGATCTTTTCTCAAATCCATATTCTCATCCGCTAAGAATTTATCCGCTAAGAAATCAATGATTACAATATCGAAATCATCTCCACCCAAGTGAGTATCACCATTCGTAGATTTTACTTCAAAAACACCGTCTCCTAATTCAAGAATAGAAACATCGAATGTTCCACCCCCCAAATCATAAACAACGATTGTTTTGTCTTGGTCAGCTTTGTCCATACCGTAAGCCAATGCAGCCGCAGTAGGTTCGTTGATGATTCTTTTTACTTCCAAACCAGCAATTTCACCTGCTTCTTTAGTCGCTTGACGTTGAGAATCGTTAAAATATGCAGGAACAGTAATAACTGCTTCTGTTACTTCTTGACCTAAGAAATCTTCTGCTGTTTTCTTCATTTTTTGAAGAACCATTGCCGAAATTTCTTGTGGTGTATATAATCTGTCATCAATTTTTACACGAGTAGTATCGTTATCACCTTTTACTACGCTGTAAGATGCTCTTCCTATTTCGTTAGTCATTTCAGAAAAACGCGTTCCCATAAATCTCTTTACAGAAGCAACTGTTTTTGTAGGGTTGGTAATTGCTTGTCTTTTAGCAGAATCACCAACTTTTCTTTCGCCGTTTTCCAAGAAACCAACAACAGAAGGAGTTGTTCTTCTACCCTCTTCATTTTGGATAACTACTGGCTCGTTACCTTCCATTACAGAAACACACGAGTTTGTTGTACCTAAATCAATTCCAATAATCTTTCCCATTATAATTTATAATTTTATATGAATATTAATGTTTATACCTACTCATTAATCAATCGCTGTGCCATTGGCATAATTGCCATTTTGAACTGACAAAGTGCTCAAAAAAGTGACAAAATTGGATTTTGAAGGTTCTTTGACTGACGAATGTACGCCAAAATGACATTTTGAAAGAGAAAGGTTTTATTAAAAATAATGAATTAGAATTGTTTACACCTCTTTTAACAACTCTAATTCTTTAGCCGTTTTACTTACCACAAATTCAGTAATCTCAAAATTAGCTAACTCGTATTTTTTGAAAGGGTCTTTTTCTAAAATTTTCTCTAACTCAGCTTTTGAAGGAATATTTGATAAAATAACACCACCAGTTCTTGGTACTTTCTTGCCCGATGCCAAGATTTTGGCTTAATTTTACATTATTTTTTTATTGATAATTAAGCATTTGTCATTCAATTTCTTTCATTAACTCGCCTTTAATCAAAACTTCTTTAAAAAGTGCCATATTAATTTCATTAAGAAAAATATACTTCAACCCATTTCCACCAAGCTCTTTCATCTCTACTTTTTGTTCTGAAGCAAGTAAAGTTAATATAATAGGGCTAATCGCCATCAAATAAGATATTGTGTTTTTTATTATACTTGAATTTTTAACAGTTACTAATCCAAAAATTGTTGGGTTTAATTTTTCTTCCTCACTATCTATTGGTTGAGAAAATGCTTCAAAAACAGTTGATGTTATATTTCCATGAACATCTTCAGAGAAATTGGTATAGTATTCTTCTTTTAAATCAAATAACATTTTATCATAATCTGATTTATAGTATTCTTTTACAGTTTTCTTGATTATTTTATTAGCAGATTTTTTTATTGAGCCTTGCGCAATAGATTTAAACTTTATTTCTTTATCATTGACTTTTATTTCTTCCTTATATCTATGTATAAAGTTCGGATCACCTATCAAACAAATTGCAATATCTAACAATTCCATAAAATGCCGAATGATGATTCTTGCTTGCACTTCAAAACCAATTTTTGTCAATTTAATAATCGCTAGTATATCGTTAACACATATCGAGAGTATAAATGACAAATATCTAAGTTGAAGCCTTTTTTTCTCAGATAAACCTGGCATTTTTAAAAAATCTGTTACATTAAGAAAAAGGTTACATAAATTAATATTTATTAGACTAAGGAAATCGTAATAAAATTCATTTTTTTCTAGGGATTTTTCACTATTTATAGTTTCATTGTCTCTAATGTACCTCGAATAATTATCAAATTCCTCTATGAAGGAATCTATATTTAACCAATCACATTCTTTGTATAACTTTTCTTGTTTAAACAACTTACAATAAGACTCAATTATTGATTTTATAGTTTTCATCTTGGCGGTGTATCAAATGTAATGCTAAGAAATAAGCAACTCGGATAAAAAACGTAATTTTAAGATTATCAAAAAAAAATTATGTATACATCTTGTCCAA
>CALAJP010000265.1 GCA_937922815.1 uncultured Saprospiraceae bacterium
AGTGTTCTCTTTAATCATAATACTTCCTTAATTTTATCGCATATAAAGACTACTTCATCCTGTGTTAAATCATAAAATAAAGGTAAACAAAGTATTCTTTTAGAAATAGAGTCACTAATTGGAGTATATTGTTTATCAACAATATAATTTAAAGAAGAAAGGCTTGGATAAAAGTATCTACGTGTATTTATTTTTTTACTAGATAAATATTCTACTAAACTAAGTAATTGTTTTTCAGATTGACATATAATAGGGAAATAAGAATAATTATATTTAAAATCATTCTGAATTACTTGAAAGCCTAACCCTACATCTTTGAGAAGTCTCAAATATGTAGTATACAATATTTTCCGTTTTTCTATTATTTGTTCAATGTAATTTAAATTCAAAAGTCCCATAGCAGCATGAAACTCTGAGTTCTTTCCATTAATTCCAACTCCTGAAAAATTATCAGGGCCATCATGTCCAAAATTTCTCAATAAGCCAATACGATTATCAATATTATTATCATTTGTAACTAAAGCACCTCCTTCAATAGTATGAAACAATTTAGTTGAATGAAAACTAGTAGTACTTATATCTCCATAGCTAAATATAGATTTTCCATTAAATTCAATTCCAAAGGCATGAGCAGCATCGTATATAACTTTCAAACCATACCTGTTGGCTATTTCAGATATCTTATTAACTTCACAAATATTACCAAATACATGAGTGGCTAAAATGGCTGAAGTATTTGGAGTTATAAACTTTTCAATTTTATCAGGGTCAATATTTAGAGAGGATTCATTTATATCTACGAATACAGGATTACACCCTTCCCAAACGATACTACTTGTTGTAGCAACATATGAAAATGGTGTAGTAATAATATCTCCCTTTAAATCCAAAGCTTTAATAGCAATTTGTAAAGCTATTGTTCCATTAGAAACATATTTTAGATGTTTTAAGTTCAGTATGTCTACTAATTCATTTTCTAACTTTATTACTAATGGACCATTATTGGTTAGCCAATTTCGCTCCCATATTTCTTTAACAAACTTTATATATTCCTCTTTAGGCGGCAAAAAGGGTCTATTGATTGGAATCATTAAATTAATTAATTTAATTTTTTCATATGAAACGGTTCATTTATATTAAAACAGGAACTATTTCCTTACAAAAAACTGTTATACAAACAACCAAAACAACAAAAAATGAACAACTCTAATTCTCAAATCATTGATAATCAAATCAACCATACCATACAATTTGATGATAGAATGAATCAATCTATCGCAGAAATTAGTTATTGGTCAAATTTTGTGGCGAATATAGGAATCATCTTTTGTGTCTTTTTTATTATCAATTCATTGCTGATTGAAGAAATATACTTGAACACATTTATTAAAAATACTATCGGAAATTCATTTGATAAAAATCTCATGGTAATTCCTGCTGTCATAGTATCAATAATTTATCTAATTCCTTTATTCTTCTTGAAAAAATTCTCTTATCAGGTACAAAAAGCGGTAAAAATAGCCTCTCAACAAGATATGGTAGAATCATTCAATTCTCTAAAAAAATGCTATCAAATATTAGGTTACGTCACCCTAACTTTAATACTGATAGTAATGATAACGAACGTTTTATAAATAAGTTTTCACTTTATCTATTAAAATTTTCGCTTCTACTTGAGTTGCTGCTTCAGCATAAACTCGAATGATAGGTTCGGTATTCGATTTTCTCAAATGAACCCAACCATTGCTAAAATCTATTTTAACACCGTCTATGGTATTCAATTCTTCATTCTCGAATTGTTTAGCTACTTTTTCTAACAAAGCATCTACATCAAGTTCGGGGGTTAAAACTATTTTATCTTTTATAATTTCATAGCTAGGGTACGAAGCTTTCAATGCAGTCATCGAGCATTTTTTATCTGCCAATAACGTCAAAAACAAAGCTACTCCAACTAACGCATCACGTCCATAATGAGCCGCAGGGTAAATCACCCCTCCGTTTCCTTCGCCACCAATCACCGCATTCGTTTCTTTCATTTTAGTAACCACATTTACTTCTCCCACTGCTGCTGCTGCATAATTTCCACCACCTTTGACCGTTACATCTCTCAATGCCCTTGTCGAAGATAAATTAGAAACCGTATTGCCTTTATTAAAACTTAAAACATGTTCTGCTACGGCTACCAAAGTATATTCTTCGCCAAACATACTTCCATCTTCATTCACAAACGCTAATCTATCTACATCTGGGTCAACACTGATTCCTAAATGTGCTTTTTCTCTCACGATTACTTCCGACAACTCCGTCAAATGTTTTGCCAAAGGTTCAGGGTTATGAGCGAACTGTCCATTAGGTTCTGCATTTATTGCGATTACTTCACAGTTTAATTTTTCTAACAAAGGTACGATACTCAAGCTTCCTGTGGAATTGATACAATCCACTACTACTTTGAATTTTTCATTCTTTACCTTTTCAACATCTACGCCTGGTAGTTTCAATACCGAATCAATATGCTTATCCATAATGGTATTATCTAAAGAAACCGAACCCAATTCGTCGACAGAAACGAAATTAATTCCTCCATCTGTAATTAAATCCAACACTTCTTTACCATCATTTGCCGAAATAAATTCGCCCTTATCGTTTAGAAATTTTAGGGCATTCCATTCTTTAGGGTTATGGCTTGCTGTGATAACAATCCCCGCTCCTGCTCCTAATTCAGGTACTGCAAATTCTACCGTTGGTGTTGTAGATAGACCTAAATCCACCACATCAATACCAAGAGCAATCAAACTATTAATTACTAAATTATTAACCATTTCGCCAGAGATTCTTGCATCTCTACCTATGATAACTTTCTTATTTCCTGTTTTCTGAATTACCCACTGTCCGAATGCACTTGCACACGAAACTATATCAATAGGAGTAAGATTATCTCCTACTCCACCACCAATCGTCCCTCTAATTCCAGAAATTGATTTTATTAATGTCATGTTCTTTCTTTTGCGAACAAATATAACATATTGTAATATCTTATCGCATTATAGAATGTCAAAAATATATTGAAAATAATTTTAATCTCAAAAATGGTACTAATTCCCCCATTAATAGTTGACCGAATACCAAGGTAATTTAATACTCAAAATATCAAAAACTTAGAATCTTCTTTACGATACTAAACCACATTCGCACGAATACCGTTAAATATATTCTACTTGCTTATATTTGCTGCCATCTTAAATTTTTAGAATAGTTATTTTTAATGAAAACATATAACGACATACACAATTTACCTTCGTTCAAAAACACGATAATCACCATCGGCTCTTTTGACGGAGTTCATTTAGGTCATCAAAAAATACTGACTGAGATGAAAAATATAGCTAGTAAAACTGGCTTAGAAACCGTCGTTATTACTTTTAGCCCCCATCCGAGGCAAGTTATTTTTCCTAATGATAATAGTCTTGAGTTATTAAATTCGGATGATGAAAAAAGGAATCTTTTAGAAGAAAATGGCATTGACAATCTCGTTTTTGTTCCCTTCACGGTTGCTTTTTCTCAACTTTCGGCAGATGAATATATAGAAAAATTTATCGTTCAACATTTTGCCCCCAAACATATCGTTATCGGTTACGACCATCAATTTGGACTCAACCGAGCAGGTGATATTAGACATTTGAATAGTGTTCAAGAAAAATACGGTTTCTCGGTTACAGAAATAAAAAAAGAAATCATTGATGAAATTGTCATTAGTTCTTCTAAAATAAGAAAAGCCATTCAGACTGGAGATATTACAGCTGCGAATACGCTTTTAGGCACAGAATATCCGCTATCAGGTAAAGTAATTCATGGGCAAAAGATAGGAAATACTATTGGTTTTCCGACTGCTAATTTGAAGATTGAAAATAAATTCAAACTCATTCCTCCCAACGGAGTTTATGCCGTTACCATTAAAGTAGGTCAATCTACTCATAAAGGCATGATGTATATCGGAAATCGTCCTACATTAGACGATAGTGACCAGAGAAGTATTGAAATCAATATTTTTGATTTTAATCAGGATATTTACAATAAAGATGTCAGTCTCAAGATAATTTCATTCATTAGAGAGAGCAAACCTTTTGATGATTTACATTCATTAAAAACACAATTACACAAAGATAAACTTCATGTAAAACAGGTTTTAGCGGATGTATCTCAAAGCACAAAACCCGTCGAAAAAGTACATGTTCAAAAAAAAGTAGCTGTCGTTATCTTAAATTATAATGGTGCTAAATATTTAGAAGATTTTCTTCCTTCTGTTATCAAGCATTTACCCGAATATGCTCAAATTTATGTAGGTGATAATGGTAGTACTGACGATTCTATTCAGTTATTAGAAGAAAAGTTTTCAGATGATATTGAAATTATCAAACTGCCCGAAAATTACGGTTTCACAGGTGGATATAATAAATTATTAGAATTAATAAAACTACCCTATTTTCTTTTCCTTAATTCTGATGTAGAAATCAAAAGTAATTGGATAGAACCGCTGTTCAAAAAAATGGAATCTTCGGATAAAATTGCAGCTTGCCAACCTAAAGTTTTAGCACAACGAAATCCAGATACTTTCGAACACGCAGGTGCTGCAGGTGGCATGATGGACGTAATGGGCTACCCGCTTTGTCGAGGTCGTTTTTTTACGGAAGTTGAAAAAGATACTCGTCAATACGAAGATGATTGTCAAATTTTTTGGGCTACTGGAGCAGCTATGCTTGTCCGTTATGAATTAGTTGAAAAATTTGGCGTTTTGGAAGACTATTATTTTGCTCATCACGAAGAAATCGATTGGTGTTGGAGGTTGAAAAATGCAGGATACGAAATTCATTATGTTGCAGATTCGGTGGTGTATCATGTTGGTGGTGGAACACTTGATTATAATTCACCTCGAAAAACTTATTATAATTTCAGAAATTCATTGATTAATATTATCAAAAATGAAAGTTCATCTCGTGTAATTCCTGTTTTCATAGGAAGGCTATTTCTTGATGGTTTAGCAGGCGTTTTGTTTTTGAGCAAAGGTCAATTTGGCAATATTTGGGCGATTGTGAGAGCACACTGGGCTGTGTTTTTAAAGTTAATTTTTTGGATAAAAAGAAGAAAAGAATTGCAATCCATTAATAATAAATATGCCATCGGTTCTCCGAATACAAAAGGAAGATTATCAAACTTTTTATTCTGGGAATTTTATATTCGTAAGCATAAGAAATATAGCGATTTGTAATTTAATTTATACATTTAACAACAATAACTAAACTTTAGAACTAGTTTTTAGGTTTATTAAAATAATTCAATTAAAATTTAATCAAATAATTAATAATGTCAGAAATATTAAACTGTCTTATCATTGGTAGTGGACCTGCTGGTTATACAGCTGCCATTTATGCTTCAAGAGCTAATCTTAATCCTGTAGTTTATACTGGGCCAGAACCAGGTGGACAATTAATGATTACAACAGATGTTGAGAATTATCCAGGCTACCCAGAAGGCGTTATGGGGCCTCAAATGATGGAAGATTTCAAAAAACAGGCAGAAAGATTCGGTACGAAAGTAATCATGGAAAAAATCGTTAAAGTTGATTTTTCTGGTCCCGTTCACAAAGCTTGGTCTGAAGCAGGAACTGAAATTCAGGCTCATACCATAATCATTTCAACAGGTGCTAGTGCAAAATGGCTGGGCTTACCTTCTGAAAAAACATTTATGAATAGAGGAGTTTCTGCTTGTGCAGTATGTGACGGATTCTTCTTCCGTGGCAAAGATGCTGTTATCGTAGGGGCAGGAGATACGGCTTGTGAAGAAGCTTCTTACCTTGCCAAGTTATGTAAAAACGTGCATATGCTTATTCGTCGTGACGAAATGAGAGCTTCTAAAATCATGCAAGACCGTGTTAAGAAAACTGAAAATATTACTATCCATTGGAATACCAATACGGATGAAATTCTAGGTAACGATGAGGATGGTGTAACGGCTGTTCGTGTTGTTAATAATAAAACCAATGAAAAGAAAACTATCCCTTCTTCTGCATTTTTTGTAGCGATTGGTCATAAGCCAAATACGGACATGTTTAAAGACTTTTTAGATATGGATGACCAAGGATATTTGATTGCTAAACCTGGTCGTTCTTTAACCAAAATTGAAGGCGTTTTTGTCAGTGGTGATGCTCAAGACAAAATTTATAGACAGGCTGTAACGGCTGCAGGAAGTGGTTGTATGGCTGCTTTAGACGCGGAAAGATACTTGACAGAGAAGGAAATTATTTAATAATTACACTTTTGTTTGGAGTTTAGATAATACTTCTAAAATATACAAAAACACTATTGATTAGATTCAATAGTGTTTTTGTTTTTATAGCCTGTTTCTTCTCATTTTTTTCGCCAAAGTATTAATGAATTTTCTATCTATAATTTATTTATTAACTTTAATCTTAAAAAAACAATGAAACTAATCTATCTACTACTAGGAATATTGATTTTGGCTTCGTGTGGAGTATCGGACACCAATACAAATACCAACAATACTTCCGAATCTAAAATCGCTAAAAGTTCGCCAAAAAATAAGTCTGTAAAATTTTTGTGGCGAGACATGAAATTTGATTCCACCCTAAATGACACGTTCAATTCCATATTCATCAATAAAGATTATTTGGACATAATGACAGAGCCTGAAAAAGCGGCATTAGGCTATGTGGCGACTTTCATAGGCAATGAATGTTGGTGGGACGACAAAGCTAATGACGATAGAAGTAATTTGGATTGTAAAATAATAACGGCTTTAGGTTTGGGGTATCAGTGTTCTGAAAAACACCTCGGATTTCTACGAAAATGGTTCACCAGAGACAAACAAATAATGTCAGAATTGGAATCCTCGAACTGTCCTACCATTCCTTTCACTGCCACCAGCCAAACCACATTCGAAGAAATTAACTTAACGACTAAAAATGACACCATAATCGTTGCCTACAAAGCAAGCGGAGTAAACGTCCGAGAACAAGCGACTTGGGAATGGTCCGAATCTGATTATTTTTTAGTAGCCGCAGGAGGACTGAGCTTAATTAAAAAAGATGAATCGAAGGTAAAACATGGTACTTTTGGCATGACAGAAGGAAAATAATGAAAGAGTATTAAATAGAACTGAAAACCAATAATATGGAATAAATGAGCGAAAAATATAAAAATAAATACCGCATTAAATCCGCACGATTAGCCAATTGGGATTATCGCAATAATGGTATTTATTTTTTAACCATTTGCACCAAAGACAGGGAACATTTTTTTGGTGATATCGAAAAGGCCGAAATGAAATTGAACCCAATTGGCGAATTGGCACACAAATATTGGAACGAAATCCCGAAACATTTTTCATTTGTTAAATTGGGCGAATTTGTCATTATGCCCAACCACGTTCATGGGATATTGATTATTGAACAAAACCAAAATTTTGATAACGTTACCAATTCCAACGTAGTAGAGACGTTGCAATGCAACGTCTCTACCCGTCAATGCAACGTCCCTACCCATCAATGCAACGTCCCAACCGATAAATCAAAAAAAATGGCGTCAATTTCACCAAAACCAGGTTCTATTTCCACCATTATTCGTTCCTACAAATCTGTGGTAACAAAAAATGCACGGAAATTACATGCCGATTTTGGCTGGCAATCCCGTTTCCATGACCATATTGTCAGAAATAAAAAATCATTTCATAACATTTCGAATTACATCATTAATAACCCTAAAAATTGGAAAGAGGATAAATTTCATGAATGAACCCTATGCAACAAAAAGCAATCTACGCCTCAAACGAGATTGAGAGAATATTTAAATTGAATCATATATTTCAATAAGAAAACAATTACAAAACATACTAACCTTCTACAATACTTTCGTTATATATAAATATCTAATCAAGTCTAAAAAATCAACGATGAAAATTCAATACATACTCATTTTATTAGTCTCTATTTTAATTAGTTGTGCTACCTTCGAAAAAGACTATTTGTATGGTCATTGGAAAAGTACAAATTGGGAATTTGTTTTCAATGAAGATGGTTCTTGCAAAGTCGGAAAAAATGGACAATTTTCAGCAGGCGATTGGTCTTACCATACTTTTGGAAATGCGATTGAAATAGTAAGAAATGGCGAAGTTTTTTTAAGTAATTTAACTATAAAAAAATTAGTTCCTGATACGCTTACTTTAGAATTTAGAAACCTACAAGACGAGCAATTTAGCCAAGGAGAAATAATGGTTCGTCAGCGCTGATTAGCGATTGGCTAAACAGTTTTTTAATGCTTCTGTCCAATGCAAAATTTCTATTCCAAAAGAAGTTTTAATCTTATTTTTATTCATCACCGAAAAGTGAGGTCTTTTGGCAGGAGTCGGATATTCTTCAGACAAAATAGGGCTCAATTTACATTCGATATTCGTTTGTTTAAATATTTCGTATGCAAAATCGTACCACGAACAAACCCCCTCATTAGAAAAATTATAAACGCCACTCTTTCCTTTCCAGTCCATCTCACTCAACGCTAATGCCAAATTAGCTAAATCTTCGACATAAGTTGGAGAACCGATTTGGTCAAAAACAACGCTCAAAGAATCTCTCGATTTGCCCAACCGAATCATTGTGTTTAGGAAGTTATTTCCATAGTTTCCATAGACCCAAGAAGTTCTAATAATAACGGTATTCGAATTATTAATTATCGCCTGTTCGCCTGCGTATTTTGATTTAGCGTATTGACTATTCAATCCCAATTTGCCATTTTCTACATTCGGCGTATTCAACCCATTATCATAAACATAATCTGTAGAAAAATGTAGAAACTTGATGCCATTACTTTCAGCATACTGCCCTATCTGTGATACCGATTTTTCATTAATCAAAACCGATTTTTCAATTTCAGTTTCAGCCTTATCGACCGCAGTATAGGCACTACAATTAATAATTAAATCTAAATTACCAAATTGACTAAGCGTAGTATTTATTGAATCTATATCTTCTAAATCGAGGTCTTTTCTGGAAGTAAAGATAAATTCATCTTTAGAAGAAAGCGATTTTTGATAAATAGCATTTCCTAATTGTCCCGTTTTGCCAATCACTAAAATCTTCATTACATTCTATTTTTCGTAAGGAATATGTTCCCCAAAACGAGGAAGGATGGTATCTTTTTCTGACAAAATAGCCTTATTCAAATCCAAATTCCAATCAATATTCAAACGCTCATCATCGTACCGAATTCCACCTTCGGCAGATTTATTATAAAAGTTATCACATTTATAAAAAAACTCTGCCGTTTCGCTTAGTACCACATATCCGTGTGCAAATCCACGAGGTACAAAGAGTTGTTTTTTGTTTTCTGCACTAAGGATAATCGTATAATGTTGTCCAAAAGTTTTTGAATCTTTACGAATATCGACCGCTACATCTAATACTTTACCTTGCAGTACACGAACCAGTTTGGCTTGTCCATAAGGTGCTTTCTGATAATGTAGCCCACGCAAAACGCCATAAGTTGATTTTGCCTGATTGTCTTGCACAAAATTGACATTCAAGCCAAAATCATCAAAAGCATTTTGGTTAAAAGATTCAAAAAAATATCCTCTTTCATCTTCCCAAACCTTAGGTTCGAAAACTAATAAATCGTCAATTGGTGTGGTGGAAAAAGGCATTATTTATTTTTTTCTAAAGTATAAGGTTATTGGAGATCCTTCGAATTCAAATTTCTTACGCAACTGATTCTCCAAGTAATTTTTATACGGTTCTTTCACGTGTTGAGGGTAATTGCAGAAAAAAGCAAAACATGGGTGATATGTTTTGATCTGCGTTACGTATTTAATTTTAATAAACTTACCACGGTACGAAGGTGGGTTTAACTTTTCTATTGCTTCTTCTAACCAATCATTTAATTGAGAAGTTTTTATTTTACGAACTCTATTTTCCGCAACTTTCAGTGCCGCTTCAACTACGTTAAAAATACGTTGTTTATCCAATGCCGAAGTAAAAATAATAGGCACATCGTTAAATGGAGAAATACGTTGTTTAATAGATTCTGTAAAATCTTTCATTGTATTGGTTTCTTTCGGAACCAAATCCCATTTGTTAGCCACAATTACGACAGCTTTGTTTCTTTTTTGAGCAATTTTTAAAATACTCAAATCTTGCGACTCTACTCCTACCTGAGCATCAATCATTAATACACAAACATCAGCTTCGTCGAGAGCTTTAATCGCACGCATAACTGAATAAAACTCTAAATTTTCATGAACTTTAGATTTTTTTCTAATTCCTGCGGTATCAATAATATAAAATTCTTTTCCGAACTTATTGTACTTGGTATGAATGCTATCTCTTGTTGTTCCTGCAATATCGGTTACAATATTTCGCTCTACGCCTAATAGCGCGTTGACCATACTCGATTTTCCAACGTTCGGTTGTCCAACAAAAGCAATTTTAGGAATAGTAGTATCTAATTGTTCTACTTCAGTAATATTTTCAGCTACACAATCTAATAAATCCCCTGTTCCGCTTCCCGTAAGAGAAGATAAGAAAAATACGTTTTCAAAACCTAAAGACCAAAACTCGTTAGCCTCTAACATACGCTGACTATTATCAACTTTATTTACAGCCAAGACAACCGTTTTGTTCGTTTTTCTTAGCAATTCGGTTACTTGTTCGTCCAAATCCGTTATTCCTGTGGTTACGTCAACCATAAAAACAATTACATCGGCTTCTTCTATGGCAAGTAAAACTTGATTTCTAATTTCTACTTCAAAAATATCATCAGAATTTTGGACAAGTCCCCCCGTATCAATCATGATAAAATCCTTTCCGTTCCAGTAAGAAGAACCATATTGTCTATCACGAGTAACCCCCGAAATATCATCAATAATTGCTCTTCTCTCCCCTATCATTCTATTATAAAAAGTAGATTTCCCTACATTCGGACGTCCTACTATTGCTACTATATTTCCCATAATTATTTTCTTTCTAAATCTATTGTTATTGATATCCTAATTTATTCAACATCTGTTCGTTATCTCTCCAATCTTTTTTGACTTTGACATGGAGTTCTAAGAAAACAGGAGTATTGATAAATGCTTCAATATCTTTTCGTGATTGGGTGCCTAATTTTTTAATCAAAGAACCTCCCTTACCAATCAAGATTTGTTTTTGGGTTTCACGATTAACGAAAATAATTGCACCTATTTTAGTAATATTTCCTTTTTTTGAAGGTTGATTTTCTTGATAATATTCTATAATTACTTCACAAGAGTAAGGAATTTCTTGCTTGTAAATGGTCATGATGTGTTGGCGGATAATCTCTGTTACAAAGAAACGCATCGGTCTATCCGTAATCTGGTCTTTCGGGTAATAAACAGGACCTTCGGGCAGTTCTTCAATAATATTTCCTAAGAGGTTCTGCGTTTCGGTTTTCTGCAGGGCAGAGATTCTAAATATTTTAGAAAAATTGATTTGCTCTTTCCATACAGAAATTGTCTTTTCAATTTCTTCTTCAGTTCCTATATCAATTTTATTTAAAACCAAGTAGGTAGGAATTTTTAAATCTTTTAGCTTATTAAGTAATTGTATTTCGGGGTCAAAAGGTTCGTTGGGCGTAACCATATAAATCATGATATCCGCGTCTTCAAAAGCACCTTTCACAAAACGATTCATCGAATTGTGCATTTTATACGCAGGATTTTTAACGATACCCGGTGTGTCTGAAAAAATGATTTGGAAGCGTTCTTCGTTGAGTATAGCAACCAATCTGTGCCTTGTCGTTTGGGGCTTGTGCGTAATGATTGACATCTTCTCTCCTACTAATGCATTCAATAAAGTTGACTTACCTACATTAGGGCGACCGATAATATTTACAAAGCCAGAACGATGTTCCTCCATTTTTAAGATTTCACAGTAAAAAACTGCAAAAATAGTTTATATCCGCTTAATAATCTCAAAATATTAAAATTTAGGGTTAAAATAATTGAAAATCTGTATTTTAACCCTAAATTATTGACCTAGGCTTTTGCTTTGGTCTTAGAAATAGTCTTGCCTGCTTTGGTTTTAAAAGCCAACTGAATCGCTCTATATGCGTTTAATGTTCCGCCCGAGATACATAATTCATTCATAAAAACCAATTCTCCCGTGCCTGGTTTTTTAACCTTGCCATCTATTTTGATAGAAGATTCCATGATGATATTTTTTACTTGTTCTGCGGTCAATCCAGGAAAGTAAGAACGCAAAATAGCGGCAACACCTGCAACAACGGGAGAAGCCATACTTGTTCCCTGTGCATTTGAATATTCATTATTAGGAATAGTAGAATATATTGCGGTACCTGGAGCAAAAATATCTACATTTTCTTTTCCATAATTACTAAAGGTAGCAATCATATCTTCGTCATGCTCGTGACTCAATGCTCCTACTTCTAACCAATTTTTAGCTGTTTTAGCTTTTAAGAAACCTAAAAAGCCTCTTTTTGAGAACCTATCATTAGGAAAATTGTCTTCGATGTCTGTATTTAATGATGAATTACCTGCGGCATGAACCAATAAAACATCGTTTTTGTGAGCATATTTTACGGCTGCATCAACTGATTTTTTATTCCAATTATAGCCTTTTCCAAAACTCATATTAATAACCGAAGCACCATTATCTACTGCGTAACGAATCGCATTCGCTACATCTTTATCTCTTTCATCTCCATCAGGAACAGCTCTAATTGTCATTATCTTAACATTATCAGCAACACCATCCATACCGATACCATTGTTTCTTTCCGCACCAATGATACCTGCTACATGTGTACCATGAAAAGCGTCTGGCCCTTCGTAATCATTATTGCCATAGTAAATATCATTAGCATCATCGTAAGAGTCTCCAACAATATTACGTGGATCAAAATCAGGGTTGTAAGAATATTTGAATTGGTTTCCGTAGTGGTCTAATCCGCCTTGGTATTGGTCTACAACAACAGCTCTCATTTCTTCGATGCTTTCAGGAGCACCTAGTTGTAGCACATAATTATTATAAATATTTTTTCCAATATCGAGCATTTCATCGTCAAATCCGCTCAATGAATCTACATTTTCTTGAGTCAATTTCTTGTCCCCTAATTTAGATTCCAATGCATTGAAAGCAGCCGTGATAACGTCCACTTTTTCTTTCATACGGTTGAAGTTTTCTTCCGCAGTTTTACGATTATTTTCAACTTCTTTTTTCAGTTCTAAGTAATAATCATATTTAAGCAAGTCTTTGCCTGATAATTGCGAACGATTTTTGTCTTTAAAAATCTTTCTGTACTTAGCATATAGCCTAGTTACCTCGTAGGTGTCAGAACCGACATTCTTACCATCTTTACCTCCAATAAAATTCCATCCATGAATATCATCAACATATCCATTTTTATCATCATCAATATTATTGTCAGGAATTTCGTTAGGATTAATCCACATCACGTTTTTCAAATCTTCGTGGTCCTCATCTACACCCGAATCAATTACAGCCACAATAACCGTTTTAGATTTTCTATTTTTTAGCAAATCTTCATAAACCTTTTGAGAGCTAACTCCATTATAATCGTCTTTGGTAGCGTCCAAATGAAACCAATCTTGTGGTGGTGACTGTGCCAAAGAAAGACTAGTGAAAATAGCGAATACTCCAAGAGTAAATAAGGTTCTTTTTTTCATATGATATACTTTTTGCGTTTTATTTTAAAATAAAAACTAAAAATAAAGAATTTTTTGTACTTCAAAACAAAATATGTTTAAATCATTTTATAGTCAGCTTAAATCCAACTTTATAAATAGTTTCCAAGACTACTTTAGAATCTGGTTTTAGGTACTTTCTACACCTAGAAATAAAAACATCCATACTTCTACCTAAAAAGTAATCGTCTTCGCCCCATACTGATTTAAGAATTTGCGAACGGCTCAATACTTTTTCTTTATTCTGAATAAGAAATGCTAATAGTTCGCATTCCTTTTTGGTAATAACACAGGTTTTGGAAGGATGTTCTAATTTTAATTCTTTGACGTTTAATGTAAATTCGCCAATACTCATTTCCTTAGATTGTTCGGAAACAAAATTAGAACGTTTCAAGAATATTTCTATTCGCAACAGTAGTTCTTCTATATTAAATGGCTTGGTGATATAATCATCTCCGCCTATAGTCAAACCTTTTATCTTATCTTCTTTCAAGGAACGAGCCGTCAAAAAAAGGATTGGAATTTGATCGTTTATTTTTCGCAGCTGAGTGGCTACTTCAAAACCATCTACATGAGGAAGCATAACATCTAACAAACAAATGTCGTAATGGTATTTGGTCAAGCAGTCTATTGCTTTATCACCTCTTGACACATGAACAACATCGTAGCCTTTAATTTCCAAATTGTCTTTAGTAATAAAAGCTAAACTTTCATCGTCTTCGACATACAAGATTTTGGGCGGTTTGGTCTCAGTCATCTGTTTTCTTCTTTGTTACTTGGGAATGAAAATACTAATTTTTGTTCCTTCGTTCACTTTACTTTCTATTCTAAACTCCCATTTGTGTAATTCTATTATCCGTTTAACATAAAATAATCCTAAACCGAAACCTTTATGGTTATGCACATCAATGGAATTACTTCGATAGAATTTTTGAAATACTTTGTTTAAATCTTCTTTTTTGATTCCTATTCCGTTATCAATTATATTAAGTTGAATTTCGGAGGATTTATTTTCTACTTCAACCCTTATTATTAACGGAACATTCGATTTGTACTTTATGGCGTTGTCTAAAATATTGTCAATCAAATTTTTGAAATGGAATAAATCTGCTCTTACCTTTTGTGATGAAATTTTTGAAGTAAAATTAATTTCTCCATCCAATAAAACGACTCGTTCTTTAAAAACGGTTACATTTTCATTAATGGCTTCAATAATATCAAAAGAGCTTTTTTCTAATTTGAAATCAAACTTGTCCAAAGTCGCTATTTCTAATAATCGTTCGATATGATTTTCGATTTTGGTATGTTGTGCATCTACAATTTTTAGATATTTTTTCAATCTAAGGTCATTAGCAATTTCTTCTTTTTCGGAGAATACTTTATTCGATAATTTTAAAATAGTCAGAGGGGTCTTAAATTCATGGGTCATGTTGTTAATGAAGTCCGATTGTAGTTTCGACATTTGATTTTGTCGTATGATGAAATATATTGTAGTGGCAAAAAAGAGCATCGTCACAAACAATATCGTCAACAAAATAGAAAAATCTATTGACCGCCAGATATAAGAGGCTTTCGATGGAAACCGAATACCAAAATAATACAAAAAGTCATTAGAAACTACCATTTCGTGTTTTGATGACTCTATTTTATCATCAACCGAGGCTGTACAAAAACCGCCATAAACCATTTCATTATTATCACAATCATAAATGGAATATTCAAAAGGAATGTTTACGCCTGTTCGGTTCAGTTCTTCAATCAAGGAATTTTCTAATTCTATCGCATTGATAAAAGTATTGACGTTGACGATATAATAATTAGAAGATACTTGTTTGATAAGGTCTAAATCGGGTAAACTGGTTCCGTTTTTATCGGCTAAGGTTTTGGCAACCTTAAGCAGGGCAATATGTGTTTTTTGCTGAAACTCTACTTCTTTTAAGTCTTTTGTTTCTTGCAACCAATAATATTGAATGGTGATCAGTCCAATGATGGAAATCACCCCCAAAATAATGACAATTATTGAAATTTTATTCACTCGCATGTAGCAAGATAGCATTTTAAAATAATAAAATCAGCCTTGGCGAACGCTTTTATCAACCTACCTCTTTCTGATTGAAATGATCTATGATTTCAAAAATAATATCTGCTTGTTTTTCTGTAAATACGCCCTCTACACCTAAGGAATGGTGCTTATTGAAAGGAGCATAAAACAATTTTTCTGGTTCTATTTTTCCATTTGTAGTTAAGAATTTTTTGAGCATCTCCATGAAATAGATTTGTTTTGAATCTAATTCATATTCATTGATAAAATTAGCGAATGCTTTATCTACAGCTTCTTTACTAAGCCCTACTAATCCAGAAATGAAGGGCACCAATACAAATTCTTCTTCCACTTCTTTGCTTACCGCTTCCAGATTTACTCCATTCTCTAACAATAAATTCTCAAAGGCATTTAGCTCGTCTTTGGTTACTCGCTGTCCATTTTTTATTTTAGAAACAACAATATGATTTTCATTTTCTCGTACCAATTCCTCTAGTCGCATTTTGTTGTTTTTGAAAATCTGATATTCAACCGAATCATTATCATCATTGATAATATTAGCGCTGTGTTTGGTCACTTCTCCCCCTTCGATTTCATCATCAAAGTCGGTGGTAATGATTCCTAAATTTTCTTTTTCGATATATTTTACCAATTCACGTACCCCAATTCTCAATTTTTCTAAATGAACGATTCCATCTCGTTTCCAAAAATCATCTTTCAATACAGACCTGAGCAATTCTTCGCTGTCTCTTACTTCTTCTATATTCAGTTTTTTTAATATCTTTTTTGAAGTATTGGCTACTTTCTTAATCGAATCGACACTACTCCCTACAAATTTATTGTTATTAGGTGTTTCTAAACGGTTGAGAATGATGGTGTATAACAATTTGTCATAATACCTTGCCATGATGTGGTCTCCTTCTTTGGGCTTGACCAATGAAGCTAAATTTTCTTCAATGATTTTGGTATCTCTTTTGGTTAAATGATTCCATATTTCTCTTTGGTCAATGCCGTATTTATCCACCATTTCCAATTTCATCTTTACATCAAACCGTTCTCTGTCCAAACAGGCGATTTCGTGATGCAATTCATCTAACAGTTCGGTTCTGTAGCTCTGGAATGATTCGTTTTCTAAAAACTGATTACTTTTCAAATATTCGGCTAATCGTAAACGCAAACCAAACAACAATTCTGTTAAACTCCGTTGGGCTTTGGCTTCAATTCCATTCGGATTTTCTTCAAAAAAACCAAAATTATCACATAAATCAAAGATCAAAAAATGGGTTTTGTTCTTCCCTTCTCCAAACAAATTTGGTCGTAATCTAGACCCTCGTCCTATCATCTGCCAAAACTTCGCATAGGATTTGACGGGTTTATAAAATACCAAATTCACACAGCTGGGTGCATCAATTCCTGTGTCCATCATATCGACAGAAATCGCTATCTGTGGCAATTGTTCTTTTTCTTCATTACAAAACCGCTTGATCATTTCTTCTGACTTGGGTTCGCTGTGGGTGATTACTTTCACATAATCATTGCCGAACAATTCTTTGTCCATTTCCAAAAAAGTCTCCTTTATAAATTGAGCGTGTTTTTGATTTTTAGCAAAAAAAATCGTCTTTCCTAATTCTTCGCCTCCCTGTTTCTTGATTCCATGGTCCAACACATAACGCAGTGTTTTGATGGCAGTATCTTTGTTAAACAACCAACTATTCAAATCCGAAGAAGGAATAATTTCGTTGCCAGTTCCTTCTTCTCCTGCTAAAATTTCATCATCAAATTCCTTTTGTTCTTCTGCACTCAGTTCGCTGTACTTGATGCCTCTTTTTAGAAAATTAGTACTTACGTTGATAGAATGATAAGGGCTAAGAAACTTGTCGGCTACTGCTTCATCAAAAGTATAAGCATCCGTTGGCGATTTGTCTGGCAACCCAAATACATCATAGGTGTTTTTATCAATCCGGCCAATAGGCGTAGCTGTTAAACCCAAAAACAGAGCATCGAAATATTCAAAAATGGCTCGGTATTTCTTGTAAATCGAACGATGGGCTTCGTCTATGATAATCAAATCAAATTGCCCCACCCCGTAATAAATTTCTTTTTCTGGATTGTCTATCATTCCCATCATCGTCTGATAAGTAGAAAAAGCAATCCGTGCATCGGGGTTGTCTTTGTCTTCCAACAAATTCACACAACTATAATCAGGCAAATGGCTTACAAAATTACGCTTGGCTTGTGATACCAAACTGGTTCTATCTGCCAAAAACAAGATTCTTTTTACCCAATTGCTGGCGAGCATCATTTTGGAGAAAGCTATCGAAGTACGAGTTTTTCCTGTTCCTGTGGCTAACACCAACAAAGCTCCTCGATTCGTGCCTATCAATTTGCCTGTTTTCTTGTCTGTACCTGCGAAATGCTCTGCTATACTTTTGATAGAACGCATTTGGTAATCCCTTCCTGCTATGTCTGTATCAATAGCCGCTTTTCGGATATCCTTTCGGTTCAGTCTGCGAAACATCTGGGTTTGCATTTCTGCTTTGGTATAAAAACCATGTACTTTTCGGGCGGATTTATAAAATTGGTCGTCCCACAAATAGATATCATAGCCGTTGGTATAGTACATCAATGGTTTTCTGCCAAACTTCTTTTCCAAACATTCGGCATACAATTGGGCTTGATTTTCGCCTAAGGTGGCTTCTGACATCGCTTTTTTGGCTTCCACTACCGCCAATGGCAATCCGTCATCATCCCATAATACATAATCAATATACCCCTTGCCCGATGGGTTGGTAGATTTGGGCATATTATTGACCTCGTACTCTTTCACGTTTGCTGCTTCTATATTCCAGCCTGCATCACGAAGATTCAAATCAATAATAAACTTACGAGTATCTGCTTCGCTGCGGGTACGATATTTTTCTTCTCCTACGTGGGCAGTCTTTTTGTTTTCTGCTATTTGGGCTTGAAGTTCAGCGATTTGTTTTTTGAATAGTTCATTTTCAGCAAATAATTGCTCCTTCTCTTGCTGTTGTTCTTCTAGTTTTTCAATATAAGATTGAACTTCCCTTTCGTTTTTGGTAGCCAAATTCTTGAGTTGTCTTTTGGTCAAGGCAGCTTCTCCTTCCATGGGAATCAATTCGTAATCGAATTTTGGAATTTCATCTATGTTTTCTTTGGCGTAGCATTTGACAAACCATCTCGAAAAAATAAACAATACTTCTATGGCTCGGTAAGCATCATCGTCATTGATTCGGTTGTTGTGGCTGGCATAGTTGCCTAATTTTTTTATTACAAACAAATCATTGTATAATTGAGGTCTTAATTGCTGTTCGAAACAATATTCCTTCATCAATGCATCTAAGGATTTGTTGTATGGATAGCTTAACTCTTCATCGTTTTTGTACATCCAATGAATGGCCAATTCTAATGCCATACGGCAATACACCAATGAAGTACGGGGATCCGTAATTACGTTTTTTTCTGCCATTACGGTACGCTGATAAAAGTCTTTGAACTCGGATGCAAGAAATTGAAAGTTGCTATTCATATCTTTTCTATTGAGATTGTTATGTTTTATTTGATGGGCAGTTGCCTGCCTTGGTCTGCTGTTTGTTTTCTCTTAGTATGATGTCATCTTTCTGCCCTAAATATACAATGCTTTTT
>CALAJP010000266.1 GCA_937922815.1 uncultured Saprospiraceae bacterium
ATTTTTCGATATGTCATCATAAAAAAGTGTACTTTTGCAGTTTTTAAGGCGAGACTGATACGGAATTGGGCTTGCATATAGTATTATATATTTAAATTTTACATGGAAGTTACCACTTTTTCAGACTTAGGGCTTAATGAAGATATTCTTTCGGCACTAACATCAATGGGTTTCGAGACCCCAACACCTATCCAAGCAGCAGCTATTCCTCAAGTATTGACATCGGATCGTGATTTGATTGGATTGGCACAGACAGGAACAGGTAAGACAGCCGCTTTTGGAATCCCTGTTCTTCAGCAGGTTGACCCCACTAGCAAAAGTATTCAGTCGATTATGCTTTGTCCTACTCGTGAACTTTGTATGCAAATTACGAAGTCATTAAACGAAATGGCTAAAAACATAAAGAACTTATCTTTAATCTCTGTTTACGGAGGAGCACCGATTTATGACCAGATTAGACAAATCAAAAAAGGTTGTCAAATCGTAGTCGGTACACCGGGAAGGGTTGTTGATTTAATCAACCGTGGCGTATTGAAATTAGGTTCTATCAAATGGTTGGTATTAGACGAAGCTGATGAAATGTTGTCGATGGGATTCAAAGATGACCTAGATTTCATCTTATCTAAAACACCAGAAACGAAGCAGGTTTTATTATTTTCTGCTACCATGCCAAAGGAAATTGTTCATATGACCAAACGTTATATGACGGATCCCAATACGGTAGAAGTAGCCAAAAGAAATGAATCTAACGCTAATATTACGCATCAATATTTCAACGTAAGAGCTAGTGACAAATACGAAGCCTTACAACGATTTATTGCTACTAAAGAAAGGGTTTATTGTATCGTTTTCTGTAGAACTCGATTAGGTACTGCTGATTTGGCAGGACGATTAATCAAAGATGGTTTCAGAGCAGAAGGGCTTCATGGCGATTTGTCTCAAGCACAGCGTGATCAAATCATGTCTAGGTTCAGAAATGGTCAGATAGACTTATTATGTGCTACGGATGTGGCTGCTCGTGGAATTGACGTTGATGAATTGAATTTTGTAATCAATTACGATCTTCCAGAAAACCCAGAAGTTTATGTTCACCGTTCGGGTAGAACAGGACGTGCAGGGAATAAAGGAATTTGTTTGTCATTGGTTCATGGACGTGAAAGAAGTAAACTTTCTGCTATCGAGCGAATGATTAAACAAAAATTAAATCAAGAAACAGTTCCTACCGGAGATGCTGTTATTTCGTTCAAGATGAAAAATCTTGTTGAAGAAATCGTATCTATTGATGTGGAAGATTCTGAACTTAAAGAAGTGAATCCAGAATTAATTGCTTCGTTTGATCAATTTTCAAAAGAAGAAATCATTCAAAAATTCATTTCAAGAGAATTTAAACAACTCTTCAATCATTACAAGAATAGTTCAGATATAAATCATACTCATTCAAGAAGAGACGATAGAGGCGATAGACGCAACGGAAGAAGAGATGACAGAAGAGGTCGTGACGACAGAAGAGGAAGAGATTCAAACGGAGATTATGTACGTTTCTTCATCAATATGGGACAAACGGATGGTTTGAATCCACAAAAAATAATCACTTTTATCAATAGAAACACTCGTGGTGTTCGTTTAGAAATTGGTAAAATTGACATCATGAGAAACTTCGCTTTCTTTGAATTGAATGACAAGATGCCAGAACGTACGGTTAAACAATTGAAAGGTGAAATCGACGGTAAAGAAGTTTATACCGAAATCGCTAAACCTAAACAAGAAGGTAATTTCACTGGTGGTAACAGAAGATTCAAAAAGAAAAAGAGATTTAATAGAGATTAAATTTCTCGTAGGAATATAAAAAAGCCTTGATTTTGTGATGAAATCAAGGCTTTTTTGTTCCTAAGATCAAAACCAACTGAATGTATCATTTCTGTTACAATTGTGGATATTATATTGACGGATTGAAAAATGAGTATTTATTGGTTGTAAAACAGTAGTATACGTAGGTTGATTCTTTGGTATATTATTTGCTGTTTTATTGATGATATGAATAAGTTGCTAACAAGATGAAAAAACATTCGTGACTGAAATAAACGTAAGAGAAAAATACAGAGAACTGATAAATGATATTGATTTCGACAAACTCGAACTTCAATTAAAATCACCTAATATTTTCCAAATCTTAGGTATCGCAAGAACAGAAATCCGACATTCTAATTTTTTAGGCTGGTTGCTTGATCCAAATGGAAATCACGGACTTGGAAAATTATTTTTGGCTAAATTTTTACGTGGAATTTCAACATCAGATGTAGCAACTGAACTTGATGAATTTGAAATTGAAGAGCTAAACTTTAACAACGTAGAGATTAGAAGAGAATGGAAAAATATTGACCTACTATTGGTTTTTGATTCTTTAGTAATTTGTATAGAAAACAAAATCGATAGTAAAGACCATTCTAATCAACTTACGAAGTACAGAGAAATTGTAACCTCTAATTTTAAGTCTAAAAAGAAAGTTTTTGTCTATTTGACACCTCTTGGAGAGTTACCATTAGATCAGATAGAAAGGGAATATTACGCAACATATTCCTATCAAGAAATTATTGAACAATCTGACAGAATATTGAAAATTCACGGTAACTCTTTAAACAATGGAGTCAACCAATATATTTCGGACTATTTAACAACAATAAAACGAGAACTTATGAAAAACGATGAGTTAAACGAACTTGCAGATAAAATTTATAAAAACCATCGTGAACTTATTGATTTTGTTTTTGAGCATAAATCAGACATCGCATCTGAACTTTATCCAATTTTTGTTAAAAAAATTGAAAATTGTGGTTGGGTAATGGGTTCAAAACATAAAGGCTATGCTCGATTTTTGACTTCAAAGCTTAATAACATAATTCCTAGAAAAGGGAAAGATTTGCCTTTAAAGGAAAACTTCCTTTTTGAAATTGATTATTTCTGGAGTAAGAAAAAAGTTGTTTTTAAAACTGTTGTCTCTCCAGGAGACCCAGAAATTCATGAGATTTTTCAAAAAGCAATGAATAACATTGAAGGAGTAAAAAAACCAAGAGGAAATAAATGGCTTGTTCATTTTATTCATACTTGGAAATTCGATGTTGAGGATTTTATTGGAGCAGATGAAAGTGAAGTAATGAAAGTTTTAGACAAAGAATGGGATAAAGTAGAGGAGATAGTAAATAAAGTAGAAATAGAACTATTAAAATATAAAACGGAATTACATCAATATACAGAATAAAAGCCAGTTGGTAATAATGGCTAATAGTAATTGCTTATTCTCGCCTAATTCTGAAAATCCTTTCGGAATTTCAGTTTGGTTTTTATATGCTAATTACACTAAACCACGAAATTGCTCATAGCCGAGAACTTTCCATGATATTAAAAAGAAATTAATCTTTTTTGAAAATATTAAATAAAAGCCTTGATTTTGTGATGAAATCAAGGCTTTTTTGTTTACATTTGTAACCATTGTATAATGTTGTGTATTATGGTTTTTGACGAATATTATTCTTTAAAAGAAGCATCTTCTTTACTCGGTAAAAGTAAAGAGACCTTGAGAAGATGGGATAGAAATGGTAAATTAAAAGCCTTTAGAGAACCCATTAATCAATATAGAATTTATAAAAAAGAACAAATAAATATGTACTTAGAGCAGCTTTCTATCGACTACAAAGACAACGTAGATAATTATGAAGCTCCTATCAAAAACTATAAAGTTTTAGAGCTTTTCGCAGGTGCTGGAGGACTGGCTATAGGCTTAGAAAAAGCAGGTATTAAATGTGTTGCCCTAAATGAAATTGATAAATGGGCTTGCCAAACATTACGAAAAAATCGCCCCAATTGGAATGTTTTAGAAGGTGATATAAAATCATTTAATTTCGAAGAATATAAAAATAACGTAGAAGTTGTAACAGGTGGTTTCCCTTGCCAAGCTTTTAGTTATGCAGGTAAAAAACTGGGATTACAAGATGCAAGAGGTACTTTGTTTTATGAATTTGCAAGAGTAGTTCAAGAAGTGAATCCTTTAATATGTATTGGCGAAAATGTAAAAGGCTTGCTTTCTCATGAAAAAGGGAAAACACTCGCAGGAATGATTTCTATTTTAGATGAAATTGGTTATAAAGTTGTCCCTGTTCAAGTTTTAAAAGCTGTAAATTATAGAGTTCCACAAAAAAGAGAACGTCTTATTTTAGTTGGTGTAAGAAAAGATATTGCAACAGAATATAAATACCCTAATCCTCATAATTCTACTTATAACCTAATTGATGCATTAAAAAAAGGTACTCTTTACGATTCAGATGTTCCTCTATCTGTAGGAGCTAAATATCCTGACCACAAAAAAAATGTACTCGAACTAGTTCCACCCAAAGGGTATTGGAGAAACTTACCTCTTGATATTCAAAAAGAATATATGGGAAAAAGTTTTTATTTAGGTGGTGGAAAAACAGGTATTGCAAGAAGAATAGGTTGGGATGAACCTTGTTTAACGCTTACGTGTAGTCCTGCTCAAAAACAAACAGAAAGGTGTCATCCTGAGGAAACCAGACCATTTACCGTTCGTGAATATGCAAGAATACAAACCTTTCCAGATGATTGGGAGTTTATGGGCTCTGCTTCTCAACAATACAAACAAATAGGCAATGCTGTTCCTTGTAACTTGGGAGAAGAGATTGGTTATTCAATCGTGAAGTTTTTAAATACCTATCATCAAAGTTTATCAAAACCTAAATAGTAACCAAAATTATCAAATGTAATTTGGTTTAAAATATTTCGATTATTCTGGCTTGAGTCTTTGATTATTTCCTCTATAGCAGAATCATTTTTACTTACTTTGCTCTTGTTGTCATGAAGGAAGTCGGAAATCACCTTGGGCAAAACTTCGTATAATTCAAAAAATGCATTCTCTCAGCCCGACAGGAGTTTATAAAACTGATCTCCAGAAATTTTATATACTCGACTATGACTGTATTCTTTTCCATTAATTTCACCAGACCATTTTTGAACAAAACTTTTTGTTGCTAAAATTTGTACCCAATAACATTTAGATTTCTTATGAGTATCAGCATAGTGAGCTAGCTTTTGGAATAAACTTTCTGATGAAGAACTATTCATTGTGTTATGTTTATTCTTTATATCTGCAAAAAGAGTATTGTCTTTTGCTTTGATATCATATCCACTCAAATTGCCTATTTCATATCCTTCTATCCCTCCCAAAATTTGTTCATGAAACGTACCGATTGAGTTGTTGATGGATTTATCAATTTGACGATTTATTTCTGATTTTATAAGGTCTGATTCTGAAATACTGTTAAATGAAGCATCAAAAGTCAGTTTGAATGTATCAACTTTATTTTTATAAAATTTCTTTTTACTTATATTCGATTTGGCTTTCACATAAGCATCATAGAGCGTAGAAACACATTGCATTAAATGTTCATCAGAAATGTATTGTAAGTATTGATTAGTCATTCTATTTGGTGTTTTAGCAAAAAAGATAAATTAACTTTTGATAGCTAATTTATCTTTTTATTACCAGAAAAACAATGCTAACGGAATTTAGTGGTGAAAAATTTACGAAATTTCCCCACCACAACTCGAACCTGCTCCAGCGGTACAGCCATAACAGTGTTGATTCAATACAATAGGGCGATTTTTCAAACTTTCGATATCAAAATTAGAAATGTGTTGGCTTTTAGAAGCGACTTTCAAATCTAACATTTGATTAAAATCACAATCATACATAAACCCATCCCAAGAAATAGAAAGCGTGTTTCTACACATTAGCCCCGTAATGGTCTGAGGATTGAAAGCATCAATCAACTTATTCATATACTCCTCGTAGTTATTCGTCTCTATAAGGTAGTCTAGAAACCGACTAACGGGTAAATTCGTAATGGCAAATAAATTATTAAATTCGATATTGAATTTTCTCTTTAGTTGGCGTTTAAATTCAGCTTGAAGGGTTTCTTGTCCCGCAGGTAAAAAAGCTCCCGATGGATTATAAACCAAATCTAATTGCAAACCAGAACCTTCCATTCCATAACCTACTTCATTGAGTTGTTGAAGCGTTTTGATACTATCTTCAAAAACCCCATCACCCCGTTGATTATCCGTTCTACTTTTGCTAAAATATGGCAATGAAGAAACCACATGCACTTGGTTATCTTTGAACCATTGTGGCAGGTCGTGATATTTTGGATTCGCTTGAACAATCGTTAAATTACAACGATTCATTACTGTTTTACCCAACTTTCTAACTTCCTCTACAAACCATCTAAAATGAGGGTTCATTTCGGGAGCACCACCCGTAATATCAACCGTATGTATTGTGGGGACAGCAGCAATAATTTCTAAGCATCTTTCCAACGTGGCTTTGTCCATATTTTCAACTTTCTTATCTGGACCAGCATCTACATGGCAGTGAGCGCATGTTTGGTTGCAAAGTTTTCCAATATTTAATTGAAAAATTTCCAAATCAGTAGTTCTTAATGGCGTATGTCCAGCATCAGCTACTTTTTTAGAAAACGAAGGAAGGTCAATATTTATCCGCTTATCTTTTCCCGAAAGCACATTTAATTGAATAAAAGAATCCGATAAATCAGCGTTTCTAGCACTGAGGGATTTTGTTTTTTGTTTGATTGCCATAATTATGTGTAGGTAGAGTTTACATAGAAAGCTTTTCAGCTTGTTTCATCATTTGAACGCCATAGACCAGTGTAGCACCACTTTTGATAGCAGCAGCAACATGTACGGCTTCCATCATTTGCTCTTCGTCTGCTCCTTTTTCCAAACATCCCGAAGTGTATGCATCTATGCAAAACGGACACTGAACACTATGAGCCACAGCCAATGCAATTAAAGCTTTTTCTCTTTCTGTCAAAGCACCTTCTTTGAATACTTCACCATAATATTCGAAAAATTTATCCCCCATTGGTTTTTGAAGGTTAGAAATCTTACCGAAATCTTTTAGGTTTTCTGGATCGAAGTAGTTTTTCATCTTTATATAATTTGATGTTGATTAAAATTTATTTAAAACTAACATCAAATTTATAAAAATTGTTGTAAGCACTCATTAATAGACATTAATACGAATGAATTTATATGAATTAAAAATGTTCTTTTACCTCACTCTTCGTCAAGTACTCATTTTAATACCTATGGCTATTAGATTTCGTGCTTTCCTTGATTAAAATAAAAATTTCTATTTTTTCTCACATACAATCCAATTTTTAATAACGTCTAATGTTAAAAAGAATCTCGTAGCGAAGGAAATTCATAGTTGTCTAATAAATTTTTCCACTCTTTTTTGGCAGCCTCGGTATTTCCCAATGCTTCCAAGTTTTCGGCATATATCATTTTGTTTTTTGCTTCTAATGCTCCAAATTTTTGAATACAAGATTCGAGTAAGGTGTTAGAAGTTTGAAAATCTCCGTTTTTATGAGCAATAAAAGCTTGTGTTGTTATAAAAACTTTTTCATTTTTGAATGGCGTATCTGCCAATGGTTTCAATAACGCACTCCCTTTCGCCGTATCATTAAACATCGCAGAAATTCGTGCAGCAGCACATTGTGTTTCTACACTTTTTCCTATTTCTAATGCCTTGTTAATTGTTTTTTTTGCTTCATTTTCTTTATTCTGATTGGCAAGAAGTAACGCTTTTTCAGTAAGGACTTCTTGTTGTAATTGAGGACTTCTATTTGTCATAAAAGTAGCTTCGGACAAAATCGAATTGGCTTCATTATATTTTTCGGCTATTCTTAAAGCTTTTCCGTTCAGTATAAAAATTCGTGCCTGCGAGGGGAAATAATCCAAGCCTAAAGTAGAATAATGTAATGCGTTTTTAACATCTCCCATTTCACTCAAAACCGTTAATAATTGTTCCCAAACAGAAAAAACACTTTTGTCTAATTCCAATGTTTTGATATAAGCCGATTTTGCGGTTTCCAAATCGAATATTTGATGGGCAATATCTCCTTTGATGGCAAATGCCTTGGCTTCCGAAGCATGGTTTTCAGTCAAAACGGTACCCAATGCTAAAAGAGATTCGTTTAATTCAGCAGAAGGGTTAACCGCTATTTTATTAATGTAGGGTAACAAAATTTTAATTTTTTCATCAATGCTTATCCCTCCATCACTAAAATTTTGTTCTAAAGATTTAAGGTAAACCAATTCTCCACTTTCTTCCTTATTGCCTTTCATCATAGCTGCTTTAGCTTTGGGATGATTAGCATCTAGGCTCAAAATCTTTTTATAAGCTTTATTCGCATTTTTGTTATCTCCGATATTTTCAGAAAAAGAAGCCAATAATTCCCAATAATCTATTGAATTGGGTTCTTTGTTTACTAATTTTTCTAACTCAGAATAGGCCTTCTTGGTATCACCTTGTTTCAAATAAATAGCATGTCTTTCTCTTATAATTTCTTCAGAAAAGCCAATTTTTGATTCCAAATTATCATATACTGCCAATGCTTTTTCTACATCATTTGCTTTAAGCCATTGATTTGCTTGGCGAATATGAAAAGAACGATTGTATGGTTCTATTTTTATCAATTGCGACCAAAACTGTGCAGCTTTTCTGTTGTTATGAATAGACTGAGCCAATTCTGCAGCTTGTAATAAATACCACTTATTTTTAGGTGCTAATTCAGTAGCCTTGATTGCATATTCCAATCCTTCGGTGGGCTTTTCTAACAGTTCATTTAGTTTGGCTAATTCAGAAAAAATAGCGGCATTTCGAGGTTCTTCTTTCTTTAATTCTTCCAATATCTCTAAAGCCTTATCAAATTCGCCTTGCAGTTTATGAGCATTAGCAATAATAAATTTCTCTTGCGAAGATATTTCAGATTCAGTATATCTATTGTCTTGAGCAATAGCTAAAAAAGTAAATAACAAAAGAGTAGTCGTGAATATTATTCGATTCAATGTCTTGATTTTATACATTTTTAATTGAAATTTTAAACACAAATAGCCCAACTAGGGCAATTGTATGTTGTGTCTAGCATTTAATAAAATAACGTAAAAAGCAAAAACTTGTTTTAAATGAATGCTAATCAACCGGGATTGAAATGTTTGATAAACAATAATTCTTGAGAAGTTAACGAGCGGTATCTTCCACGACCTAAGTTTTTCTTGGTCAATCCTGCATAACGAATACGGTCTAATTTAACTACTTTATACCCAAGGTGTGCAAATATTCGTCTTACGATTCTATTTCTTCCAATATGAACCTCAATCTGAGCCTCGTTCAATGGTCTATCAATTACATGGCTCACATTATCAACTGGAGCAAGACCATCTTCTAATTTAAGTCCATTTGCTATTTTATGAATATCCTCGTCTTTGATCACTTTATCACAAGTGACATGATACAATTTACGAACACCAAAAGAAGGATGTGAAAGTTTTTTCGCCAATTCACCGTCATTAGTCAACAACAATAAGCCTGTCGTGTCTCTGTCTAATCTCCCCACTGGGTAAATTCGCTCTTTTACACTTCCGCCCACTATATCCAATACGGTTCTTCTCCCCTTTTCATCTTTATTAGTCGTAATTATATTTTTGGGTTTATTAAGCAGAATGTAAACCATTTCACTCACGGGTCTTACCACTTCGCCGTTATATTGTATTACGTCTCCTTTCTGGACACGATGTCCTGGTTCTTTATTTACTTTTCCATTAACCGTAACAGCTCCTTTTACGATATGGTCATTTGCTTGACGACGAGAACATATACCACAATGAGCAATATATTTATTAAGTCTCATTGAACCATCGTCATCCTTTTTTTCTGTTGGTGGTGTAACTTTCTTAGCCATAATGTTTAATTATTATTTTGAATAAACGAGGTTAAAATATTCTACTTTCGGAAAAGGATCATAGAAATGGTGAAGTAATTTTTTCCACAGTTGATAATCGTTAGATTGTCTAAATCCAATTTGATGATTTTCAATAGTTTGCCATTCTACGACTAACAAATATTCGTTAGCCGTAGAATGGTTTTTATAAAGGTAATGAGAAATATATCCTTCTTGCCTAGCAATAATTTCACTCGCTTTTCGAAATTCATTTTCAAAGGCATCCGTCAAATCACTTTTGACACATAGGGTAGCTTTCTCTACTATCATTTACAATTTGCCTTTAATCGTTTCCGTTAAATCATCTCCATTTTCAAATAACATGAAATTAGGAATAGAAGAATCTAAAATGTAGTTATATCCATTAGCATTGCCGTAAGCATCTACTGTTGCAGAAATATTATCAAAAATAGGTGCTAATAGTTCTTGTCTTTTTAATTGAATTTCATCTTGCATTCTTCCGTCTGTTGCCAAAAGTTCTTGACGTTCTTGTTCCAATTTTGCTTGACGCTCTTGCAATTCTTTAGGAGCATATTGGCTACTCTGTGCATCTTTATTTAATTGGTCAACTTTTGCCATATATTTTTCAGTCAAGGCCTTAAATTCTGTTTCTTTAGATTGTGCAAAAGATTTTAATTGCGTATCTGCTGATTGAGCAGCAGGAAGAGCTTCTAATAAGTTCCCTAAATTGATATGCCCTATTTTTTGAGCATTGATTGTGAATACACAAAGAAAAAATAAAATAGATAAAGTTAATTTTTGCATGATTTGATTTACATTTAATGAAGGATAAACTATTTTTGTAGTCCTTTATTTTGGGAATTTTTTCACAAAACTAACAAAAAAAAAATACCTATGTTTGACGGAATGAAAGAAAAGCAGGAACAAATGGAAGCTGCACTGAAAAATATCAAATTAGAACGAGAAATGGAGGGTGGTGCCATCAAAATTCAAGCTAATGCTGGTAACGAAATCGAAAATATCAATATTGATATGTCGAAAATAAATGATAGTGATGAATTAGAAGATTTATTATTGGTCGCTATGAATAGAATTATGGAAGATATGAAAGCTAAACAAGCTGAAGAAACTCAAAAAATGATGAGTAGTATGATTCCTGGGTTAGGCGGACTTGGAAACTTGTTTTCATAAAAAAAATGCCTCTATAAAAAAAGAGCATTGAAAATGATTTTCAATGCTCTTTTTATCTATACCATTCAAAGACTAAGGAATCATAGTCTTAATTTTATTATACCTTTCAGCATACGTTTTTCCATTCGTACATCCCAATTCTTGGGCTTTTGCTTTTATCTTAGCCACTCTATTCTCAGGATTAGGGTGCGTACTCAAAAAAGTAGGTTGTCCAGAGCTACCGCCCGCAGCCGTAATTTTTTCGAAGAATCCTGCCGCTCCCGCAGCATTATAATCGGTTTCGCATAAATAAATAACAGAATGAGCATCTGCCTCTGTTTCGTGACCTCTACTAAAAGATAATCCAACAACATTTTGAGTTAATTGAGATAATGTTCCTCCGCTCGAACCACCTGTTGCCAGTTCCAATAATGTTTGAACACCATAACTTTTAGTCATTTGACGAGTTGAATGTCTTAATGCTGCATGAGCAATTTCGTGCCCCATTACTCCTGCTAATTGGTCTTCAGAATCTAGATATTTGATTAACCCCGTATACACATAAATATAACCACCTGGTGTACAAAAAGCATTTTGTGTCTGTGCATCATCTATAATTCTTACTTCCCAAGCGAAATCATCTTTGTACGTAACTTTCCCTGTGTTTAGCAATTTATTAGTAATGTTTCTAACGTAATCATAGACAGGTTTATATTTTACTTCATCCAGTAACGGATATTGACTTTTATCGTTCAATATTTGGTTATTCACTTGTAGACCTAACTGTTGATCTTGTGATACAGGAAATAAGTTAAAACCAGACAAACCTGATTGTGTTCCACAGCTTATTAATAATAGTATGGCTGCCGAAATAATAGAAATTTTCAAATAATTATTCATTTTCAATACATTTTTTATAGTTAGACGTTCAAAATTGGAAAAGTATTTCTTAGACAGAAATTTTAAGTAAATTTTAATTCAAAAATACTTAGACTTTGGTAATTTAATTACAAAAAAAGAGCCTTGAAGTTAGATTACTTGCAAGACTCTTTTGTTTCTATTTCTACTTTCTCACCGTTACGTTAAGAAAGGATATTCTTCTGAATAGTTATCTGTATATAATTCTGAAGCTGGTGGAAGCGGAGAGTCTTCTGCAAATTTAACCGCAGCAGCTATTTCTGCCTTAACCGCATTCTTAATTTCATCTATTTCTTCTTTAGTAGCTATTTTTTGATCTAACATTTTAGCTTCTAATACTTTGATAGGGTCTCTATCTTTGTACTGCTGAACTTCTTCTTTAGTTCTGTATTTAGCAGGATCCGAAACCGAGTGACCTTTATATCTATATGTTTTGATTTCTAAATAATAAGGGCCATTTCCTTCTCTAACGTGTGCCGCTGCTTTTGTAAAAGCATTATGTACCGCTTCTGGATCCATTCCATCAACTGCTTCTGAAGGCATATCGTAAGAAAGTCCTTGTTTCCACAATTCGCTAACATTTGATGTTCTTTCTACAGAAGTTCCCATTGCATATTGATTGTTTTCAACCACATAAATTACAGGAATTTTCCAAGCCATAGCCATATTGAAAGACTCGTGCAAAGCACCTTGTCTTGAAGCTCCATCTCCAAACATGGTAACACAAAGGTTTTTGGTTCCACGATATTTTTCAGCAAATGCAATACCCGTTCCGATAGGAATTTGAGCACCAACGATACCATTTCCACCAAAATAATTATGTTCTTTAGAGAAAAAGTGCATTGAACCACCTTTACCTTTTACAATTCCAGTGTATTTACCGAACAGTTCTGCCATAGCTTCTTTCGTAGAAATACCACGTCCAATTGCAGTACCGTGTTGTCTGTAACCTGTTACGATAGAATCATCTTTAGTTAATACAGATTCCATTCCTGCAGCGATAGCTTCTTGTCCAATATAAACATGACAAAATCCACGAATTTTTTGTTTTCCGTACATAGACAATGCTCTTTCTTCGAATCTACGAATACGAAGCATTAGCGTGTACCAATCGATATGTGTCGCCTTGTCTGCTTTATTTTTTGCTTTTACTGATGTAGCCATATTATACCAACAAATAATTTATGTTAAGAGAATAAGTCTGATTATAACTATAAAACTCCAAATTCGCTTCAAAGTTCATTTCAGACGCCAACAAAGATAATAATTTAGAGGCGAATTGACAACAAAGCGAAGTTTCTATTTTTTTTGATGAAGGTTAGCTCAGCAATATTGCTTATTTTTGTGGCAAATAACAATTTAGCTAAATACCGAAAATGCTGCAATCTCTTACCTTATCTAATTTCAAGAATTATGAAAAATGTTCTTTAAATTTTCATGAAGAATTTAATATTTTTCATGGAGATAATGGTATGGGAAAAACAAACCTTATTGATGCCATTCATTTATTAGCTGCCTGCAAAACAGGAGCAAGTAATGATAAATATGCGATTAAAGAAGATAGCCCATTTGCGAGATTGACTGCATTATTAAATAATGAAAACAGCCAAATTGTAGCCAAATTAGAAAAAGGAAAGTCGAAAGTATTCGAATGGAATCAAAAACCATACGATAGACTCGTTGACCATATTGGCAAAATTCCTGTTATTCTTTT
>CALAJP010000267.1 GCA_937922815.1 uncultured Saprospiraceae bacterium
TACTCTTATTTTATTTTTTGCAGCTCCAATTTTAATGGCTCAAGAAATTAAAGTAGTAAAACTACCTAACAATATAAATACTCCTAACGATGAAATATCTCCAATATTAAGCAGAGACGGGAACACGATGTTCTTCACTAGAGTAGGAAGTAGAAATTTCAATAAAACGTTAATTGAAAACGGAAAAGATTTATCAAAAACATTATCAAAGGAAAAATATGAGCAGAAATTAGCTGAAATATTTTCACAATTAACGAATTCCAATATTCAAGACCCTGTAAATTCTAAATCGAACCAAGATATATGGATGGCAACTGGAAAAAACTTTGAATATGTTCAACACCCTGACTATCCATTAAATAATGCGTTGCCCAATAGCGTATGTGGAATAATGCCCGACGAAAGTCAAGTTGTAGTCATCAATGAATTCAATAGGGAAGGAGGAATGAAAAAAGGTTTTTCAACGGCTTATAAAAACGTAGAAAATACCTTTGGTTTTCCTAGACCAATTTATATTACAAACTACGAAAACATAGATACAGAAGTTGGAATGACTATGGGATATAGAGGTAATATCATGTTACTATCTATTGTCAATAAAAATAAAGGAGACCATGATTTATACATTAGCTTTAAAAAAGGTGGTAATACATTTTCGGAACCCGTATCTTTAGGAAATGACATAAATACAGATGCCGAAGAAATTACCCCTTTTTTGTTTTTAGATAATATGAAATTATATTTTGCGTCAAACAAAGGTGGTGATTATAATATATATGTTACCAAAAGAATAGGTAAGGGCTGGCAGAATTGGACAAAACCTAAAATGGTACAAAAGATAAATTCGAAAGCCAACGAAACCCAACCTTTTTATCATTTTGATAGTGGAACCTTGTATTTTGCATCAGATAGAGATGGTTCTTCAGATATTTTCAAAGCACAACTAGAAAAGCCATTTAAAGAAACGGTTACCGTAACAGGAAAAGTCATTGATAAAAAAAGAGACGAAATTATAGGTGGTTTTGACATTTATCAAGGACTGGAAGGATCAAATTTTTATTCAAAAATATTATTTACAGAAAATGGTGTTTTTGAGATGGAATTAGAAAAAGGAAAAAAACACTCCTTTTATGCGAAAAAAGATGGATTTTTATATGAACTAGCAGGAATTAGCTTCAAAAAGGAAAATTTATACGTTAGGGATTATGAAATAAAACTACCTGTTGAGAAAATTGAAGCAGGTACAAAGCTACAAGTAAGGCCTATTTACTTTAAACGATCTACGGCGACTATCTTAGAAAAATCATTTGACGCCATTGACGAATTAGCCGTATTTCTAAAAAAGAGTAAAAACATTTATATATTCATAGAAGGACATACAGATAATCAAGGAAATCCAGAGGCATTACAAAAACTATCGGAAGCTAGAGCAGATGCCATTAAAGAATATTTAGTCTATAAAAAATTTATAAAGCCTGTTAGGATTACAAGTAAAGGCCTAGGGCCTAAATTTCCTTTAAACGATAATAAAACCGAAGAAGAAAGGCAAAAAAATAGAAGGGTAGATATTATTGTGGAAACAGTAAGTATCTTACCTGATTAAAATAAAAACACTTCAATTCTGATAATTGATAAAAATTGAACATTTTTGGGAAATAATTAGCTTAAACAAAATTTCAAGCTGGTTTATATTTACTATCAACATAAAATTTATATAAATATTATGTCAAAAGGCATTACAAGTCAAGAGGAAAATTATTCACAATGGTATACTGATATTGTGAAAAAAGCGGGATTAGCAGATCATTCTGCAGTTAGAGGCTGTATGGTTATCAAACCAACAGGCTACGCTATTTGGGAGAATATGCAAAAGCAATTAGATAAAATGTTCAAAGAAACAGGACATGTCAATGCTTATTTCCCTCTCTTTGTTCCGAAAAGCTTATTCGAGGCAGAAGAAAAAAATGCGGAAGGTTTTGCCAAAGAATGTGCTGTCGTTACGCATTATAGATTAAAAGGAGACCCTAATGAAAAGGGAAAGCTTATGGTTGACCCTGAAGCGAAGTTGGAAGAAGAACTTATCGTAAGACCAACTTCAGAAGCAATCATTTGGAATACTTATAGAGATTGGATAAAATCACATAGAGACTTGCCTTTATTAATAAATCAATGGGCAAATGTAGTTAGATGGGAAATGCGTACTCGATTATTCATGAGAACAGCAGAGTTCTTATGGCAAGAAGGCCATACGGCACATAGCAATGAAAAAGAAGCTATCGAAGAAACAGAAAGAATGCAAGATATTTATGCAACTTTCGCTGAAGAATATATGGCAATGCCAGTAATAAAAGGTAAAAAAACTGAATCTGAAAGATTTGCAGGTGCTACAGAAACTTACACTATTGAAGCATTAATGCAAGATGGTAAGGCATTACAAGCAGGTACTTCTCATTTCTTAGGTCAGAATTTTGCAAAAGCTTTTGATGTAAAGTTCACAGATACGAACAATAAGGAATCTTATGTTTGGTCAACCTCATGGGGGGTATCTACTCGATTAATGGGTGGTTTGATTATGACGCATTCCGATGATAATGGATTGGTTCTACCTCCAAAATTAGCCCCTACTCAAGTGGTAATTGTTCCTATTCCAAAAGCAAATGGTGAAATTAATGAGGTAGTTGACAAAATAGTAGATCAATTAAAAGCCAAAAATATTACTGCTGTTTACGATAATGATAAAAAAAGCAGACCTGGATTCAAATTCGCAGAAAATGAATTAAAAGGGATTCCCGTAAGAATTGGTGTTGGTAAAAGAGATTTAGAAAACAACCAAGTTGAAGTTGCTAGAAGAGATAATCTTACCAAGGAAATGGTAAATATTGATGGCATAGCAGAATATATCGATCAATTATTAGAAGATATTCAAACTAATTTATTCGAAAAAGCTAAGAAATTCAGAGATGATAGAATTACAAAAGTAGATTCGATGGAAGAATTTGAATCTGTCTTGGAATCAAAGGGCGGTTTCTTATTTGCTCATTGGGACGGAACAGCTGATACTGAACAAAAAATTAAAGAATTAACAAAGGCAACAATTCGTTGTATTCCTATGAATATGGAAATAGAGGAAGGAAAGTGTGTACTAACCGGTAAACCTTCAAAACAACGGGTATTGTTTGCAAAAGCATACTAAATCAAAACCCAAGATTATGATTAACAAAAGTTTATTTTTTTCACTAATGATGATTGTTTCTTTAGTGAGTTGCCAAAAAGAAGAAAGTATAATGGAAGAAAATAATATTTATAATGGTCATGATCTTGGGCTTACTCAGTTAGAAAATGGAAATTATAGTATCAAAGTTTGGTCACCCAAAGCAGAAAAAATGGTACTTAATTTTTATGAAGCTGATTTAGGCGGTGACATTATTCATTCCGAAGAATTAAAGAATGATAATAATGGAATATGGACATCGAATATAGACAAGAAGTACGAAGACAAATATTTTGCAGTAAAAACAACGGTAAATGGAACAGAAAAGAAAGAAGTTCCAGAACCTTATGCAAAAATGGTGGGTACAAATGGTGAAAGGCAACTTTTAAATATTCCTTCTAAAACCGCTCCTAAAGGTTGGGCTAATGATAAATACGTCAAATTAGAAAGCCAAACTGATGCGATAATCTACGAACTTCATGTAAGAGATTTGAGCATTCATCCTGAATCAGGAATAAAGCACAAAGGAAAATTCATTGGATTAATAGAAAAAGGTACCAAAACAGAAAGTGGTGTAATGACAGGCTTTGATTATATCAAAAGTTTAGGCATTACACATATTCACTTATTGCCTAGTTTCGACCATCGATCTATAGATGAAACAAAACTAGATGTACCACAATTCAATTGGGGGTATGACCCTTTAAATTATAATTCAGTAGAAGGAAGTTATTCTACAAACCCTGCGGATGCAAAACAACGAATTCTTGAATTTAAACAATTGGTTCAAGCTTTTCATAATGAAGGAATCGGAGTTATTCTTGACGTGGTATATAATCATACTGGACTTACCAAAGATTCATATTTAGAACAAATTGCCCCAGGTGAGTACTACCGTTTCAGAGAAGATGGTTCATTTTCGGATGCGTCGGCTTGTGGAAATGAAACAGCTTCTGAAAGACCGATGATTAGAAAATTTATAACAGAATCAGTTGCATATTGGACAAAAGAATTTCATTTAGATGGTTTTAGGTTTGATTTAATGGCAATTCATGATATAGAAACCATGAATGAAGTTGCCAAAACCGTACGAGCTATTAACCCAAGTGCTTTAATATATGGAGAAGGATGGACAGCAGGTGATTCGCCGTTACCTTATGAAAAACGTGCATTGAAAGATCATGCAGCACAAATGGATAATATTGCTGTTTTTAGTGATGACATAAGAGATGGATTAAAAGGATATGTTTTTGATCATCATGCAAGAGGATTCGTTTCTGGATTGGATACCGTACAAACCATTATCAAATTTGGTACAGTTGCTTCCGTAGAACATCCACAAATACAACTAACAAATGATGTTTACGCTAAAAAATTCTATGCTGCAAATCCACAACAAACCGTTAGTTATGTAAGTTGTCATGACAATAATACACTTTGGGATAGATTAGTATTGTCAATGCCAAATGCAACAGAAAAAGAAAAAGAACAAATGCATAAACTTGCTTTAGCGAGTGTCTTAACTTCTCAAGGAGTAGCTTTTCTACATGCAGGTTCTGAAATGTGTAGAACCAAAGATGGCGAACATAATTCATACAATCTTCCTGACGAAATCAATCAATTTGATTATCAAAGAACAAAAGATAAAGCTCATATAGTTGAATATGTAAAAGGGTTAATCGCATTGCGAAAAGCAAACCCTGCGTTTAGATTACGAACAGCTGCTGAAATTAAAAACTGTATAAACTTTGAAGAAGTTAGCAGTCCTAATGTAGTAGCATATACCATTGACAACATTGAAAAACAAAAAAACATAAAGTTTTATGTTGCAATGAATGGAGATGACAAAAACCAAAATATTCAATTACCTGACGGAAGTTGGAAAGTATTGGTGGATTCTGAAAAAGTAAACCTAAAAGGAATTAAAGATGTCCAAAATAAAATTAGTTTAGAAAAACAATCAATTTTAGTAGCAATTCAAAAAAAATAAAGTTAGATTGCTTTTTTTCATAACAATTTGATTTTTGTGCACAAAGAAATAAAAGGTAGTAATATAGAGGATATTTCGGGTACACTGATTGACCTGACAGGGAAAAGAATGAAACAGTTTTATCAAAAAATGTTAAAAAATAACAAGTTTGATGTCACTGTTGACCAATTTATCATCCTTCAGGTTCTTTCAGAGACCAACGGATTACCTCAAATGGAATTAGGAAAAAGAACCTTTAAAGATAAACCTACCACCACTCGGATAATTGGGCTACTAGAAAAAAAAGAATTAGTAATCAGAAAAGCCAATACCAAAGACAGAAGAATATATAATATCTTTCTAACCATGAAAGGCAAAGAACTTATCAAAAATGTAATGCCTGTTTTGGTTCAGTTTAGAAAAATTGCATGGTATGGGCTGAGCGATAATGAAATGAGGACACTTCTTTCTCTTCTAGATAAAATTTGTGATAATTTAAACCAACCCAAACTCGACCCTAACGACATAGGTTCGAATGATTAATAAAATAATGTATTTTTGCACTCCAAGAATAGATAATAATACGAATGGAGTCTATGAGAGAAAAAATAGGAGTTTTATTTTAATCGAGAAAAGCACGGAATCTAATACCCAGAGGTATTAAGATGAGTACTTGACTAAGAGTAAAGAAAAAAGAACATTTTTAATCCATATATATTCATTCGTAATAGTGTCTAATAAATAAATTAATAAAATAATTATGGCTAAAACTGATTTATTTAAGAGCATCGTGGCTCATTGTAAAGAATATGGATTTATTTTTCAATCAAGTGAAATTTATGATGGCTTAGCTGCCGTTTACGATTATGGTCCTTACGGGGTAGAATTGAAAAACAATATCAAAAAATATTGGTGGCAATCAATGGTTCAAATGCATGAAAATATTGTTGGAATCGATTCAGCTATATTTATGCACCCAAAAACATGGAAAGCTTCTGGACACGTGGATGCATTCAATGATCCGATGTTGGACAATAAAGATTCTAAAAAAAGATATCGTGCCGATCAATTGATTGAAGGTGCTATGGAAAAATTAGAAATCAAAGCCAATAAAGAAATTGCTAAAGCGAAGAAAAGGTTTGGTGATGATTTTGACGAAGCACAATACAGAGAAACCAACCCAAGAGTAAAAGGGTATTTGGATAAACACGAAAAAATAAGAACAGACTTAGCCGCTGCTATGAATGCTGAAGACATGGAAGCATTGGGTCAAATGATTGAAGACCTTGCTATTTCGTGCCCTGAATCAGGTTCTAAAAACTGGACAGAAGTTAGGCAATTCAACCTAATGTTTAATACACAATTGGGAAATATTGCAGGTTCTGAAAGTAAATTATATCTAAGACCAGAAACGGCTCAAGGTATTTTTGTAAATTTCTTGAATGTTCAAAAAACAACTCGTCAAAAATTACCTTTCGGTATTGCTCAAATCGGTAAAGCATTTAGAAATGAAATTGTAGCCAGACAATTTATTTTCAGAATGAGAGAGTTTGAACAAATGGAAATGCAATTTTTCATTCAACCCGGAACACAGAAGAAATGGTTTGATTACTGGAAAGAAACAAGATTGAAATGGCATAAAGCATTAGGTACAGCAGATGATAAATTAAGATATCATGACCATGATAATTTAGCACATTATGCTGATGCCGCTTTAGATATCGAATACGAATTTCCTTTTGGGTTTAGAGAATTGGAAGGGATTCATTCTAGAACAGACTTTGATTTAACGGCTCACCAAGAGTTGTCAGGTAAAAAACTTCAATATTTCGACCCTGAAACTAAAGAAAGTTATGTTCCTTATGTGTTAGAAACTTCAATCGGTTGTGATAGAATGTTTTTATCGGTGTTGAGTCAATCATTAAAAGAAGAAACGGTTCCTGATGCGGATGGAAAAGATTCTACTCGTACCGTATTAAAAATTCCTGCACCACTAGCTCCCGTAAAAGTTGCTATACTTCCTTTGTTGAAAAATAGAGAAGAATTAACCAACAAGGCAAGAGAAATTTATGATAAATTGAAAATGAGTTTCAATGCTCAATATGACGAAAAAGATGCTATCGGAAAAAGATACCGTCGTCAAGATGCTATTGGAACACCTTTCTGTATCACAATTGATTTTGATACATTAGAAGATGATAC
>CALAJP010000268.1 GCA_937922815.1 uncultured Saprospiraceae bacterium
TGTCACAATCTAAAAACAGACCATAACAAGGATAAAACAGTACCAAAAAGAACCTAAAAAGGTTAATAGCAAATCTTTTTAGACATTAAAAAACTAAATAAAAAAAACGGAAATGAACGATTTAAGACTTTCGCCCGACCAATTTGTCGAGGTAGAAAAGGCATCAGGATTGATTGATAAAATCAAAGACCATGACTTGAAAAATGACATACAAGATTCTTTTGCAAAAATGGTAGAAGCGGTAGGCAAAGAACGTCCCGAAGCTCCAAAAACATTCATAAAAGGACATTCTGTCGATACATACCATGATACAAATATAGACCATTCGCACAAAGTACATGCGAATCAATATGCGAACAAACCGACAACAAATCATTACCATAACCATCAAACTAAGGTTGAATATATAAACCCTGACAAAGACAAATATTCGTTATCTACAACGAAAACAATAGACCCAAAACAGATTTCATTACATGATAGCGGAGCTAAGAAAGTGCTACTCAATGGTGGTGTATGGGTTGAATTGACAGACACGGAAAATTCAAGGCTAAAAAGTTTTATCGCCTATGATAATGGGCATAAGATTGCAAAGGTATGAGTAGTTTATTGGATAGAATAAAGTTGTCTGGAGCGTTAGGTAATAAAAAGACTAACGACAGCCATTCTCTTGCATCTACCTTGACCGATGAATCTCTTTTGGAAGAGATGAAAAAACGAGAAGAGGATAGTGTTTCGAGATTTCCTTTAGAAGTTTTCCCTTCCTATTTAAAGCCATTGATAGCTAATTTCTTAGAAGATAAGGAGATTGAACCTTGTTTTATTGGTACTACTATGTTAGCAGCTATGTCTACCGCAATAGGTTCAGGACTAAAGGTTCAGTTTGGTACTTTTCGAGAAAAAGTAAATATTTACACCTGTTTGGTTGGTTATACTTCTTCGGGTAAATCATTAGTTTCTGACCCATTTTTCAGACCATTAAAAGAAATTGAAAAAGCGAATGAACGAGCTAAAGAAGAAGCTCAACGCAATGCGATGGAGGACGAAAACGACAAAGACGAATGGAAGCCTATCGACAAATCTGGCACGCTTATGGTTTCGGGGACGACAACTGCTGCGTTAGTGGATTTACTTGCACAGAATCCTAGAGGTTTTTGTGCCGATTTTGACGAGTTTGTATCTTGGTTTCAAGACATGAAACGAATAAAAACTAATGCCGATGCCGTATCTGTTTTTACGCAATTTTGGAATAGCAGTTATGACCACCGAGTAGATAGGAAAAGGGAACGTTTTCTAATCCCAGCAGAAACGCTATTTATAACCATGTTCGGAGGTACGCAACCAGACTTATTGCACAACTTCTTTGACGACAAGAAAGCGGAGCAAGGCTTTACGCAAAGGTTTTTATTCGCTTTTCAAAGAGTTTACACCGTTGCCGAACCTGATATTTTTGCAATAGAAAGAGAGGATTTATACAATACTTGGAATGATTTAATACATAAGACTTATAAGACTTATAACGTTTATTCGCATGGCACAAATGGTACTTTATTCAGAGTGGAAAGGGTAGGTTTGAAAGTGTATGACGAATGGCGTAAGGAAGCAAGGAAATGGGCAGATAATGGCGTAAATGCAAGTGACCGTTCTACTAGGATGGGTATCTATGGTAAATTAAAACAATATTGCGTTCGCTTTGCTGGTATTCTCCATGCAATGAACCTCTTTGAGAATCCTAATTATAGAATCAACAAAGACATTCCAATAAGCGAATGGCAAGGAATAGGAACTTCTATTCCTGATAATCATATAATACCATCAGGCACAGTAAGGAAGGCAACGATGTTGTGTACTTATTTTTTGCACTCGAACTATTTTGCACACCAGTACACCAGTAATGTTAGCCAAATTCCTCCCGAAATAATAGAATTTGCTGCAACCCTAAAGGCTTTGAAATACAATCAAAAGGCAGTAGCAATGGCACTAGGCAAAAGCCGTCCGACTATAAAGAAATGGATAGTGAAGTACCAAAAAATGTACCCACAACTATTTAAAATTTAATTTTCAAAAAAGCTAAATAATTAAAAATGAAAAACAAACTAAATGAAATCAAAGCAGCATTTGATAAGCTATTGAGCGATGATAATGATTTAGAAACGATGGAAAGAGCTGCAAAACTTCTTGCTGCAAAATTCTTATCTCAAGTAGAAAAGAATTTGATAGACAGCAACCTCACAAAGAAAGAACTAGCCAGAGAGATAAACATACCAGCTAAGAAATTAAAACAATTTTTCAAAGGAGATAAGATTATTGATTTAAAGACTCTTGCGAAAATTGAAAAAGCATTAGAAATTAAGTTTGAAATAGGTATAGAGGAAGAGAAAACAAGCATGACAGAACAAAACATTTTTCCATTAGAAGTTTTCCCTAAGAAACTCCAACCAATGATTAAATACCTTTCAGGAAATCAATGTATAGAGCCAAGTTTTATTGGGACTACCATCTTAGCTGTTATGTCAATGGCGATGGGTTCAGGACAAAAAGTAAGAATGGGAACATACATCGAAAATATGAATTTAAACACTTGCCTAGTCGGTTCTACTGCGTCAGGCAAAAGTATTCTAAATAACTTCTTGTTCCAGCGGTTAAAAGAAATTGCGAGCCATCCTAGACACAACCAAATAGACGGAAACTACCTCATAGAAGAATACGCTACTTGGATTGATATAAATAGGAACAACGATATTATAAATTCTATCTTCGGAAATCCTTATATACGAGAAAATTACAATGTATGGGGAGCTACAAAGCCTTCTTTGTTGGGTTGTTTAGTTAAAGAAGATACTCCTCGATATAACATACTTTTTGCTACCGAATCGTTAGAATCAATAATACATTCTTATTATCAAACCAAAATAAAAGGACGAAAAAAATGGGAGAAATTAATAGACGATACTTATATGAATTTTCCATATTATGATGAATTTTTCAAGATTTCAAGCGAAGGACTAATGGTTTTTGAAGAATGGCGAAAAGAAACGAAGAAATGGGCAGATAATGGTGTAAATGCAAGTGACCAATCTACTAGGATGAGTATCTATTCATCTATGAAACAATATTGTGTTCGATTTGCGGGTATTCTCCACGCTATGGATGTTGCTGGAATTGAGGAAAGAGTTCTTCTTATCTCTCCCGAAACGGTAGAAAGAGCCGTTAAATTATGTAATTATTACACCCAAACAAGTTATTCCATTCATCAAAAAACGATATGAAATGCACATAAAAAAACAAATAAGAACAGTAGCAGCACTATTAGGTGCAGTTAAAAAACTAGACAAATTATCACAAAATGCAAACGATATTGAAAATGGCGAAAACCTATTAGGTTATCTAAAACTATCAATCGAAATAGACGAACCTTCCGAAGCTGAGAAGTTGCTCGAAAAACACTATTTTGTAAAAACAGACGGTAGTGGTATTAATGGAGAAGCCTTCAGTAAGGAAATGATAGAAGAATCTTTCCAAATCTTCAAAAGCCTATACAATCTAACTTACGGAAGCATAGAGGAGGATGGAAACCTTATCTCTATACACACAGGCGGTTGGTCAGACAACGAGGAATTGATACGAATTTTCAAGAAAACAGTCTTTTGGCAAATTCACATAGACACCCAATCAACAGGAGGTAATTATTTCTTTGTAAAATCCTCTTCCAATCCTGAAAGGTGGATAATCACTACCAATTCAAAATCTAATATGACTGAAGAACAAACTAATCCTGTTTTCAATAGAATTACAGCAAACGGTTGTAGAGAGATGGACGAGGTAAGGTTTAATCAGGCTGTGAACGAAATCATTAGTAGTAAATAACGAATGGTATAAGGTGTCGTAGCGACCTAAACAGCACGAAACATTGAATAATAATTAAACTTTAAAAATAGAACAGATGAAAAATTTAAGAAAAAAACTAAGCTATGCACTTTATACTTTGTTAGTTGCTGGCGTTTTTACAGCCTGTACAGTTGATAGTGGTCGAGTACAGAAAGACACCGTAGAAAGTGCGTTTGGTGCTGGAATTACAATACTGACAATAGACAAATGTGAATACGTATGGGTTAAACGAGGTTATGGTGGCGGTTTAACACATAAAGGCAATTGCAAGAATCTTGAGCACGCTTGCAACGATTTGTATAAGGTTTGAAAGCCTTAGTACTAAACTTAAAATTTAACAACAACCTTATGGCTTTTTAACTTTATACTTTGTTATAAGCCGTTTATTTTAAAATATGATAAGAATAAATAGGAATATTGGAGCTAAAGTACAAGTAAGAGGGATAACCGTTGAAATTAACCCAGAAGTTAAGTGGAAAAAACTTAATAAAGTTACTGGTGTTATTGTGGAAAACGAAGGTTATGAACAATATTATCATACTTGTAGTGGAAGTTATACGTATGCAACAAAACACCTAATTGAGAATGATTACTATAAAACATACGCAATTAAACTTGATAATAATGTGAAGGATATTGAAGGCAATAATGTGATTGTAGTACGAGAGTTTGACATTAAGTTTTTGGAACGAATAGATGTACCTAGAAAACCAGTAACAGAAAAGGCTTTCAACGGAGGACTACACAAGTGCCGAAAAAACAAATCGCAAGGCAAACACACGATTAAATAATTTATAGATTTAAGAATAAAAAAAGGCATTTGATTTATCAAGTGCTTTTTTTTTGTGACTGGCTCAAAAAAAAAATTAAAAAAACAGTAAAAGTTTACAATTGGCTTGTGTTCTGACACAATCGGTTGACAACTAGATACTTGTAAGGTAATTTTATTAAAAATTAAACGTCAAAGATTTAACTTAAATTATTGATAATCAATGATTTAAGTACAAAAACGGGTAGTTTACACTTTGTAAAAAAGTGTAAACTTTTATAGCACATTGCAAGTTGTACGCATTGACAATCAGTACTTTAACTTTTACCCAAAACTTTACACTTGTTTACACATGGGTGTAAACAAGTGTAAAGTTTCTACTAAATTTTAACTCATTGATTATCAATACACTTCTCCCTAGTTAACACCCAAAACTTTACACTTTTTTACAAAGTGTAAACCCTCTTTTTTTTTGACATTGCACTACTTTTTAACTCAAAAAGAGAAAAAACACGTCTTTTTTGCTAAAAAATGAGATAAAAAATGAAGCATACCCTATTTTTTATAGCAATCCTTAAAGTGTAAAGTTTTTGCGTTTTTCAACTAAAAATTTCTAAAAATATAAAGTATTGATAATCAGTAATTATTGATTATTCGTGATTTTTGTAATTTGAGTAATTTGTGACATGGTAAAACATTAGTGTATTTTGACAAAAAAGGAAGGCTTCTCTTGTAGGTCGGAAGTCTATCTGTAAAAAGTTCGTAATCTTTCGTAAAGTTTCCGTTGCCGTTGTAATGCGTGTTCATTGACCTTGTTTGTTGATTTTCAGTTAGTTAAATTGGTTGATTAATCAATTTACAACAACATGAATAAAATTCAGAAACAGGCAGCTTTAAATAGAGAAATTAAAGAATTTATTGAAAATAAAACTACTTCTTATTCCTTAGATGATATAAAATACATTAGACGATATACTGGAGCTGGTGGCTTAGGTGGTTCAGACAATAGTGGATTACTATATGAATTTTATACACCTTACCCGATTATAGAAAAAATGGTTGGATTAGCAAATAAATACTCAAAAACTCCCATTCGTAAGGTTTTAGAGCCGAGTTGTGGTATTGGTCGGTTTTTAGAGTATTTCGACCCTGAAAATACAGAAATTACAGCCTACGAGTACAACAAAGATAATCCTACTGGTTATAGAATTGCGAAAGTTTCATTTCCAAACGCAACAATATCAGACCAATCATTTGAGAGTATGTTTTATATAGATGAAGAAAATGAAAATAACGGCAAGATAAGAACAAAAAGAGTGAGAGTATATCCAGACCCATCTTACGACTTAGTAATAGGGAATCCTCCCTACGGAGCTTGGCAAGGAACTTCTTGGGACGCTACGGGAGAAAGAAGAGTTTTCAAAGGTGTAAAAAACTATTACGAATATTTCATTATCGCATCATTGTCTGTTATAAACCCACTAGGATTATTAGTTTTTATTATACCACAATCTTTTGCAGATAACCAGAGGGCAGAGGTATTTGGTGCTTTAAAACAAGACGGTTATAGAATAATAGGAGATGATAAGAGAATAGGAGCAAGGATGATTGATACATATCGGATGCCAAGAGGTGCTTTCGATTTCACACAAGAAAGTACTGATATTGTTGTTTTACAAAAAATAGAGATGTAAAGAAGTGTTTTCGACTTTGAAACAGAAAACAGAAAACAGAAATATTTTCGCACTAAAATAAAACAAAAATGGACTATAACCAAGAACTAAAAGAGTTAATTGAAACACATATAGATATGTGTTGCCCAGATAAGTTGCCATTTGTAAAGGAATTGGTAAAAACAAATGAAAGGGTTGAGAATTTAAAAGCTACCATCTTTGAAAAATGTAGCACAAGAGGAATTTCCGTCCAAACGGCAATGTCTGAAATAGAATCTTCATTAGAAGATGCAAGTATGAATTATTTTGATAATGACGATAAAATAGAGGATTTATGAATATGTATATGTGGGAATCATTAAATGCACAGAATAAGGTATTAGGAGAAATGACGGAAGGTACAGACCGTCACAATAGAGAAATAATATATGCAAAAGGCAAATTTGAAGATTATGCACATCTAATAGATGTAGTTACACCAGAAAAATTTGATTTCGTTATTAGTCAAAAAACGTATGATTTTTTAGAACATAAAAAAAGGAGCAAAAATAATGGTTTAGTCCGAAAAGCGATTGATAAAACAAAAGAGCAAGCTAGAACAAACTTCTTTTCATCAACAATAGAAACACTTTACACGTTTGACGAGATTGACCAAAAATACAACAAAAACATAACGACCGATGAAAAAATAGCTTGGCTGATATACTGCTTGAACAACAAGATTTATAACATAGAAGCTGTCAAGTTAAACGGATGGAGTAAATATCTAAAACAAATAAAGCCTACAACGGAATTAGAGTTGATTAAAAAAGGTTTGGGAGCTTACGATATGATGAAGGGATTTCTTCCTAACTCAATTTTTTATACAGGAAATATGTACGATAGGAAGTATAAGTACATAGCAAATAAAAATTCAATTATAGCTGCATCTGGAATGAGTGAAAATGATTATAATAGGATTTTAGAACGGATTAAAAATACAATACCGACACCTAAGAAAATAACAAAGAATTATGAAGAATCTATACATTTCTCCTTACGTGACCTTCAATTTGTCACATTAGAAGTGTCAGAAGGCAAGACGGTCGGTAAAAAATTTGTTGAATTTCTAAGTATTGTCCCTAAGTCTAAATTCAGGCATGGTTCAAACAAAACGGAAATTGTAGATATTCAAATGAAAGGGAAGTCTGGAGCGACTAAAGAAGATTCTACGAGGTTGAAAAATCTAAAAAAAACAAGGTCTTCGCAAGATGCAAAAGAACTATTACACATTTTCTTAAATACAATGAGCAATATAGATAAGAAGATAGTGGAATCTTTCTACAATAAAACAATGAACGCTTATGTAAATATAGATTTCAGTAAAATACCTATCGGTTTTACCTTTAATAAGAAATTCAAAACAGGAGCATTAGAAATGAGAGAAGAACAGCGAGAAGGTGTCGCTTTCATGTCTGCTGCTGGGTCTGGTCTAATTGCTTACGATGTTGGATTAGGAAAGACCATGACAGCAATAATGTCCGTTGCTAATTCCTTGCAAAATGGGCAATGTATAAGACCGTTAATTGTTGTGCCGAAACCTACTTACAAAAAATGGATAGAAGAAATTGAAGGTGTAAAAAACAGGAAAGGAGAATTTATAAAACATGGTATTTTACCTAATTATAAGATTAACAAATTAGGCAATCTTGGTTCTAACGTTCCTTTTAATGAAGATGATATTGACGATTTTTCAATATCAATATGTACGTTTGAAGGGTTTAGTAACTTTGGTCTTGATAAATACCAATACGAATTAACAGCAGAAAGGATTATGCACACCATTTTCCAAACAGTTGATGATAGGAGCAGTAGACAGGCACAAATAGATAAAGAAAAAGCATATAAAACATTAGGTAATGTTTTTTTTAATTCAGACTATTCTTTCATAGAAGCTAGGTTCGACTACATAGTTTTAGATGAAGCTCATAACTTCAAAAACTTGCTAAGAGGAGGGAAAATATCAGGATTGGGTGGTACACCAGCAACAAGAGCAATTCACAATTTTGTTATTTGCGACTATGTTAGACAACAAAACAATGGAAGGAACTTGTGTTTTTTAACTGCAACACCTTTCTCTAATTCTATTTTAGAGATTTATTCGATGTTAGCTGTTCTAGGTTACGAAACAATGGTATCTATGGGTATATCTAAAGTAAGTTCTTTTGTAAGTAAATTTGCGGGAATCGTACATGAAGAAGTAATTACAGTCAATCAAGAAATTAGCACAAAAGAGGTTATTAAAAGTTTTATAAATCTCGAATCATTACAGCTATTCCTTTATAAGTTTATCATATACAAGACAGGAGAGGAATCATCTGGTATTATAAGACCTACCAAAATGGTTATGCCCTATAAAAAAGACAAAAACGGTCAAAGGTTAACCGTAGAGGATCAAGTCAGTTCTATTTGTGAAGCTACACCTCGCCAAAAATATTTATTAAACCAAGTAAGGCTGTTAGCAAATGGGAAAAGGAACGCTCTTTATACTCCAGACTCTTTAAAAGACGCAGCGAACCAATCTCTACGTGCTATCGGAATGGCAAAAGCTATTACGATTTCTCCTTACTTGTTACGTACTCCATCATCAGTAGAAGAAGCTGAAATTAATTTTCAAGAACAATTTAAGGCTAAGGAAATTACTAAAATAGAGTATGAAAAAAAAGGATTTTATGAGGGAGTGCCTGATGATGCAGAGGATTTTATCAAATCTAGTCCTAAGTTAGAATATGTATGTGGTTGTATTAAAACCGTAGTAGAACATCATAGGAAAAATGGTAGTGAAATTTCAGGTCAAGTAATCTACATGGAACAAGGTAAGGTTTATTTTCCTTTGATTAAAAAATACTTAATGGAGTCTGTCGGATTTACAGATGATGAAGTGAGAATTATTGCTGGTGGTGTATCTACTGATAAAAAAGAAAAGTACAAAGAAGGCTTTCTGAAAGGTAAAGTTAAGGTAATCATTGGTTCGTCTACTATCAAAGAGGGTATTGATTTACAGAACAAAGCTACTTGTCTTTATTTGGTTACGCCAACTTGGACACCGACTGCTTTGCGACAGGTGGAGGGTAGAATTTGGAGGCATGGCAACCAATATTCTCACGTAAGAATAGTAAATGTTTTGCTGATTGGTTCGATGGATATGTTTTTGTATCAAAAGATCGAAGAAAAAACAGCTCGATTAAATACCATCTGGAAAAAGGAAGGCAGAAAGAATGTTTTCAACCTTGATGACTTAGACCCTAGAGAGGAGAAATTAGCTTTGATTTCAGACCCCGTTGAATTAGCAAAAAACGATATTGAACAACGACTAAACAAACAAGACCAACTTATCGAAGGTGTGCTGTCTGATTATAATGAATTATTGAGATTACAAGAGGATTTTAATTACTGGGAAACATTAAAAGCGGATGCAGAAAGGTGGCAAGAAGAAGCACAAGAGGAAATACCTTCAAAAATAAACTCCTACCAATCACAAATTGAGGAAATGGACTCGGTAAGAGTTGAGGTCCGTAAAATAAAATTACAACTTGAAAAGTTAAAACAAAAAAAAGATGCATTAAACACTAAAAGGAAAAACCTTTGGAATAAGAAAGATAAGACGGACGATGATAAACGTATTTATAAAATAGTTAAGGAGGTAGAAATACCTGAAATTGAAACTCAAATCAATGGACTAAATGAATCTATACGAAATAAAGAAGCGACATACAAACATAGCAACAAGTCTTTTAATAAAATATATGACGAATATGTTGCCCTTAAAAACAACTTAGAGCAAGTTCTTAGGGAAGATGATATTGACAAAACAACTCGAAACCTATTCATTTTAGAACGTGGTGCTGTTCGTAGAGATGATAGAGATAGGTATAAAATATACGTCGAATACCGAGAAAAAATAAAATGGGTAGAAGAAGAAGTCTTAGGACAATACGACAAGAAATATGGAGAGGACTTAACCGATGTAATGGATGATATGTCCAGTACTATTGACCACCTAAGAGAACAAAAAGAAATAATAGAGTCAGAGCAGTTTTTAGCTTCAAAAATCGAAGAATACGCAATTAAAATAAAAGAAACCAATTCAGGTTCAAGACCTATTCCTGAATTAATCAAACAATTTGCTGGTTATAATTATCTACTAGATTGTTTCGCAAAAACACATGATTGTAATCTTGAAGATAAATTCGCTAAAAAACTAAACGTTATCTACGAGGATAACAATTTGTTAGAAGCTCCAAAACAAAATAACACTATTGAGCTACCAGCACCAAAACAGGCACAAAAAGAAACTGAAAAACTAACAGGATTTGTTGATATAAAGCCAATAGATTATAATGAAATAGGCGTTGTTATAAACTCTAAATCAAGTGAGAAAGATGATTTAGAGTTTATAAGGAGAGAAGCAGAAGCAAGGAAAAGGAGGATTAGAATTTTAAAAATTAAAAAAAGATTAAAAACAGCTTAAAATGACAGATATTGCAATTAAGAACAAGATGTTACAAGAATTTAATACATTAGAATTAAGCCTTATAGATGAATCTATAAGAAGTGAAATCATTGGTATTAAAGAAATAACTAACAATTTTTCTAAAGGAGTTGAATTAGAACAAGAGAACTGGAATGATTTGATGGATATGGTAAAAGAATTTCATCCTGAAGCATTCAAAAAGAAAGTAAGCCCAAAAAAAAGCAATGCAACACCTAACAACATCGAAGATTTAACGGAAGAGATGGTACGGTTAGAGCCTAGAATTGCAGAACAACAAAAATATATTTCAGAACATGGAGAATCGAACGATAAGGGAGAGTATGATGAAGCATGGGAGCAAGAAAAAAAAGAAGCTCAAAGCAATTTAGACCGTTGGGATGAACTCAAAGCTAAAAGAGATAAGCTAAAAGAGGATGCTTTTAATAAAAAAAAGAAAGCAAAACCATCAACTCCAGCACTTACAAGGATAACAGAAAGTTCATTCAAAGATGTTGTAGGTATGGACGTTAAGAAGTTCATTACAGATTATCAATACTATCTAAAAACTAATAGAGGTTTATCTCCTTTTGAGGCTCTCCAAATTGCATCTAAAGATAAAATTACAAAAGAAAAAGCTCCTGAATTTCTTGCTTTTATCTGGAAATATAGTGTAGAAAACAAAATAACAGGGAAGTTAGGCTTTCTAAATGAAAATGATTTAAAAGCAGTCGCTAGTTATATCTCTTACGACGAAATAAAAAAGAAGCACTACAATATAACTAAAAAAGATACAATAAAAACTCTTTCTCAAATCGCAAGTAAAGACCAACTAAACCCAAGACTAACTGGGATATTTGTAGGCGAAGGGCATTTAGTATCAACAGATGCCCACCTATTGATTAAACACAATACAGATGTTAGTAAATGGGAAAAAGGTCGGATTATAAATCTTAAACCTCCTTTAAGCAATAAGTACCTTGATGAAGGTATAAGATTCCCTGACTACAATCAAGTAATTCCTTCTGATATTGTAAAATCAACAGATGTTGATATTGAGAATATCTATTCCGTACTTAATTCTTATTACCAATTCTTTAATAAAGTAAAAACAGAAAAACCCATAGTTGTCAATATAGACAACCATCATTTCAATCTAAGTATTTTATTGAAAGGAATGAAAGTCTTACTTGAACTTGGCATTACTAGAGCTTCATTCAATTACGGAGAAAAAACCACATCACCTTTAACTGTAAAAAGCAATGGAAGCCTATTGTTAATCATGGGTCTTGAAACAACATCAAGAAGTTTTAAATTCCACGAATCAGAGGTGATTTATATCTACAAGGATGGAGTTAAACACATTCCTCTTTCTGGGAAAGAACGAAAAACAGTCAAGACTACAACCACCACCAAAAAACCCACAACATCAATCAAAAAACTTACTTACAATAGCAAGGAACTAATACCATTAAAAAAAGTAAGTCTTGATTTTAAAAAGGTTGATGAAGAAGCAAAAGAACAAGGCTTTGCGAAGTCTGATTATTGGTTAGTAGATGGAGAAGGTGTTGCTATTCGTCCTTCTGAATCTAAGCAGACAGAGAAAGAGCCTGTAAAGGTTGTAAAAAGGTACAAAGCTACTAAGAAAATAACTCAAAAGGCTACTAAGAAAACAGACGATAAACCAAAACCAACGACTGCTCCTAAACCTAGTACTAGGCGAAAAGTAACCAAAAAAGTAACTAAGAAACCGACAAGTACAAGGCGAAAAGTAACCAAGAAGGTGTCAGCACCTAAACCACAAGACGTAAAGGTATTATTAAGAGATGCGAGGGAAAAGAAAATGACCAAAACACAAGTAATAGCATTAGGTAAGAAAATCCACAAAATAATGCGGACGACTGGTCAGATTAAGATTGACGTGAAGAAAACTCACAAAACAGTTCTTGAACCAACTGTTGATAATCTTGCTAAATGGTCGAATAATCCTCGTCGTTACGATGTTCGAGGTGTCGACGTGGCAAAAGATGCTAAGGAACGAGAGTATAAAAGAAAGCCAAAAAGTTCATGGTTTGACAGGTATTTTGCTTAAAAATATGTTCATAATCCGTACATACATAAGGTTGTAAGCTAAGGTTTGCAGCCTTTTTTTTTGCTCTAAAGAAAAATTAAAGACTTTACTTTTCTTACCGTATTTACTGAACAATCGAGTTCTTTAGCCACACCTCTTAACGAATAACCTTGATTTAGCAACTTAGCGATTGATACGTTCTTAGGCTTTTCGAGAAAAGTGTTTTGAGATTCAGATTTCCTAACATTAGAAGATTTTCTTTTTAAACCATTCATTATCTTATCTCTATGTTCTTTTTTTGCAAAAAAAGAAGCTTTCAGCTCTTTTTTAAGAGTCGAAATTTCTTGGTCTGAAAATTTAAAATATTCACTAGCCGTACCTATCTTAAACTGATTTGATTGGTTTTTCTTTTTAAAATAATGCTCCAGAATAGCTATTTTCGATAACAAAATAGGTTTAATATATACTTCTTCGTAATGCTTTTTTAAAAAGCTATAAATTTCCTTTTCCCTTCTTTTGTAATTGTTTGATATTCCTATTTTTTGAAATCGTTCATTAGGCGTGGTTATATCAATAAAGTATAAATGACAATTATTTAGTTTTTGATACATACTATTTATGGCATCTGATGTTGAATTTAAGAACTGGTTCTCAAAGAACTTCAAAGTCTTTTTGTAAGGCATTTTTAATGTATATATCTGTGAAAGTTCATTGGCTTCAAACCTATATTCGTCTAAGTAATTAAAAAAGCCTTTACTATTTAGTGATTTGAATGTTTTGAATGGTTTATTTACTCTATATGTATTTTCTTTGCTCAAAAAATCATAAAAAGACATATAGCTATTGGAATGAGAGTACGAAAGTTCAAAGCTGGTAGCACTTGATTCAGCTATTTTTTCAACAATCTCTTTTTGTGATGCGGAAAGATTAAAGTACATTTGAAAATCCAAACTACTCAAACCATCCATCCCGATACAAGATTCGCCTTTTTGATGAGCAAAGTGATGTATTTTTATACGACCTCTTTTAGCTGTGATTAAATTATCACAAAATGGACAAAACAAGTCATCCTTATAGAACTCGCTTATGTGAATTAACTGCCCTTTTTTATTTTTTCCAAACTCTAAAAACATCCTACAATATAGTGTTTTTTTTGATACAATCAAATACTGTGTCAAAAAAAACACCAAAAGTTAATGGCATGGTTTATAAACAACTATATAGGATTGTAAGCTAAGGTTTGCAGCCTTTTTTTGTGTAAAATTTTGAATTACGAATTTTAAACACTAAATTGTATAAAAATCTTAAAGGATTTTCTTAATTGCATCCCGAAAGGGAATTGAAATTAGAGTATTTTTTCTGTTAAAAAACAGAATCATACCTTTTAATTAAGGTATTGAATTGTACCTTCTTGGATACTAAAAAGCCTGAATCATTGATTTGATTTAGGCTTTTTTAGTATGTAAATAAAAGTAAAAAATCTTTACATAGCTTTTTCTATTGATAAGAAAATTGGATTTTCTTTACATAGGTCTAAAACGTAATTGTCTTTTAGGAATGAAAAATAACGCTCCAACTATCGCAGCTATTGATAATAAAACAATTATGGCATTGGTAGGTTTAGACGTAATATTTTTGGATGTACGTTTTGTGGATTCTACAAAAGAATCTACCAAAACGGTCGTTTGTGAAGGTGCTGATTTGATAGGTACAACTCGATTACTAGCTATCTTATCTAATCGGTGTTGGAATGCGTTTGCAAAGGTAGGATGAGATTGATAGAATGATTGTTGAGCATCGAAATAGCGTTTGTATAAGGTGTCTAAATCGGTTGCATAAGCTCGTTTCAATGCTCCCATTGTTTTAGCTCCAAAAGCTCCATCTACCGTTAGGTTTTCTTTGAAATCCTTATTTAATATTTCTTGTAATGGTCTTGTCGCTTTAGGACTACCTCTATGTACGGCATACGAAAACACTAAGGTCACAAAATCATCATCTTGCCATTGGTCGAACCACATCTCTCGCCAAAATACAGACTCGTAAATGTCGTAGGCTTCGTTTCTGGTCATTTGCTGCATCGTTTGTTTGGTCACAATCGTTGCCGTAGTGTCTTTTTTTAGTTTAGAATATAAACGTCCAGAAATGCCCCAGTTCGTACCAATCCGATTACATGAACTCGTATCAAAAACAGTATCTAAGGATTGATTAGTAGGGAAACCGTAAGCATGACAATTACCAGTATCTTTGTCTATATTTTGATACGTAATGCCGTTTCCTGTTTCCAATTCGTCAATTACAAAGTTTATATGTCTATTATTCCTACTCATTTTCATACCTTTTTTAGTCCCTTTTTGGGTTGTTTTTCTGCCTATTTTTCAATTCCAGCAATTATCATTTTGAATAGAACTAGGCTCTATCAATCCATTTCCTTTTTTGCCAGTTAATTGCTTTTCTCTTGCTTTGCTTATTAATTTTGTTCCAAACCCAGCGAAATCTAATTTTCCATTCTTGTAGATATAATTCCCTCCATCAATCATTTTATATCTAACATTATCGAATTTTACCCCATCGAATGCCCCATTTTCAAACTCTTCTTTACTTGTGCTAACAAATCCATTACAACCATCTTCCTTTTTCGCACCAAAAACATCTGGTATCTCATCGGTATTGTTGATTCTTGCCTTAGATTTAAATGTAATGATGAGTGTAATTACCGAGATAAAGGCAACTGCTGTAATCGCCAATGCTATAATTTCGTTAAATTCTTTTTTATTCCCTTTAATATTTGAAACTAATAAAGGAAGAACATACAAAACAAAAGGAATTCCTCCCAGTACACATAAAGATAATCCCCAACTATACCTATCTTTCAAAAAATTCATAATCAACTATATTTTTTAATGTTATCTAAAAAACTCATCATCAAACGCTTGTCCTCCACCTCCATTTGGTAGTGTAGGTACTTCTGGTTGCTCGTTTTGTTTCTCTTCTGTTTTAGGAACATCTCCTGATTGTTTGTTATCGCTCGTATTTTCTTCGTCTTTTGGCAGCATCGTAAATGCCAAGCCTAGACCTACAACGGCAATCAAAATGGCTGCTATTTTGGACGTATTCCTAAACAATAAGGATGCTACGATTGATACCCCAGCTACAAGGAAGGCTGTTTGTCTACTGGATTCGTCTTGCTCCTTTTCTTCTAAATCTAGTTCATTTTTGTAATCAGGAGATGTTGTTGGGTCATAACCACACATTGCTATTTTATACGTTTTGAATAAAGCAACAGGGTCTTGTGTTTCACATACCCATGTCATTGGGTCTGGATATTTATTGTGATGATTATGGTCTTGCCCACATTTCTTCGCCCAAATATCTTCCAATCTTGGGTGATGTAAGCCTAATGTACTTCCAGCACAGGCACAAGCTCTCTTTCTTTTGCATTTTTTAAAAGTACAACTCGATTTACAACCTTTTCTATATGCCATTTTATTTCTTTTTTAACGAGTCCGTTATTAATATAATTAGAACAATTACAACTATTCCACCACCTATATATAAGCTGGTATTCGTTTTGTTTGATTGTAAGTTCCTTTTTTCATCCGCTCCAAAATAATTATCAAAAGGTTTATACAGACTATCTAGCCATCTTGTTCTTTCCCCTCTCGTATATAGTTTGGGCATTACGGATTTACCGAAATCAAATATCTGTCCGACAGCATTTGCCACCGCCGTAACTGGATCTGCTCCTCCTTGACTTGCTGCCATTTTTTATGTTTTTATTTGATGATTTCTAATTTCTTCAAGCAGTAAGCTACTCCAACTACCATTGCCATTACCAATAATGCAATTCCACCCCATTTGACCATTTTTGAATCAAAAAAAGTTCTTCTTTCTGGAATGTCTATTGTATTATTTTGTCTTGGCGAATGCAGACTTTGTTTCGGTGCATTCAATATATTGTGATAATTATTTAGCAAAGATGCCAATAACTCTTGTTCACTCATGCCTGTATTTTGCAAAATTCTTGCTTTGTCGTGACCGTTCATTCTAACCGTCATAAAATCGTTCATCTGATAATCCATTACTATCTAATTTTTATATTTTTCGATTTGATTTTTTCTTCCAAATTGCATCATCCAATTAAACATTCCTGTAAATGCCACCACGTTTTTATAACCTAATCTTCGCAATTCTTTTGCAGCAAATTCAATCCGTTTAGATTGTCTATTGATGCAAGACAATATAATCATTTTATCCTTTTTTATACCCATTTTAGGCACAAAAAAGGACACTTCTTTAGCGTTTACATGGTTTCCACCGATATTGCCTTTTCTCCATTCCATGCTGGTACGTAGGTCGAGAAACAAAAAATCTTCTGATTTCTGTTTTTTAAGATTTAATTGTGTTGCATTAATCTTCCGAATAATCATCGTTTTTATGATTTTTATTTTCCCAATCAATTTTCTTCTTTGCTACATCAAAATCGTTTTGAATGTGCTGCGTATTATTCAACGAATCGCCATAGAAATAGGTAATTATATTTCCTATTTGGGTACTCATAGCACCTAACACAAAGGTTATCATTCCATGAATCCAACTTTCTACTGTTAGTTGGTTTACAGTTACATAAAGCACTCCCCAAAGCACTATGAAGATGGTAAATACATAAACCAAAATCATCAAATATGCTATTTTCGTCCGATTTTCGCAATTAGAAGAAGCTGCCATTACGCCTTACGTTTTTTGATTAAAAAAAGTAATCCAATCAACACCACTACCCCAATTCCGACATATAGTAATATATTGTTTTTACCTCCATCATTGTTTGGGTTTTTGTAATCGTCTGGCTTGGCTTCGGTTCGTGTCCCTCTATTATTATTTCTATTACCCAAAAGACCACCTAAAACATCAAGTGCTTCTTGTCTATTATCTTTTTGAGAAAGGAAATTACCTACGTTTTGGAATAGTTTTCCTAAACCATTTCTTTCTCTTGGTGCTTCAGAACTTGTTTTATCTAAATTGTCATTATTAACCTGAGTTTTATTCCCCCAGTATTTTTCCATACATTCGTATTCTGTTTGACACATATTAAAATATATTAGAAATAGCATAAACGATAGCAGAGATAAATATTAAATCTGCTGTGTCTAAACTACTTAGGTTTTCAAATCTGTTCAGTTGTTGCATTAAGTTTTTCATCTTGTTGTAAGTTTTCGTTTTCGTAATTTCTCATCATTATTTCATTTTCGATTTTTGTTTTCTTTCCATTCTGATAATATTCAAAACTTTTGGCAATCGTCAATATAAATGCACCCATTCCACTTAAAAATGCCATAAAATCCTTACCTGTCATTAATGAAATAGCAAGGATAAAAGCATTAGGAATCATCGAAGGAAGATAATTATTAACCATTTCGTTTGTTTCGTTTATTCTCCTAAATAGATGAATTTATTTAGTGATATGTATTTATTTTCTATATTTAATGGTTCGTCGCTTCCGCCTAATGGTACAGTAACATTTAAAGAAGGAATGGTCAGCGTTCTCGTTACATTTTTGCTCCCTCTATTTGCGACATTAGACCTTGTCCCATTTCTTGTAAATTGATCCCTTTGCGTGTCTGTATAACTCACCGTTGTACTCGCCGTATTTCCATCTAAAGAAATATTAGGCAAGTTTCCTTGCCCAATATTTACATTATCTGAACCTCCTCCACTTAGTGGGTTTCCTTTCATTTTAGTAACGACATCTCGCAAATCTGGGAGTGTCGTTAAGCCTAAATTTGTTGCGTTGTTTCTT
>CALAJP010000269.1 GCA_937922815.1 uncultured Saprospiraceae bacterium
ATGAGAGAAAAAACAGGAATTTTTATTTCAATCAAGGAAAGCACGGAATCTAATACCCATAGGTATTAAGATGAGTACTTGACGAAGGGTGAAGTAAAAAGAACATTTTTAATCCATATGAATTCATTCGTAATAATGTCTTATAATCAAATAAAACTTTAAGTGGATTTCTTTTGAAAAAAAAGGAGATAATCAGCTGATTATCTCCTTTTTTTTTAACCTATTTCTGAACCTTCATCACATTTTTCATAAAATCGTCAGAAGTATAAGTCGCATCATCAAAATATTTACTAACCATTAAAACTTTGACTTTTTCGGCGGATAAATATTCTGAAACATCTTCTGTTTTCATTTTTGCCAATTCCGATTTAGATTTCAATTCTTTCATCCATCTCATCATACTCTCGTCAGCTTTGTTTAGCTTAGACAAAACAATACTTTTCTTTTCAGCGGCATCGTCAGTTCTAGAAGCTACGTCGAATTTTTCGATTGACAACATACGTTTATTCAAGTTGCCTAATTGGGGCATAATTTCGTCATGAATATCCATCACTTCTTTGTATTGAGTTGCCCAAGGAAAATCTTCTATATTGGGGCCGCATGCCATTACAAACGAAAATGTAACGAATAATAAAGCATATTTAAACATATTGACTTAGGTTTTAATAGTTTTAAAATAAATAAGGATTGCAAAAATAACCTTTTTTTGAAAAGCGAACCCAAATTACTTCTTCCAATCCTTGTAAATTTCGACAAATTGTTGGATTGCCTCAGGATTTCTCAAGGCACCTCGATTGACCGCTTTATTTTCGTCAATTCCCATAAATAGTTTTTTGATGGGAGTTTCTAGTTTTTTGCCACTGATGGTGTATGGAATATCGTTTACTTCATAAATAATATCAGGCACATGACGAGGAGAATAATTATTTCGGAGAGCCGTTTTTATTAATTTTTGATTTTCAATAGAATGTGTGTATCCTGATTGATAAACAATAAAAAGAGGCATCCAATGATTACCATTTTTTAATTCTATATTTATAATTACGGCATCTTTAACAAACGCTAAATCGTCTATGGCGTTATAGATTTCGGCAGTTCCTATCCTTACGCCTTGTCTATTTAATGTAGCGTCCGAACGCCCATGAATCGTCAATGTTCCATCATCATGAATACTAATCCAGTCACCATGTCTCCAATAGTTTTGGGGATTATCGAAATAAGAAGATTGGTACCGTTTCATGTCTTTATCTGCCCAAAAGAACTCGGGCATACAAGGCATAGGTTGACGAATCATCATCTCTCCAACTTCTCCGATAATAGGATTATCATTATCATCTAAAGAAACCATATCGCAACCTAATGTTCTACATTGAATAGTACCTTCTTTTACCTTTTTTAAAGGCGTTGCTCCCACAAAAGCCGTACACATATCTGTTCCGCCACTAATACTCGAAAGCCAAATGGGGTGCTCAAATTCGTTTAGAATATAGTTATAAGCTTCTGGCGGAAGCGGTGACCCCGTACTTCCGATAGAAATTAAATGTTTTAAATTTGCAATTTTAGAAGGTTGAATCCTTTTTTTCATATTGGCAATAATGAAAGGAGCAGAAGTACCAAAATGGTTGATTCTTGCTTTCTCTATCAATTCCCACATAAAATTCATATTAGGATAAGCAGGACTTCCATCATATAAAACTGCCGTTCCGCCCACCAATAATGATGCTTGAAGAAAGTTCCACATCATCCAACCCGTGGTAGAATACCAAAAAAAACGTTCTCCTTTTTTTAAGTTGCCTTGCAAAGAATGATATTTGAGATGTTCGAGTAACATTCCGCCATGATTGTGGGTAATGGCTTTGGGTTTTCCTGTCGTTCCTGATGAATATAATACCCAAATAGGATGTTGAAAAGGTACATCTACGAATTGTATCTTTTGGTTTTCAGAAGAAGAACTAACATCGTTATATAAATAATTTGGTTTAGAAATATCGGGAAGTTCAGCGTCAATAACTGAAACCCAAACAACTCCTTTTAGGCTATCTATTTGTGAAGATAATTCTTTTACCACCTCTGTTTTGTCATAACTTTTGCCATTATAAACATAGCCATCGCATGCAATAAGAATAGTAGGGTTGAGTTGTCCGAAGCGGTCCAAAATACTCTCTGTCCCAAAGTCAGGAGAACAACTAGACCATATAATCCCAGAAGCAGAACAGGCTAAAAACAAAATACTGGTTTCGATAGTATTGGGCATAAAAGCAGCAACTACATCACCTTTTTTTACTCCTTTATTTAATAAAAATTGCTGACAAGCTGCCACTTTTATTTCTAATTCTTTCCAAGAAACCTCCGTAAGTGGTCTTGTTTCTGTCAAGTGAATAAAAGCAGGAAAATCATCATTTTTTTGATTAAAAAGTTGTTTCGCATAATTGATGCGACTGTCCAAAAACCATTTCGTTTTAGGCATAAGTTGTGTGTCCCTAACGGTGGAGTAGGGTGTAGCAGAATCAATTTCAAAAAATTCCCAAACACATTGCCAAAACAAGTCTATATTTTCGACAGACCATTCCCAAATAGCTTCGTAGTCTGTAGGCAAATGAATATCCCTTTCTTTTCGCAGCCAATGAATAAATTTTACAATATTACTATTAGAAATCAGAGCGTTAGATGGTTCCCAAATGGTTTGCATATAATCATCGATATTTGGTGATAAAACATATACAATATACAACAGTATTGTAAAATATTCAGCCTAAATAAAATAGTAGGTCGAATATCGTTATTAGCCTTAATATTTGATAGTGCTATTGGTGTGAATATTACTCTTGAATTGAAAGTGATAGAGAATCGTTAATCAAGTTATGAGCAAACATCGTTTTATCTACGTACACGTAGCCACCAGTACGGAGTTCACCAAAATCTTGTATGGAAATAGGATATTTCTGTATCATTTTTTGCTTTTCTTGTATTCCAAAGATACAAAGAATTTGTAAATGAGATCAATACCCTTTCTTGAAAAGGTGATATTTATAATTTCAGGATGATTAACCTAAATTATTATCACTCTGGGTACTGTTTCTCCTCGGGTTTTCTGAATATTTTATAATAAGTCGATTTTGAATTAATTTATTTTAATACAAGCCAACTACAAACAATAAAAAGCCTTTTTAGCAAGTAACAAAATCCATCTTTTGAACTTTATCATTAGTTCAAAGGTTTATAATCTCGAACTATCCTTTTATATTTGTATTTCAGAAAATTAAGAAGATGCTATGATAGAGTTACCAATTTCCAATAAGAAACCTAAAACTACTCGTACAAAAAAACCTGATTGGTTGCGGGTTAAAATTCC
>CALAJP010000270.1 GCA_937922815.1 uncultured Saprospiraceae bacterium
CTTAAAAATGGATCAGATGCTTTAATGTCCTTTGCTGAAGGAGATTTGCTTAAAACGATGTTGATGGGAATAAAAAGGTTTACTAAATATGAGCCTTATAATATAAAAGAGGGACGTAAAATCGTTGCTCAAGCTTGTATAGACAAAGGAACTTATTGTTTTCAAATCAATTAGTTCTTTATAAATTGAATTGTTTGTTGATTATTTATATAATGGGGGCAGCATTTAAGTATGCTGCCCCCATATTTTTTATAATCTATAACGTTGTTATTTATCCAACTATTGCTTTCACGCCAGGAAGTGTTTTGCCTTCTAAGAATGTTAACATCGCTCCACCTCCCGTTGAGATGAAACTAACTTGGTCAGCTAACCCTGATTTATTGATGGCAGAAACGGAATCTCCTCCTCCAATTAACGAATAAGCTCCATTTTGTTGGGTTGCATCTGCAACTGCTTGAGCTATTGCATTCGTACCTTTAGCAAATGCTTCAAATTCAAATACTCCCTGTGGTCCATTCCAAGAAATTGTTTTTGATTCTTTGATTACTTTGCTGAACTTTTCTATTGTTTTTGGTCCAATATCTAGCCCCTCCCAACCTGCTGGAATATTACCTTTATCTACCGTTTTGATGTTTGCGGTAGGAGAGAAATCATCAGCGATTACAGAATCTTCTGGCAAATGAATCGTAACGCCTTTTGCCTTAGCTTTTTCAAGAACATCTAATGTCATTGGCATCAATTCATCTTCACAAATTGAATTTCCAATATTGCCTCCTTGTGCTTTGGCAAAAGTATAACTCATTCCGCCTCCAATTAAGATGTGGTCACAGCTATCTAATAATTTTTCAATTAATTGAATCTTATCAGAAACTTTTGCACCACCCAAAATTGCTGTAAATGGTTTTTCTGGAGCATTTAATAGTTTAGTCGCATTTTCGATTTCAGAATTCATTAACAAACCGAAAGACTTCTTGTCTTTATCAAAATATTGAGCTACAATAGCAGTAGATGCATGTGCTCTATGAGCAGTACCAAAAGCATCGTTCATATAGAATGTACCTAATTTAGATAATTCTTTAGCGAATGTTTCGTCACCTTTTCCTTCTCCTTCATGGAAACGAGTATTTTCAACCACTAAAATTTCACCTGCCTTTAATGCATTAGCAGCAGCCGTTGCTTTTTCGCCAATTGTTTCTTCACAAAAAGAAACATTCAAATTGAATTTATCTTTTAGGTATGTTGCAACTGGACGTAGTGAGAATTTCTCTACATTAATGCTTCCATCGTCATTTTTCTTTTTCAAAGGACGACCTAAATGAGACATGATTACTAATGAACCACCTTCGTCCAGAACCATTTTAATAGTAGGTAAGGCAGCACGAATTCTTGTATCGTCATTGATTACACCTTTACTAATTGGTACATTAAAATCAACTCTTAATAAAACTCTTTCGTTATTAAATTTCATCTGTTTTGTATTTTAGAGGCAGAGCCTGAATGGACTTCTGCGGAGTGAGATAAACAAAAAAACACCTACCGAAAATTTTCAGAAGGTGTTTTTAATTATTGCATACGTATAATATTAGATTATATTTTAGTAGCTAATTGAGCAATTCTTGCAGAATAACCCGCTTCATTATCATACCAAGATATAACTTTAATCATGTTACCGTCTTTAACCATCGTTAATTGAGAGTCAAAGATAGAACTGTGTTTGTTTCCAACGATATCAGAAGAAACTAATGGTGCATCAGCGTATTCTAAAATACCTTTCATTGCACCTCCTGCAGCTTCTTTCATAGCAGCATTAACTTCCTCGATTGTTACGTTTTTATCAACTTCTACGTTCAAATCAACCAAAGAACCAGTGATAACAGGAACTCTCATTGCTTTTGCTTCTATTTTAGTTCCGATAGCAGGGTAAACCAATCCTACTGCTTTGGCTGCACCTGTTTCAGTAGGTACAATATTGATAGCAGCAGCTCTCGCTCTTCTTAAATCAGAGTGAGGTCCGTCTTGTAAACTTTGATCCGATGTGTAAGCATGAACAGTAGTCATGAAACCTCTCTTAATTCCGAATTTCTCATCCAAAACTTTAACTATTGGAGCTAAACAGTTAGTTGTACAAGAAGCGTTAGAGAAAACTTTGTTATCAGCGTTGATTTCATTATCATTTACACCTATAACAATTGTTTGAACATCTGTGCCTTTTGCAGGAGCAGAAATAATTACTTTTTTTGCACCAGCATCTAAGTGTTTACTAGCAGAAGCACGGTCTCTAAAAATACCCGTACATTCCAAAACAACATCAACACCTAAATCTCCCCAAGGTAATTCAGCAGGGTTTCTTACTGCATAAGAGTTGATTTTCTGTCCTCTTACAGTTAACGAGCTATCGTCAGAAGTAACATCTCCGTCAAATTGTCCGTGAGCAGAATCATATTTTAATAAGTGTGCAAGTGTTGCATTATCTGTAAGGTCATTAATTGCTACAACCTCTACAGAGCTATCATTCATTAGGTTTCTGAATGCTAAACGACCAATTCTTCCGAATCCGTTAATTGCGACTTTAGTTGCCATGTTTTATTTTTTTTCTGTATTAAAAATAGTTGACAGTTTTGTTAGTGTAGTTTACACAATAAGAAGAACTGTACAAACGCAATATACATAAATTTTTTTTTGAAAAAAAAGAAAACTTAGTAAGCTTTTTGCTAATTGAGCGGTTTGCTTTCTCTTTATTTAAATATAGAACTTAGATACGATATTAAATTTTAAACTAGAGTGTAAAATCCAAATATTATAAAGAATAACCTAGAGAAAGTGAAAAAGTAGTACCTGGTTGAAAAAGTTCAAAATTTCTATCACTAGCATTAAAAGATTTGTTAACTTTTTGTCTTTTGCTATTCAATAGGTTGTCTGCACTAAGACTGACTTTCCAATTTTTATTCAACCCAATAGATTTTGCTAACCTAATATTTAGTGAATGAAATGATTTTTCGTAAACATCTGGGTTGGCTCCTATTCCTACTAAGACTAATTTTTCTCCTTGAACATTATAAGCTATATTGGCTTCGATTCCTTTGTCGATGTTATTGTACCCCACAATGGCATTGATAATCATCGGTGATTGCCCAACCATTTGTCTTGTTTCAGAAATATCTTCTCTGTCTCTTGCTACTAATCGTTTAGAATTTAATTCTACTTCAGAACGTTTTACGTTAGAATAAATCATACTCATATTAGCACCAATGGTTAAGTTGGGAATGTTTACAAAAGAAAGGTTCTTTTTTATATCAAATTCGACACCTGCTAAATCTGCGTTGTCTATGTTTCTAGGAGTAATATTATTAGGTGCAGCTTCATTAAATGCCACCATTTCAATTGGGTTTAAGAATCTTTTATAGAAACTTGATATAGAGACGTTTTGACCGCTGGTTCCGAAAAATTCATACCTTAAATCTAGATTGTATACATCAGTTTTCTTTATTTCAATATTTCCAATAAAAGTGATACCCGATAGATAATCTTGGATTTGGGCGAAAGAAATTTCTTTGAAAGATGGTCTAGCCAATGTTTTGTTCGCAGATAACCTTAGGTTTTGATTGTCGGATAAATTGTAAACCATGTTTAATGAAGGTAAAATATCAAAACTTTTCAAAACAGTAGAGTCGTTCAATATTCTGGTACCAGACTGGTTCTGACCGGTATAGTTATTAGTAGTATTTTCTAATCTCGCTCCTGTAATTACTTTAAAGTCTTTAGTGATAGGCAATTCGGCCATAGCGTAAGCAGCTAAAATAGTTTGACTAGCAGCATAGACATTACTAGGTTGAAATGAGCCCCGTATATAAGTACCGATTCCTGTTTCTACTGAATATCTATTTTCATCGTTTAATATTAGATTCGCATCTCCTAGGTATTGTGTAGAAGGAAGGTTGGGGAATGCACCCACCGTATAGTTATCTATTCTGTAATTTCTTTCTTTTGTAGTACCATAAAAACCAGTTTTTAAGACACCTTTTTTGTTTTTTACGTTTATTTTATGTGTTAAATCTACCTTAGCCGTATAGTTAGTTTCTTCCATGTTTCTGAAAATACGAACAGCGTTTGCTGAAGTCGTTGGGAAAATATAATTTTCACCTTCTACATCAAAGCCCGTACTTCTGATATCAGGTTCATCTAGTGTTGAAAAAGTAGGCGTAACAGCCCATTCTACAGAAAAATCATCATTAATAACACTTTTACCTTGTAAAATAAGAGTAGAAACAGATCTTTCTTGATATTCTAAATTGTCAAAAGAAATTGTTGCATCAGAACCCTCTACATTATCTCGTGTGAATTGTCCTGCTTTGCTAGTGGCGTTTTGGTTTTGGAGCACATACAAACCGATTTTATGTTTGTTGTTTTTATACGCAATTCCTCCAAACAAATTCCAAAATACTTCATCTTGTCCATAACTTCCTTTTTGGAAATATCTACCCAATAATTCATTGCTTTGAATATTATTTTGAGGGATTAAAAACCTATTGTATTCCACATTTTCAAAAAACTGAAAACTTCTACTATAACTAGTTGCAAATAATGCCCCTAAAGTTCCTTTTTTTAATTTGAATTGATTAGCAATATCAAAAGAGAATTTATGGTTTAATCCGCTTTTTTGTTTGATAGCTCCTAAGGTATTGCTGAATGAGTTTGATATCGCTTCCATTTTTTGTTTTTCGGGTAATGAAGCCCCCGATGGACTTGGTATATCGGTGGTAACTCTAGGGTCAATAGCTAGTGCTCTAGTTCCATCGTCCATTCCTAACCAATCGGTTTTGCCACCTTCGTAGGTTAGATAGTTCTCGTTTAAGTGAAAGTTAGGGTTGTAAGCCATTCCTGCGGAAATATTCATACTTTTTTCTTCGGGAAAATCTTTAAGAACGATATTCACTAACCCTCCTGAAAAATCACCCTGTAGGTTTGGAGAAAAAGTTTTGTAAACTAATATATTGTCTAGTATATTAGTTGAGAAAACGTCCATTTGAACTGTATTTCTATCAGGGTCTAATCCAGGAAGTTCTAATCCGTTCAGTGTTGTTTTTGAATATCGGTCTCCCAATCCGCGAACATAAACATATTTCCCTCCTTCGATAGATACTCCTGTTACTCTTTTTACCGCAGCCGAAGCGTCACTATCTCCTGTTCTTTTGAAGGTTTGGGAAGAAAGCCCGTCTAACAAATTGATTGATTTTCTTTTTAACGTATTGATAGCAGCGGCAGTATTTTGGACTTGTTTAGCCGTTACGACAACGGTTTCCAAAATTTCTGAAGATTCGCTTATGTTGACATCTACTAATGATATCTCGTTTGCTTTAACGCTAACGCCTTCTACTTTTAAATTTTGATAGCCTACATAAGAAAATTCAAGGGTATATGTTCCTTCTTCTAAACTCAATTCATAATTACCATCTAGGTCAGATGTCTCGCCTAGGCTGTTTTCTAATACTAAAACATTAGCAAACATGATGACTTCTCCTGTAGTTTTATCATGTATGGTTCCTCTTATTGTTCCTTCTTGAGCTAATAAAGTATTAAAGCAAATAAATAATAAGATTAAGGAGTAGAAATGTTTCATGATAGATATAATATGAAATTTAGAAAAAATAATTTAGAGAAACCCACAGTTGATAGAACCGTATTTTTTGATTAAATCAACTATGGGCTTTAACTATGTTAGTTCATTTAGATTTTGTTATTCGCTTTAGACCAAGTCCAGCCGAATACGGATTGGTTCGCCCCTTTATTTGTAGATACTTCAGACTGAACGGTATTGTTTGACTCATTAATAATTGCGTCAAGCGTATTTTCGTTTTCGTCTATCACTTCGCAATCTGCACTTTCTGTGTATAATGAAAGTAAAGAAGCTAGAGTAGTATCGCTGATAAATTCAGAGTTTTTGATTTCTAATGTTGGGGTTTCAGCAACGATATGACTATAAGCGTCATTTTTTACTTCGGTACATTCGTTTTGATAGCTTACCCGTATTCTTAAATCTTTGTCGAAGTTGGTTTTTACGAATACAGCGTTGTCTATTGTTCCTTGAGCAGAAGACTTTAATGTGCCTAATCTGTTTTTTGCACCTCCCGTTCCTTCTGACATTACTGTCAAGTTAGTAATTGTGAATTTTCCATCAACATAAGAAGAACCTTCTGGTCCATCTATCTCAAGAGCCGCATCCGAATAATCGCCTTGAAGAATTACCGCATTGGTAATAGAACCTGCATAATTCATATCTATATCTAATGCATCATCAGATTGTCCATAAACCAAAGCATTTGTTACATTTACCGTTCCTCCGAACCATTCGATACCATCGTCATTATTAGCAACTACTTCTATGTGGTCAACCGTAGTGCCTGAGCCAACTCCCCCGAAAGTAATTCCGTTAATTTCCTCATCAGTAGCTAAAGCAATTCCACCGTGTCTAACTGAAATATATTTTAAAACACCAGAATTGTCTTCCGCATTATCTCCTCCAAAAGAGGCAAAAGTTTCGTTAGCGGGTATACCTTCTATTAAACCTGTTTTATCACTTCCACTTACAGAAGAGGGAGCATCTCCTAAAATAATTAGCCCACCCCATAGACCTCTATCGTTTTCGGTTAGATTAGTTCCTGTATTTTGTCCTACTTCTATATTGTCAAGTGTTGATGTAAATATTATAGGCTTAGTTGCTGTACCTTCTGCCATAATCATAGCACCTTTAGCAACAATAAGAGCAGAAGCGTTTGATTCTTGACCTTCGGCACCTTTAATTATTGTACCTGCTTCGATTGTTAATGTAATTCCTGAAGGAATAACCACTTTGCTATTAAGTATGTAAATAGAATCTGCACTCCAACTTTCATTGGTTGTTAATTGACCTGTCTTGTTGACTAGTATACTAGGAGATTCAGTAGGTATTGCGTTACCTGTGCAATTTCCGTTTTGACAAGTTTGACCTGGAAGGCAAGTAACACTAGCACATAAATCAATTAAATTGTCATCGTTCTTGCAAGAAGCAATCAGTAAAAGAGTAGAAAGAGAACTGAAAAATAAATAACTTAATTTCATAATTTGTGTTGAATTTAAAAGTCGTTTTATTAAAAAAGTATTTCTTTGATTACGATTACAAATTTATAGTCAGCGTGTTGATCGAAGTAAAAGGAAGTTATAATTGAGTTTAAAGAAATTTGGACGAGACTAAACTTATACTTACATTAAATTAACTTATAATCAAGATTTTATTAATGCGAGGTTTTTAAATGTCTTACAAACAGATAGTTATGGTTAAAATGATTCAAATAGTCTTTTTTTTAATGTTTAGTGTTAATTGCTTTAGTCAATTATGCTCAGATAGGTTTGATCGCTTGATAACCGAAGATGTTCATATCACTAATGATATTGTTTTTGGAAATAATGTTACATTAACAAACCGAAATGTTACTTTGGCAATGGATGTGTATGAACCTGTTGAAGAGGTTAGTTTTAATAGACCTTTATTGATTTTGGCACATGGAGGAGCTTTTATAACGGGAAACAGGAGAGATCTAGCGGAATTGTGTGAAGCCTATGCACAAAGAGGTTTTGTGGCGGCGACTATTGATTATCGTTTAATTGATGATTTTGTTGGTGCTCAGCAAGATTCTTTGGTTTATATAGATGGTGTTTTAGATGCAGTAATGGACATGCGTGCTGCGGTTAGATATTTCAAAGAAGAAGCAGCGGGCCAAAACACTTTTCAAATTGACACCAATTATATCATAGTAGGAGGCGTTTCTGCGGGTGGAGTTACAGCTACTAATATGGTCTATTTGGATGAAGAAGATTCTATTCCAGATTATTTGCAAACAATTTTAGATAAAAATGCTGGTTTGGAAGGTAACAGTAGTGAAAACACAAGCATTTCGAGTAGTGTTTATGGCGTGTTGAATTTTTCGGGTTCTATTTTTAGAGACTTTTGGATGGAAAATAATCCAGATAAAGTGAATTTTGCGGCACATGATGATGGAGATAGGATAGTGCCCTGTGGTTTTGATGCGACTTCTTTGATTTCAGCGTATCGCCTCAATGCTTATGGCAGTTGTGCGATAGATGAATACCTTGACTCTTTAGGTTATCAAAATAAAATAGTTAGAATAGAGAATAGTGACGGGCATGTTAGTTTTCTAAATACTACCGAAAAAGCCCTTGATATTGTTGAACAAAGTAGCCTTTACTTAAAGCAAAATATATGCAATTTGCCAGTGAACAATAATGATTTTGAGATAAAGCCTCAATTTAGTGTTTATCCTAACCCTTCCGATGGTAAAATCTTTATTTCTACGGAAGAGCAAATGTTGATTAATATTTATAATAATTTAGGGGCACTCGTTCTTCGCAATTTTTCAGTTTCTTCTTTTGAAGAATTAGAGATAGATGTTACTGATTGGGATGCAGGTATTTATTGGATTCAGGCAGGGAGTCGAAGAGGAGTTTCGACCCGAAAAATTATCGTTCAATAAAATAATATCACAATTTTTTGAATTTATTAGATTACCTTTAAAATTTATAGGAAAAAGTAATCGTTATAAGGCTGTATTGTAGCAATACACCAATCCCATTATTTTAATGATAAATAAAAAATTGATGAAAAAAAACTTGTTTATATTTAGTACTCTATTGTTGTTTGTATTATCAAGCTGTGGAGTTCAAAGAGAAGTTTTTAATAATAACTCGAGTAGAAGTTCTTCGCGTACCTCGTTTGATTTTGTGAAGTCTAATTCTTTATCAAATTTACTCGATTTAGCAGAAGCTAAGAATAAAATCGTTTTTGTTGATATGTATATTGACAATTGCCCTCCATGTAAAACAATGGACGAAAATGTTTTTACAGACCCTTCTTTAGGTTCGTTTTTTAATAAAAACTTTATCAACTATAAATTAAACGGCACGAAAGATAATGGTCCAGATGTAGCGGCCATACATAGCGTTTTCTTCTACCCGACATTATTGTTCTTAGATGGGAGCGGCAATTTGTTAGTTAAACATGAAGGCGGTGCTTCGGCATCTAAGTTACAGCAGTTGGCAGAAGAAGCTATGCGAATGATGTAAGTTTTATAATGGGCTACTTTAATTTGCTTTTAAATCTTCTAATAGCAACATTAGTTTCTCAATAGTCACGTGTTCCATAATTACGATTTTAAACCAATTGGGTTTATGATGGTTATCAGGAACTAGACCGAACTTAGTTGCTATTTCGTCTGTAACAAATTCTTTTTTGATGGTAATAATATTAGAAAAAGGATGTCTATAGAATTCGATATTTAACGAATCTAACTGTTCGCACATCCACGAAGCTCTTTTTTGTAGAATAAATATCTTTTCTTGCCAGCCAAAAGGACCGTTTTTGGAGAGAATCATCCATACTGCCACTGCATTTGCTCCTGACCTACTTCCAATTAGTGTAAAATCTTCGCCCTCTACATAACTTGCTTCTTGAGTGTTTGTATGTTGAATCAAGCCTTTTCTAATTATAAATATCCCTGTGCCGTAAGGGGCTTGTGCCATTTTGTGAGCATCCAGCGTAAACGACGAAATATTCTTATTCTGAAAAGTGAGCTTATTATTTTTTTCTGAAAATGGATAATAAAAACCACCATATGCCCCATCAACATGAATCATAAATTCACAACCTGACGCTCCCAAAACATCTACATACAGGTCCACATCATCAACCGAACCAAACATGGTCGTCATCATATTGCAAACCACAATAAAATACTTCTTGCCTTTCTTTTTCGCCTGATTGACGGCAAGTTCAATAGAAGCCGTAGAAATTGACCTTCCCTCTTTAGAAACACCAACATTCTCTACATCAATACAAAGCAAATTCCCCGCTTTGTTCATAGAATAATGAGAATCCGCACTGCACAGAATACAAATTTCATTCAACGAGGCTTTGAACTTATTTTTAAAATAATTTCTATATACCCAAATTGCTTGAATGTTTGCCTCTGTCCCTCCCGAAGCCACATATCCATCTTGCTGCTGTGCCTCTCCTTTCAGTATATCTACTGCACAAATTTCAATTAGTTCCTGTTCAATTTTTTGAGTACCGGCAAAAAAAGGTTCTGATTTGCCCAGCGTATGGCAACCAATATGGTTTGGGTTTTGAGCCAAGGTTGAAATAAAAGGAGCTTCTTTTAGGAAGGAAGCATCTTGGTTAAACACTTTTTCATCTAAAAAAGAGGCGGGTAAACCTATAATTACCTGTTCTTCATAATTAATATTAGCCTTTAAAGCTTTGAAAATAGTATTGTTTATTTCCTCTTGCGATTTCTTCTTCCAGTATTGATACATAAATTATTTTCCTGATTTTTATAACTCGCAATATATGACAATATTCATTATTTAAACCAACTGACCATTCATCTAAAAATGAGATAATTCAATTTTTAAAAATAAAATACGAACATCTAGCCTTTTTTATAATATTCTTTTTCTGAAAAAGAATAACTTTGCACTCATTCTTAAAAACCATATTTCTATTTAGAAATATTATCTGCAATAATACGACATGGACGTTTTTGAAAAAATAGAGGCTTTTCGTCAAGAAATTGAAAATTATTCGATTCAAGACAACGGTAATTTGGAAGAATTTAGAATTAAGTTCTTAGGTTCGAAAAATATACTTAAAGGCTTGTTTGCTGAAATGAAAAACATACCGAATGACCAGAAAAAACAATTTGGTCAATCTATGAATGCCTTGAAAAAAGTTGCAGAAGAGCGTTTTGAAAGTGCTCAACAACAACTTACTAAAGAAGAAAGAAAAGAAGCTAGTAAAAATATTGATTTAACTGCTCCAGGTGAACCACGTTTCATGGGGAGTCGTCACCCTATTGCTATCACTCAAAATAGAATTATTCAGATATTTGAGAGAATCGGGTTTACAGTAGCAGAAGAAAGAGAAATCGAAGACGATTGGTATAACTTCACTGCGATGAATACGCCTGAAAACCATCCTGCGAGAGATATGCAAGATACTTTTTATCTGAAAAATAGTGCAGAAATGCTATTGAGAACGCATACCTCTTCCGTTCAAGCAAGAACGATGATGAATACCAAACCACCAATCAGAATTATTGCACCAGGTAGAGTTTATCGTAATGAAACTATTTCTGCAAGATCTCATTGTCAATTCCACCAAGTGGAAGGTTTGTATATTGACAAAAATGTTTCTTTTGCAGATTTAAAGCAAACGTTGATGTATTTCGCTAAGGAGATGTATGGAGAAAGTACAAAAATACGTTTACGTCCATCATTTTTCCCTTTCACAGAACCTAGTGCAGAAATGGATGTTTCTTGTTTTTTCTGTAAATCAGAAGGCTGTAATATTTGTAAATACACTGGTTGGGTAGAAATATTAGGTTGTGGAATGGTAGACCCTAAGGTTTTGGAGAATTGTGGAATTGACCCAGAAGTGTATTCAGGTTATGCTTTTGGAATGGGAATTGAAAGACAAGCGATGTTAAGATATAATATCAATGACATTCGTTTGATGTTTAATAACGATATTCGATTCTTAGAGCAATTTAAATCAACTTATTAAATCAATTATCAATCAAAAATTGATAAACTGTAATAAAACTATTGAATGAAGCCCAGTAATGCCAAAGGCACTAGAGATTATTCTGCTCTACAAGTTGCTAAACGCTACTACATATTTGACACCTTAAAATCTATTTTCTCTAAATATGGCTTTTGCCCTATTGAAACTCCTGCTGTTGAAAAACTATCAACATTAACAGGAAAGTATGGAGAAGAAGGGGATCAGTTGTTATTTAAAGTACTTAATAATGGCGATTTTTTAAAATCTGTAAAAGATGAAGACCTACAAAATCGTGATTATAAAAAAATGACGCATGATATGTCTTCTAGAGGATTGCGTTACGATTTAACGGTTCCTTTTGCAAGATATGTTTCTCAACACCAATCAGAAATTCAATTTCCATTCAAAAGATATCAAATACAACCTGTTTGGAGAGGAGACAGACCTCAAAAGGGTAGATATCAAGAATTTTATCAATGCGATGTAGATGTTGTGGGTTCTGATTCTTTAATGTACGAAGCTGAATTGGTTCGTATTTTAGACGAAGGGTTCAGAGCGTTACAAATTCCTATTGTTATAAAACTAAACAATAGAAAAGTATTGAACGGTATTGCAGAAGTAGCAGGCGTTCAAGACCAATTTACAGACATGACTGTCGCTATTGACAAGCTAGATAAAATAGGTCAAGAAGGCGTAGAGAAAGAACTGACAAAAAGAAATATAGCTCCTGATTCGATAACTAAGATTTTTGAATTATTATCAATCAAAGAATTACCGAAACTAAAAGAAGCATTAGGAAGTAGTGAAGTTGGACTTAAAGGGATTGATGAATTGGAAACCGTTTTCAATTATATTAACCTTCAACCCATCGAAAGTACAGTAGAACTAGATTATACTTTAGCCCGAGGATTGAATTATTACACAGGCTGCATTTTTGAAGTCAAAGCTGTTGGCGTAGAAATGGGTAGTATTTCTGGAGGCGGAAGGTATGATGACCTGACAAGTGCTTTTGGATTGAAAAATATTTCAGGAGTAGGAATTTCATTTGGTGCGGATAGAATTTTTGATGTATTAGAAGAATTGAATAAATTCCCTAGCCGCATTGAAAAATCGACAAAAGTATTGCTTATCGCAATGGATGATAAATCGCATCTCTTTGCGTATAAGTCATTACATTATTTCAGAGAAGCGAATATTAGTGCAGATTTGTATCCCGAACCTGCCAAAATGAAAAAGCAAATGAAATATGCTAACAATAAAAATATTCCATTTGTAATTATAATCGGTGAATCTGAAATGGAAACAGGTATGCTTATGTTGAAAAACATGGAAACAGGCATGCAGGTTCAATCAACTTTAGGAGAAATTATTCGAAAATTATCATAGTTTAATGAAAACATCTCAATCTTTAGCAGCTATTCGTAGTGAAATCAAAGCAGGCAATTTGACAATGGTTCAAATTGTAAATGAATACTTGAATAACATCGAATTTACAAAGGAATTAAATTTATATGTAGAGGTTTATAGAGATGAAGTGTTGGAAAAGGCTGAAGCATTAGATTTAAAAATAAAAAAATCACCCAATAGTTTAGGTAAAGCATGGGGGATGGTAGTTTCATTAAAAGATGTTATTGCATATAAAGGTCATAAAATGACTGCGGGTTCTAAAATCCTAAAAGATTATGTAGCTCCTTATCATTCTACCGTTGCGGAAAGATTAGTTAACGAAGATGCCATTATTATTGGACGAGTCAATTGTGATGAATTTGCGATGGGTTCATCTAATGAGCGTTCTGTTTATGGTGTAAGCTGCAATGCATTGAATAAAGAGCTGGTTCCTGGTGGTTCATCGGGGGCATCAGCGAGTTCTGTGCAGGCAGACACTTGTTTGATTTCTTTAGGTTCAGATACGGGAGGTTCTGTACGTCAACCTGCTAGTTTTTGTGGAGTCACAGGAGTAAAACCTTCTTATGGTCGTATTTCAAGACATGGATTGATTGCTTACGCATCCTCTTTTGACCAAATCGGGGTTTTGGGACACCAAGTAGAAGACATTTCAATTGCATTGGAAGTTATTTCTGGTTCGGATGAATATGATGTTACGGCTTCTAAACGAGAAGTACCAGCGTATAGTCAACCATTAGAGTCTGGTAACAAGAAGATTGCAATTTTTAAATCAGCAATCGAAAACGAAGGAATTGATCCAGAAATTAAAGAAGAAACCTTAAAGTTTATTGAAAAATTAAAGTCTCAAGGTCACCAAATTGAATTGCTAGATTTTGAGTATTTTGATTATGTTATTCCTGCTTATTATGTAATGACAACGGCAGAAGCATCTTCTAACCTAGCACGTTTTGACGGCATTCGTTATGGACATCGTACCGAAACATCAGGGTCTTTAACGGAGATGTATGCCAACTCAAGAACAGAGGGTTTTGGGGAAGAAGTTCAAGCTCGAATTTTATTAGGAACTTATGTTTTGAGTGCGGGTTACTATGATTCATACTTTGGAAAAGCACAAAAAATAAGAAGAATTATAAGAGATAGACTTATAGATGTGTTAAATGATTTTGATTTTATTGGTCTACCAACGTCGCCGATGCCTGCTTGGAAAATAGGTTCTATTGTTGACGACCCTGTTCAGAATTATCTTGCTGATATCTATACAGTTCTAGCCAATTTAGCGGGATTACCCGCAGCTAGCATACCTTTGAAAAACCACTCAAATGGAAGTGGAATCGGCTTTCAAGTGATGGCTGGAAAGTTTAAAGAACACGAATTATTATCTTTTTTGGGAACTATTTAAGTGTCAAAAACTGTTAAATAGTTATTCATTTAGAAAAAGTATATTACTTTTGCACTCCGATTTGAAAAAATCTAGAATGTGGTGATAACTGAAGACTATTTGAATAATAACTAACTTTTATTTTTTAAGTTAGATTTATCGAATCTTAGACAACATATATGAGTACCCTTAAAATTAAGAAAATGGGATTGGCTATTATGCAAATTTCATTTTTAGTGTTATTCGTTACGTTACTTTTACCATCTTTATCTAATCAACCTAAAGAAGGTTTAGAAAACAACTCACTTATTCAAGAAATTCCTGCGGAATCAAAGGTTGAAATTGATGCCCTTGGAAAACGGGTAATGGGTATGGATATTTGTTTCTCTCCAAGAATCACGCCAAGTGTTCGAAAAGTGATTACAGATTACACTACTTTTGGTAAATTAGGAACGGCAAGAATCATTGGGCGTTCTGCAACTTACTTCCCTATATTCAATAGATACTTAGAAGAATTAGATTTACCCTCAGATTTAAAATATTTAGCTGTTGTAGAATCTAAACTTAAAGTTGAAGCAAACTCTCCTGTAGGAGCTAAAGGATTGTGGCAATTTATGCCGACTACGGCTTCTATTTATGGATTAGAAATTAATGATGATGTTGACCAACGTTTAGATCCATTTTTATCTACAGAGGCGGCTCTTACTTACCTAAAAGAGTTGCATGGTCGTTTTGACGATTGGGGTTTGGCTATTGCAGCATATAATTGTGGTCCAGGTAGACTTAATAAAGCTATTCGCAGTAGTGGAATAGATGTAAAAGTTGATTTTTGGGATATTAAACAATACTTACCTAAAGAAACACAAGCTTATGTTCAGACGTTTATTGGGTTACAATATGTTATGGAACATTATCCGCTTCATAACCTAAAGCCTAAATACCCGTCTGCTGAACTAGCAGATATAGAACCAGTTGTTCTGACAGAAAGTTACACTTTTGATCAAATTGCGGCTGAATCAGGTGTTGATGTTTCAATTATTGAGGAACTAAACCCAACGTATTTAACGGGCTATATTCCTGCTAATGAAAATGGATATGTAGTTGCTTTACCTAAAAGTGCAAACAGCCTTTATGATGCAGGTACATTTGCGTATTCAAAATTCGTAAATCAATCTCCTACGTTATAACTGCTATCTATTCCGTAATTTCTTTTAAATCTTTTTGAAACTGATTTTCATCAATCGGTTTTTCTTCGAATTGGGTTTCCCAATTCATGTTTTTCATGCTAAGTTTTATTAATTCAAAAAGATCTTTCTTTTGACTTTCGGCTTCTTGGAAAACTTCACTATGCGATGCTGCTTGTTCTATCATAGCACGAGCGGATTGAACAAATTGAAAATCTTCCTCATTGGAGTAGGTATGAAAATAACTTTCATTCTGTTCTAGGTGGAGTATTTTGTGATCTACACTCAATATACTGGCTGGAGGAAAATTGTGAATGGTTAATGTTTTAGTCGTTTCATTAAAATCCCAAGTAGTGTTTTCCAAATCATAACCAACATGAACCTTCCCTTCTACTTTGATATGGGTACTTCTAGGGAATAAGCTTTGAAGTTGCATCTCTAATGGGTCGAACATAGAAAAAGGAATATCAGGGTCTTTGATGGACTTTGTTTCCACAAATGAGGCTTCAACTACGGCTAATTTTATTATCTTTTCCAGTTGTTGCTGTATGATGGAATGTGAGACAGTTGGCAACGCTTTTTGCTGAATAGAGTTAGAAATAAAATAACCAACAAATAACCCAATCAAAATCAGAAGTATATAAAATAAGTATTTCATAATTTTTCTATTGGTAAAAAGAATACCCTATAATAACGAAAAACATCGCTGTTATTAGATATAACAATTAAATTTAGAAGAATATTATTTAAGTAGAACTACTTAGTTAGTACCAATAATTCCGAAATAAAGAATATAGCCTTCATTGATTCAACAAACATAATAGCAAGCACCATATTCTAAATAGGAATTATTTTAATTTGAGCTTTAAAAACAGGTAATAACAGTTTAATTCATGTTGATGAATGACCATAAGTCATTTCGCTGTCTAATAATTCCATTAGTTTATATATTTTTTTGATGAATGATATAAATGTACATTATTTTAGAGTATATTAAGTATTGTATTTTAGTAATTTATAAAAAGTCATATCATGGGATTATTTAGTAGCTTAAAAAAATTAATATTCAGTGCGGAATCTGTTGCTAAACACCAAACTTCAAAAGCAATAGAAAAAGGTGAAGAAGTATTTGATGAAGCCATAGATAAAGGTAGTGAGATGTTAGAAAAGGCAATTGACAAGACCTCTGAACTATCTAAAGAACCGATGGAACAACTAACTCACATGGGAAAAAAGGCTGCCGTAGGAGCTAAAAAATTATCATCTGATTTGCAGTCTAAAATAGATGAATGGGCGGACGAATTAAATGAAAATCCAAAGCCCAATTCAGAAACAACAAATACTCCTGAAAAATCTCCAGTAATGGAAGATGATTTAGTGCCCAGTATGCCACAGCCAGAAACAAAAGCAGAAAACCTATCCGAACAAATTAATGAAGAAAAACACTTTGTCGAAAATGTAGGTGAACAAGTTATGGATAAGGGAAATGAATTAGCAGATGCATTGGGTGAAAAAACAATTGAAGTTGGACAAAAAGTAATGAGCGAAGGAGAGAAACTGAAAGATAGCTTGGGCGAAATAGCCAAAAATGCATCCGAATCTTTTGCTGCTAAAGGAAACGACCTCCTCGACAAAGCAAAAGATTTGGCGAATAATCCCGATGAAACAATTGATAGCATAAGTACAAAAATAAAAGAAGTAGGAGACGCTATCGAAGCTAAAGTAAAACATCAAGACACTAAGTTTTCTGACAAGGTAGGGTACGACGAACATAAAGGAAGTTTGCTCGATGATAAAGATGATTTCTTTACAAAAGCGAAAATGTTTGCGGATGGGAACTATTCTATGGAAGAAAAACCAGAAAATAAGGAGCCTGAATCTCCATTAGAGCTACCCAGCGAAGACCAATTTGATGACGTAAAAGGCTATGAAGATGATGAGAAGAAGTAAATATTGATGAGTTAATTATATTTTTAGAAAAAATATTCTTTTTAATGTTTACAATAAGAGCAAATGGTCGTATATTTGCACCTCAAATTTTTTAAGTAATGAATACACTAAAAGAGTTCTTACTTCCTGTCTCAGGATTAGCATTGGGAATTCACCAATTTGAGTATCATTTTGATGAAAAATTTTTAACTTTCTTTGAAGAATCACCTAAAATCAATGAAGGAGAATTTGATTTTAATGTAACTTTTGAGAAGCAATCATCGATGTTTATTTTCGATATTTTATTAAATGGAAAAGTAAATAGCAATTGCGATCGATGCACCGCTGACATAAAACTACCCGTTCAGACAGAACAACAGTTTATTGTGAAGTTAAAAGCAGATGAAGAGTCACATGATGAAACTGGAGAAGTAATTTACGTGAGTCCTACTATAGAAAAATTTGATTTATCAAAGTTGTTATACGAATCTATTTGTCTTTCGATACCTTTGATAAAAACATATAACTGTGAAAATGAAACTCCATCTCCTTGCGATATGGATGTTTTAAATAAACTTAATTCCAATGAGGAAAGTCCTAGCGATGAAAAAAGTGTTTGGGCAGACTTAACGGAAATTAAGAATAAATTGAAAAATACTTAATAAGGATTAAAATAATTAGATAATGGCACATCCGAAGAGTCGAATATCGAAACAACGTAAAAGAAAAAGAAGAACGCATAAAAAGGCTATTCTTCCTACTTTATCAACTTGCCCTACTACTGGAGAAGTTCACGAAAGACATCGTGCTTTTTGGTCAGAAGGTAGTTTATACTACAAAGGTCAAGTAGTTATCCAAGCAGAAGAAGTAATTGAAGAAGACGGAGAAGAGTAATTTTCCTCTTTTAGCCTTACATATTTAAGTTGAATTTTGAATTTACAAATTTCAACTGTTAAATTTTTAGCTCTTTTGAATGTAATTATTTAAAAGAGCTAAAAATATTTTGGTTCAAATTCATTATTTAATACCTATAAATTTGAACAGTTCTGTTTTACATTTTTTTTCGTCTAAGTACCAATCACTATACGAAATAAAATAGAGTTCAAATCCCATTCGTTCAACCATATTCATGGTCGAAGAACTATATTGGTCAACAAAAGCACCAGGATAGCCTATAAGGTCAATGCAATAAGTTTTGTCTCTGTATATAACCATGATATCAATAATCAAACTTCCAATATTGTAACCTTGGATAACTCTATGTGCATTTGATTGCTTTAATAAGTTAACCACTTCATCAGCAAATCTATCATAAACGAATTCACTATCCAATTTAGGTTTAAACCCATCATTAATATTTGCTAAATATTTAGTTACTAAATAATCAGGATTCAATTCATTATAATTCAAAGAAGTTACCACCCATTGTTCTTGCTTGGCTCTGGTAATTGAAACATTAAATACATCAGGTTTATTCAAATATCTAAAAGCAGCTCCATGCGAATCATTGTTTAATGTAAATGATAAGAAAATTATATCTCTTTCTTCTCCTTGGAAATGAAAAGGCGTCCCCACCAATATTTGATATTTTTTAATTTCATTATAATCAATACTATCTTTTAACAGTCGTTTAATTAATGAAACTTGAGCACGAAAAGGGGATATTACCCCAATAGAGGGCTGGTGTTTTGAATGATATTTTTGATTATTCTTAATAAGAGTAGTGATTTTTTGAATAATAAGGTTCGCTTCAACCTCATTTTCTCCACTTTTAGCCCTTTGCCCTGTAGATTTTAAAATTTGTAAGGATTGTTTTTCCCAAGCTAAAGGGGAATTAGTCATTACTTGCAAGCCATTATTATAAAAATGTCGATTAGAAAAATCAATTATTTTAGGATTACTTCTAAAGTGTTCAGATAAAAAGATTAATTGATGTTGTGAACGCAAAGATTGATTAACTAAATCTAAAATACTATGGCTACGATAATTAGAAATTGTTGAAGACAAACCGTATTTCTTTTGTAATTCAGCTTGTTTTTGTTTCGAAAGAAAGGAGATATGCCTCAACTGTTTAGGGTCACCAACAATAACAACTTTCTTGGCTCTATAAAGTAAAGGAATAACGCTAGCAATATCACATTGAGTCGCTTCATCGATAATCAATACATCAAAAAGTTCTTTTTTGAGTGGAAGAATATTTTGAATTTCTCCTGTATTGCAAACCCAGCCAGGCAAAGCTTTTAACACTAAAGAAAAATCGATTTTATCAAAAGTCTGATGAATTAAGTTTCCAGACTCAAAATTTAAAGCATCACGAAGATTTATAAATTCATTTCTATGACTATTCAAACTTTCATTAAGAAAGAAACGATATTGATTAACAATATACTTTTTTTGTAATTTATGCTTAGCTTCTTCTAACAGTGAAATTTGCTTCTTGATTAAAGTAATAGATTGGTTTGATTTTTTCCGATATCGAATCCATTTATCTTTTAAGTTTCCTAAAAAACCACCTTTAAAATCAAAGTAAAATTGCCCCCATTTTAACTCATCTTCTTTTCTGTTTTCTAAGATTTCTATATGCTTATAAATCTGTTTTTGTAAAGAAGTAATTTCGGATAAAGTAGATTTTAATTTGTCTTTAGTCCACGCCTTTTTTGAGAAACCATCAGTAACTACGTTAATCCTACTCACCAATGAGCGTTTATAATTTTTAGTGGTCGCTTTGACTAATAAACCTGATAAGCCAAAATCTAATTCTATTTTCTTGCTAATTACTTTTCCTGCTTGACTACTACGAGAAGCAATTAATACCGATTTCCCATTACTGATTAGTTCAGAAGCAAGTGCAGCAATAGTGAATGATTTTCCTGTACCCGGTGGTCCAAAGACTAGGGTAGTAGAACAGTTGTCAACAGAATAAAATACTTCCTTTTGGCTTTCACTTAAATTAACAGGGATTTGAATTAGACGGGCTTTCGGTTTAGCGATAGATTTATTCTGTGAATTGAAAATATCCTCAAAGACATTGCTGTCTAGTTCTTTGTTCGCTATTTCATTTAATTCATTAACTACCCCTCTAGAACTTTTGGTTTTGTTGATAATTCCTAAGGCAAAACCATCAATTAATTTTCTATTGTTTGCCTCTGATTTACTCTTAGATAATCGAACCAAATCAAGATCTAAATGGTGAGACAATATATTTTTTTCTAAACAAGAAATATCCAATAAAGGAAATAAATTTAGTAGTGTATTTTTAAGACTTATCAGATTTTCAAAATCGAAATGTCCTTTGGGGAGCATTTTATCAAATTCGTCATAGGTTAACTTTTCTCCCACATTTTCCGAATTAACTAATTCTAAAAACTCAGGGTTCAATATTGGTGAATTAACATCTAATTCGATAGAATAATAGTTCTCAGAAATGATAAGTTCTGCTTTATAAATAAAAAGCGGAGCAAAGACAGTAGTTAGTTTGCCCAATTCACTCTTTTTCCCTTTCAAAAATAAAAATCCTGCATAGAGTTGCTTCTCTTTGGAATGAATCTCCAAATACGATTCTACTTCTTTTGCCCAATCTGAATCAATAGGAAAAGAAGGAATCTTTTCAACTAAAGGTTCAAAAGAGTTTAAAACTAATGGGTACTGAACTGTTTTGGAGAAGAAATTCTTAATTGAAATAGCTTTGAAATCATTTAAATAACATTCCTTATAAAACTGTACAACATCATTTAATCGATTCATGCTAATTTCAATTGTTTTTATGAAGCTATGTATGCAAAAGCTTTCTGACCAGAAACGAACGTTAACTCAACTCTTTCATAATCGTCAGGTTCATAACTATCTGCTTCTATGATCTCTTTTTCCGTTAGTTCAAACACTATACCATCAACAAAATCAGACGGGTTTCCAGTATGTTTTAAAATTACGTGTATTTTTTTTCCACTGAGAGTAATAACTTGTTTATCATCTAATACAACCTCCTCTAAGACGTAACTAGCTAATTTGTCTTTCGTTCCTTTAAGCAATCTACCAAAAAGAGCTTTTTGTACTTTTGGTAATTGTAGTGTTCCGTAAGTGAATAATTTTGGCATAAGTGTTATGTTTGTTGATTTGTTATATGGGCGGTGTATCAAATATAATGCTCTAGTCTTTCAATGTTAAATTGCCAAAAGAACCATGCAATAGCTAAATTGTGCCATTTATCAGATTTAGAGAAAGATAAAGTTTTTCGAACTAGCCTACTAACTCTAGCTCTTATAGTAGCATTAAAGCCTTCAATATAGTAAGTCAAGTCTTTTCCTACTTTGTGTTGATCCGCAGGAATGATATTTTTATAAGCCTCCCAATGATCTGTTTCGAAATGGCAAGCTCTTAGAGCAAATGGTATTTTATTCCAAAAAATTTTAGCAGCTTTTTTACCTCTCCCACCTATATGATGAGCAATCACTAGCCTCATGCCAGGATCATAAGCTACCCAAATCCATCGCTTTTTAGTTTTTTTTCCTACAAATGACCAAAGCTCATCAGCTTGAATACCAAAAACTTGTACCTTATTTACTTCTCTTATAGCTTTTTGACTTAAACCTAAATCTTTAGGAGTTTCATTCCACAGTTCATGAGCAAAAGCTTGTAGCCAAGTAATGCTAACATTAAATACTCGGCAGATAGCTCTTAACGATAAGCGTTCTTTTAAGCAGTCTTTCACTAGTGTTTTTATCGTTTTACTTTTAGTATGTGTGTTGTTTAATACAAATTGCCGTTGGCAATCTTTACATTGATGATTTTGTTTCCCATAGTAAGTATGGCCATTCTTTTTTATATTTGTGCTACAGCAGCTTGGACAAGATGTATACATAATTTTTTTTTGATAATCTTAAAATTACGTTTTTTATCCGAGTTGCTTATTTCTTAGCATTACATTTGATACACCGCCACATTTTCTACTCCCCAAGAAAAGACTTTACTAAACCCTTGCAATAAAAAAATGAGTCCTAAAACCAATCTAAGAACAAGTGTTCCAACTATTTTATTTAAATCTGTCATATTCATAATATTATGACCACCAAATTACAATAATTTTATTCACATTTAGTATTTCATCGAAAA
>CALAJP010000271.1 GCA_937922815.1 uncultured Saprospiraceae bacterium
GTATATCTTAAGGTCTGCTTTTGTGAGCAACTCAACTTAGTTAACTTAATATCCAATATTTTGACTGTCTCTTACTAAGTACTATTTATTATTCTTATCACTATAAAATAAATACTTTGTATCTTTGAAATATAAGAAAAGCAAAAAATGATACAGAAATATCCTATTTCCATTCAAGATTTTGAAAAGCTACGTAGCGAGAATTTTGTTTACGTAGACAAAACGCAGTTTGCCTTTCAATTGGCAGATATAGGAGGTTCATATTTTCTGTCTCGTCCGCGTAGGTTCGGAAAATCGTTATTTCTATCCACGCTAGCTTGTATTTTTGAAGGCAAAAAAAAGCTCTTTGAAAATACCTTCATCTACGATAAATGGGATTGGAAACAGCGTTTTCCTATTATTCGTATTTCATTTAGTAATATTGGGCATCAGGAATTAGGCTTAGAACAAGCCATTCGCAAAAGACTATTAAATATTTATTCAGAGCATGAATTAGAAGCGGAAAGTTACAGTATTTCTCAACTTTTCAAAGAACTTATTGCTTTACTCCACAAAAAATACAATCAAAAAGTGGCCGTACTCATCGACGAATACGACAAACCCATCATCGACCACCTCAGCGATGAAGAAATCCCCATTGCGGTAGCCAATCAAAAGACTTTAAAAATATTCTATTCCATCCTCAAAGATGCCGACCCACACTTGAAATTAGTTTTCATCACTGGTGTATCTAAATTCACTCAAGTCAGTATATTCTCGGATTTGAATAATCTTTATGATTTGACGATTGAGCCCAGTTTTGGAGGAATTTGTGGAATTACAGATGAGGAACTCAATCAGTATTTCCCAAAAGAAATAGAAAAGTTTAATGCCGATAAAATCAAAGAATGGTACGATGGTTATACTTGGAATTTAGAAACTTATGTATATAATCCATTTTCTCTGTTAAACTTTTTCAGAGCACAAAAATTCAAGAATTTTTGGTTCAACACAGGAACGCCAACATTTTTAATAGAAATAGCGAAAAGAAAAAAGATATATGAAATTGAAAGCGTAAAAGTATTAGAAAGTGATTTAGACTCGTTTGATGTCAATAATCTTAAACTTCTACCTATTTTATTTCAAACTGGCTATTTAACCTTCAAAGGATTAAATGCGCCAAGAAATATTTACACTTTAGCTTATCCAAACAAAGAAGTAAAACAATCTTTCTTAGAATCACTTTCTAAAATTTATATTTCTAGCGAAGAAAAATCAGCTACAGTCATTGCCCTACAGATAGAAGAGGCACTAATCGAAAGAGATACTGAAAGACTAAAAGAAACCATCAATACGCTATTTGCTAGTGTTCCATATGATTTGTGGAAAAAAGACAATGAGCATTTCTATCACGCCATTCTTCATTTGACCTTCAAAATGATGGGTATTTACACCCAATCTGAAGTTCATTCTTCAAGAGGTCGAATGGATGCTTTAGTTCAATTGGATAATGCCATTTATGCCTTTGAATTCAAATTGGATAAAACAGCCGAAATCGCCATTCAACAAATCAAAGACAAAGGCTACCTTGAACCTTTTCGAAATGAAAATAAACCACTAATCGCTATTGGCGTTAATTTTTCTACTGAAATGAAAGCAGTGGAAGAGATTTTGGTGGAAGAAGTATAATTCTTAATCACCTCGGTATCTCAATTTTTTTCAAAATATCGGCAATCACATCCTGAGTTGTATAACCTTCCAATTCTCTCTCAGCCGTCAAAATAATTCGATGATCCAAAACAACTGCTGTTAAAGCATTAATATCATCAGGTGTGACAAAATTTCTTCCTGACAATAACGCTTTTGCTTTTGCTGCTTTCAAAATAGCAAGGGAGGCTCTTGGAGATGCTCCCAAATACAAATCTTTATTTTTTCTGGTTGCAAAAACAATATCAGCAATATGGTCAACCAAACTATCTTCGATATAGACCTTTTCGGTTAATTGGCGAAGTTGTTCAATATTTTCAGGTTTCAAAATTGATTGAACGGTTTGGGTAACTCTTTTATCAAAGTCACCTTTATATTGTTGTAGGATTTGCTTTTCTTGCTCTAAATCAGGGTAATCAACTTTGACTTTAAATATAAAACGGTCCAATTGAGCTTCAGGAAGTTTATACGTTCCTTCTTGTTCAATTGGGTTTTGAGTAGCAATTACAAAAAATGGATCCGCCATTTTATAGGTAGTTCCATCATTACTTAATTGCTTTTCTTCCATCACCTCAAACAAAGCAGCCTGAGTTTTGGCAGGTGCTCTATTGATTTCGTCAATCAAAACAATATTTCCAAAGATTGGTCCTTTTATAAAACTAAATTCAGATGTTTTCATATTTAGAACCGTAGTTCCTAACACATCTGTTGGCATTAAATCGGGAGTAAATTGAATTCTCGAAAAATCCAATTCCATACTTTTCGAGAACATTTTTGCTGTCAAGGTTTTCGCTACTCCTGGTACTCCTTCCAATAAAACATGACCTCCAGAAAGTAATGCTATCAAAAGTAATTCGACCGTATTTTCTTGTCCAATAATTACTTTTTTGAGTTCATTCTGAATAGAATGATGATAAGCTTTTACCAAACTTACTTCATCATCGGAAATTAGATTTTGATTTTCTTGAACAGGATTATCATTCAACTCTTCAAAATCATTATTTGTGGGATTCTCCATATTTTATTTTAACTTTCTTCTCAATATCTTACCAACATTTGATTTAGGAAGTTCCTTTCTGAACTCAATTTCTTTTGGTCTTTTATAACCTGTTAAATGTTCTTTGCAGTGGGCAAATAATTCTTCCTTAGTTAAAGATTCATCTTTTTTTACGACAAATAGCTTTACTTTTTCTGTAGATTTTTCGTCAGCAATGCCGATAGCTGCAGCTTCTAATACTTTTTCATGACAACAAGCCAAATCTTCAATTTCATTAGGATAAACATTAAACCCAGAAACTAGAATCATATCTTTCTTACGGTCAACTATTTTGAAGAACCCATTTTCATCCATCATTCCGATATCTCCTGTCAACAACCAATCTCCTACGAAAACCTTATCCGTTTCTTGCGGTCGGTTATAATACCCTTTCATTACCTGAGGCCCTTTGATTTGGATTTCACCAGCCTCTCCTACGCCAAGTACATTACCACTATCATCAACAATTCTCAATTCTGTAGAGGGAACAGGAATTCCTATCGTTCCTAATTTCGCTGAACTATCCAATGGATTTACACAAGCAACAGGAGAAGATTCAGTCATTCCGTAACCTTCTGCAAGATAACAACCTGTATTTTTTTGCCACTCCCTCGCCACATGCGGTTGAACTGCCATACCCCCACCAATAGTAACTTTCAAGCTCGAAGTATCTACCTCTCGAAATTTTGCATGATTATTCAACGCATTAAACAAAGTATTAACACCCGTCATAACAGAAATTGGATGTTTTTTAAATTCTTTTACAATCGAATCTAATTCTCTTGGGTTGACAATCAAAATATTTTTTATACCGTTAGTAAATAAGGCTAAGCAATTTACGGTAAAAGCAAAAATATGATAACATGGCAAAGGGGAAAGCGATACTTCTTCAGATTCTTTCAGTTTGGAAGACATCCACATTTTAATTTGCTCCAAGTTTGCTAACAAATTTCGGTTCGTTAACATAGCTCCTTTAGCAACTCCTGTAGTCCCCCCCGTATATTGCAACAAAATAACATCTTCCGAATTAGAACAGTTTTCGGGTAATTTGAAGTTTTTACCATTTTTTATAGCATCAGAAAAAGTAACCGAATTGGGAATATCGAATTTGGGAACCATTTTCTTGATTTTTCGAACTGCAAAATTCACTAATGCTCCTTTTATAGTACCTAAACACTCTCCTATCGAAGTGGTAATCACTACTTTAATGGCAGTGTTTTTAATTATTTTTTGAAGATTATGAGCGAAATTTTCACAAATTAAAATAGCTTTTACCCCTGCATCTTTAAATTGATGTTCCATTTCGGTAGCTGTATAAAGCGGATTAGTATTAACAATAACCAATTCTGCCTTCAATGCCCCAAATAAAGCTATTGGATATTGAATCATATTAGGCATCATCAAAGCAATTTTATCGCCTTTTTCTAAGCCTCTTGATAATAAATATGCTCCAAATTTATCAGATAGTTTATCTAACTCTTTGTAGGTAATATCTTTACCCATACAATGAAAAGCTACCTGAGAACTATATTTAGTAAATGCCTCCCGTAATGCAGAAAGGACATTTGGGTGTTTGTCTGGATCAATGTTCGCAGCTACTCCTGGAGGGTAATTTTTCAACCAAACTCTTGTATCTTCCATAGTTATGAGTAAATATATTAAAGAATTAATTGTTTTTTCAAGGTAATAATTAACTTCCTAAAGATAAGTGTAAACCCATTAAATATTAAAATTGATTCTACAAATCTTTAATAAATACATATAAAAGTATCTTTTGTCTATCAATCTCCAACTTACAGACGTTTCATTTGAGTAGCAATTTTTAATGAATCTGAAAAGAATAAAATCTTATCGTTTGCATTTCTTTCTACAAAACCTATAGACTCTTCAACAAGTTCAATAATATAAAATACCATTTCTACTGAGACTAATTTTGCAAACTTAGCGGCTCGTTGCAAATCTGATGCAGGTAATCGTATCGGTGATTTGCTATGTGCTTTAATCATCAGCAATTCTCTCAAAAAATATAACCCATAGTCTAAAAACTGTTTTTTAGATTCTCTACTTAATTTTGCAAAACGGTCTGTCCAATCTAAAATTTTAGGAATTTTTCCTAAATAGCATACTCCCATCCATTCTAAGAACAATTCGGCTTGTCCAAAAGAACCATTTTCGATTAATTGTTGTAAGGTTTGAATATTTCCATTGGCTATATAAGACAATTCTTGTGATAATTCATCATCATTAGTTTTAGATAGTGCCAATTCATAAATATCTTTTTCTTGAACAGGGGGAATATTAATTATTTGACAACGAGACAGAATTGTGTTTAAAATTAATTTTGTTGATTCAGAAATTAAAATAAAATGACAGTGAGCTGGGGGTTCTTCGATTAATTTCAATAATCGGTTTCCTTCTTTACCTAAATATTCAGCTTGCCAAATTATGAATACTTTTTCGTTACCTTCAAATGATTTTAGGCTTGCCTTTTTAGATATATTTAAACATTCATTCTTATTTATATTCCCTTGTTTATTCCCTGAATCCAATCCCGTCATCCACAAATTCATATCTAAATAAGGGTTTTCTGAAATTTGTTCTCTGAAATCTTTTAACATATCTTCAGAGGTTGATTTGCCAAAAGTAGGAAAGGTAAGGTGTAAATCTGGATGAATTAGTTTTATTGCTTTTAAACAGCTATTACATTTTCCACAAGCCTTATTTTCTATTTTTTCTTTACAAAATAATTGTTGAGCAATAAAAATAGCAACTGAAAAACCACCATAGCCTAATTTACCATTCAAAAGTATTGCATGTGGTAATCTATCGTGTTCAACCATTTCGATAATTTGATGCTGGATAGAAGGCTGACCAATAATATTAAAATTATTTTTCATTTTTTAAATTTTGATTTATGCATCAATAGAGATTATTATCACGTAAAAAATATTTTAAGCAAATAAAAATGAAATTACATTAAAAAAAACCACATATCAGTAATAATAATCTATTACTTTTGTTTTTTTATAGCTTAAATACAATTTTGGTAAGTATTTTGTAGTTATCATTTTTGTTAAACTATTACAACATAAAATAAGCAATTTTATAACTGAAAAGCTAAAGTTGGAAAATTATAAAGTTCTTATTTAATTTTTGTACCCTTTTAAAGTAATTTACAAACTATTTTCACCGATGAAAAAAATTTTTTATTATAGTTTTCTAGCGTGTACAGCTTCACTATTTTTTACTTCATGTAAAGGTGGCGGTAGCGGATTAGGAAAAAGCGGAAGTTCATCTACAACTGGTTGGGCATATAATTCTGAGAAATGGGGTGGTTTTGAGAAAAAAGACTACGAAGGTCAGGCTACTGGTCCCAATTTAGTTTTAGTAGAAGGTGGTACTTTCACTATGGGGCTAACAGAACAAGATGTGCAAATGGAATGGAATAACGTTCCTCGTCGTGTTACTGTTTCTTCTTTCTACATGGACGAAACGGAAGTATCTAATATTGACTACAAAGAATATATTTATTGGTTAGGTAAGGTATTTGGCAATACGTATCCAGAAGTAGTTACCAAGGCTAAACCTGATACTTTGGTTTGGAGAGAAGAACTTTCATTTAATGAACCGTTTGTCGAAACCTATTTTAGACACCCTTCTTACGATGATTATCCAGTTGTTGGTGTTAATTGGGTTCAAGCAAATGAGTACTGTAAATGGCGTACCGACAGAGTAAACGAAATGGTGCTTATTGAAAAAGGTATCATTAATTATTCTGAACAGGTTGATGAAAATAACTTCAACACTGAAGCTTATTTGGCAGGTCAATATGAGCCAGATGTAAAGAAAAACCTTAAAGATTTAAGTACAGGAGGTGAAAGACCTGTTTCTTTTGATGATGGTATATTATTACCTTCTTACCGTTTACCAACAGAGGCAGAATGGGAATATGCTGCTTTAGCATTGATCGGAAAACAATCTACCTCTAAAGATGAATTAATTACTGATAGAAGAATTTATCCTTGGGATGGTAAAACTGTTAGACAAAAAGTAAGAAATAAAGATCAAGGTAAAATCTTAGCTAACTTCAAAAGAGGAAGCGGGGATTATATGGGTATGGCTGGTAAACTAAATGACCACTCTCATATTCCTGGTCCTATTAGAGCATATATGCCTAATGATTTCGGTTTATATAATATGTCAGGAAACGTTAATGAGTGGGTTATGGATTTATTTAGACCAATGACTTCATTAGCATTAAGAGATGCTGAAAACCATGACTTAAACCCTTTCCGAGGAAACAAATTTACGACTAAAGTTCTCGATGAAAATGGTGCTCTTGCAGAAAAAGATTCTTTAGGTAGAATTAGAACAAGAGTTATTGACGATGAAGAAGCAAGCGAAAGAGAAAACTACAAGAAAGGATTAGTTTATAACTACCTTGATGGTGATGAGTCTTCTGAAGTTGAATATAACTATGGTGTTTCTACTTTAATCTCTGATAAATCAAGAGTTATTAAAGGTGGTTCTTGGGCAGATAGAGCTTATTGGTTATCTCCAGGTACAAGAAGATACAAAGAAGAAGATAAATGTGATAATACAATTGGTTTTAGATGTGCAATGACAAGAACAGGTGGAGCTACAGGAAATGAAGATGCAGGAGGAAATCAATTTAAATTCAATAAGAAAACACAGAAAAGAAGATATAAATAATTAAATTTATCATTCTTAAAAATAAAAGTCCTTATTCTACCACAATTGAATAAGGACTTTTATTTTTGTTTACTCCTGTTGAATTTTATAATGTGATATAATTATATGAACAATACCAACATTCCACTCGAAAAATTATATAGTGCATTTTTAGCATCTAACAATATTTGCATTGACAGTAGAAAGCTACAAAAAGGAGATTTGTTTTTTGCCCTTAAAGGGGATTTAGTCGATGGCAACAAATATGCACTTGCTGCTATAAAAAAAGGAGCTTCGTATGCTGTAGTATCCGACAAAACTCTAGCACAGGAACCTCAATGTATTTTTGTTCAAGACACATTAATTGCCCTTCAACAGTTAGCCAACTTCCATAGAAGAAAATTTAGGTTTCCTTTTATTGCCATAACAGGTTCTAATGGAAAAACTACTACTAAAGAGCTGTTGGCGAGTGTCATGAAAACTGAATATAATGTTCATTTTACACAAGGTAACTTTAATAATCACATAGGTGTACCTCTGACCCTTTTGCAACTTAAAAAAGAACATCAAGTCGCGATTATTGAAATGGGTGCTAACAAACCAGGAGATATAAAAGAACTTTGTGAAATAGCGGAACCTTCTCATGGGGTCATAACTAATATAGGCAAAGCTCATCTAGAAGGATTTGGAGATTTAGAAGGAGTAAAACAAACTAAATCTGAACTATACCGATATTTAAACCAAAATAACGGCATCGCTTTTATCAATGTTGATGAAAACTATCTTACCGATTTAGCGAAAAATGTAAGAAGTATTTTCTATCAACAAACTGATTCTATTTCGCCCGAAAGAAATATTTCTGAAGTAGAACTTCATCACTTTTTTCCTTTCATTGAATGTACTTTTAGTTTAGAAGATGTCTTTTTTAAACTAAAATCTCACCTTTTTGGTGCACATAATTTTGAAAATATAAAGACCGCTATTTGTTTGGGAAAATATTTCAAAGTTCCTGGATCCAAAATTGTTACAGGCATTGAAAATTATATTCCTGACAACAATCGTTCTGAATTAGTGAAATGGAAAGAGCATTTAGTTATTCTCGATGCTTATAACGCTAATCCATCAAGTATGAAATCAGCATTAACAAGTTTCAATAAACTTGTTGATAATCGCCCAAAGATTCTAATACTAGGAGACATGTTAGAGCTTGGTAAATACAGCGATACTGAACACCAAGAAATTGTTGATTATACGAAACAACTCAATATTAGCAAGGTAATCTTAGTTGGAAGAGAATTTCATAAGACAATAACTCTTGCCCAAAAATTTCTAACCGTTCAAGAATTAAAAGAATCTTGGAAAAATAACAGCTTTCAACCTTCATGTATTTTAATCAAAGGCTCTAGAGGAATTCAATTAGAGACCTTTATTGATTAGGTTCTTTCCAAAATTTTAATTATTCTTTTAGACAAAACACCTTCTTTTGCCATTTTATAATCATTTAGAGAACAAGGAATTAATTTATGTCGTTCTGCACGTTCGCCATTATCAGGTATGCCAACCCACCATCTACCACTATGAGTACTTTTCCAAAACAATAAGCTAACATCTGTATCCTTCATAAAAACAATATACTCTTTCATATTATTCATACTATTAGGATAGTCTGTTGTTCTATTATCAACCCCTTCTATAAAAAACCACATCATTTGAGCTAAAAATGAGGCCTCAGATTTGTCTATTAATTCGTTTTCCCAACCCGAAAAAGACATAAAACCTACTTTCTCACTAAAGCCAGCATAACGCATCAATTGACTTGCCTCCTCAGTAAACAAGCCATTTGGATTGTTCGAAAGCATTGATTTTGACTCCGCTTTTTTCAATACATTCAAATCAAAGGAAACCACATCAGCATCACGAATACTAGGTTCAGCTTCATGAATTGAGCCTTTCAGTTCGCTTAATCGTGTAGTTATAATGTTAGAATGATTTAAAAAATGTAAATCTGAATTCGTCAACAACTGAAACTGTAACCCCACAAAAGATTGAAAATATACATCTTCCGAGTGGATGAATGATGTTATTTCATCCCAATCAAAACCTTTGAGGCTTTCTGTAATAGAACATACATTAACCTTAGGTTGTCGCTGAGCAAATACTTTTATTAAAGGAATAGAAATATTGGGCTGGTTACTAAGTATTATAGGAATTATATTCGCAGAGTTCAATTCTTTTAAAACAGGTATGAAAAAATCAGATGTTGATTTTTTAAAGTTTCCAATATCAACAATTTTCACCCTATTAAACCTAAAAGGTAGCTGGTAAAATTGCTTTCTAATATCTAAAAAGTCACTATCTCCTATACCTAAGATTACTATATCTGTATCGTGAAGAGAAGGGAAATCATCTACATAGACTTCTATATTTCCTAATATTTGTTGATCTGAATCAACTGACACATCTTCGTATATTTTAGCGTCTAAAGGTCTTAACCAGTTATCAAGCATCTATTTTTTATTTTTTATAACAAGGCAAAACTAAAAAAAGATAATATAAGACGGTCGAAAATCAATAATATTTTTAGGTTTTACAAAACCATTCCTTTTTCCCAAAAAGGAATTCTATTTTTATATAAAAAAAATCAATTGTTTTTTCGGCAAATACTTTTTTGTAAAAAAAACATAAAAATCTATTAGACAATTACTTAAAAAATAGCATTTTTAAACATATTTTTATTAAAACGACCTATTGAGGTTATAAAATGAGAGCGGTTTGGTTTTTGATATTATTTAATTTGTATTCTATAAAGTATTAGCGTCTTAATACAGCTAATTAAACCATTAGTCATTGAAAAAGATAATTTTATTTTTTCTTATTAACTTATACACATTCTTCTGTTTTGCTTCATTTGGCGTTATTTCTCCTGAAGCTAAAACTAAGCTATGGGAACTAAGTGGTAGTAAATTAAATAAAACGACTCATGACTTATTAGATAAACAAATACTAAATATTGAGCGAAATTGGTACTCTCAATCTCACATTTATAAAGAATTAAAAAAGAAACTAAAACCTCCTTATAGCGACTCTTCTTTCATTTCATTCCATAAAAATTTTATTCTAAAAGAAGAATTGCAGACTCGTATCGACTTAGCAACATTTTACTTGCCAATGGTATGGGAGAACCTTGAACAAAAAACCTTTATCTATCTAAACAGTTATTTTTGGTCAGATATTTCGTTATTTGCTCCTTCTTTAGATAAGTTTTATAGTAGTTTACATAAAAAAAACATCCTAAATACTATAACTGACGATATAAAAAATGCTCTTAATAATTTTGAATACGAACAGTTTTTATTACAAACGATACGGCGAGAATGGTTAACCGTTTTATCTCATTATCATCCTTCAGTTTCTCTAAATTATATACGAAACTTAGACATTATTAGAGAAAAATGTGAAAATCAAAATTGGTTAAATTTCAAAGATGCCATTGATATAAATAGTTTATATCTATCTATACTAAACGGCTCTAAACCAAAAGATTTCCCCAAATTTAGTGATGATTTTTTTATTAAAAATATACACCTTAAACAAAAATATTTTATCGCTCTGCTATTATCAGAAAAATATAATGAAGCTAAATTATTTAATAGTAAAAATATATATATTCCCGAACATGAATTAGACCTTATTATTAATTTATTTCGTGGAAAAACAACCCCTATTAATAGTAAAATAAAAATATTCAACCCTCAGTTTCAGTTTTTTAACCTCATTCAAGATTATTTATATAACCCAACCCCAGAAAATTTCAACCCAATTGAATCTTATTTAGAAAATATTCCATTAGAAGTTAGTATAGATTTTTTCGAAAAAAATGTAATCTTAGAAAAAATACTCCAAAATCGTGAAGACTATAGCCCTCTATTAAAACTATCCGAACTCACTCATGAAAGGTTTTCTAAAATTGAAAGGCAAAATGTGTGGCTCCATAATTTGGGAATTGTAACAGATTTAAGTAATTATTACAACCAAGAAAGTATCGATGCCCTAGAAAGTACCGTAGAAAGTAGGAGACAAAAAACAGAAAAACAAAAGAATATCATTATCCTTTTTTGGTTAGCCATAGGTAGTTTATTCCTATATATTATAATAGCTCTTATAAGTTATTTTTTCAATAAAAAGCTTGTTACTAAAATAAAGAACTCTACTAAAGAAAAAGAAATTGCCACAAATGAAGAAATTGCAGTTCAAAATAAATTAAAAACCTCTAATTACGCTCTTTCTAAATACGCTCAAGTAGTGTCTCACGACATCAGGCAACCTCTTAGAATTATTATTTCTTTTTCAGAGATTATACAAAAGGAAATTCAGAAAGGAAGAGATAAAGTCAATTCCTCGAAAATTAAATATTTAGCTCATGATTTATTATACAAAGTAGAAGATTTATCCCATATGATTACTATGGAACAGTATAAAAACAATGAAGTTACTACTTTCGAAAACATTCTCGACACAGTGAATACTAAATTTAAATCTAGGGTGCTACAAAGAAAAATTGTTTTTTACACTGACGATATACCTAATTCTTTTACTTGTGAAAAAAAAATAGCTGAGGTCTTAACTAATTTAGGAATGTGTATTAACCATCTTGGAAATGTAAATGATTATCAACTTAATATAAGTTTAGTTAAAAATAAAGCAGATAATGTGAATTGTTTTGCAATCCACAATAATTTGTGGACCAAACAACTTATTCACCTCAAAGAGGAACTAAATGGTCATAAGCATTCTATTTGGAGCTTTAACCTTAAAAAATTAGGAGAAGAGAAAGACATAGATATTAAAATAAAGTGGGAAGAAAATATATTATACTTTACTTCTCCTTTTTTTTGATGCCTAAAAAATTAATTTTTTTATCTTATTTTTGCTAAAAATTCACTAAAATTATAGTGATAGTAAAATAAATCAAAGTCGTTTATGAAATTTGAAAATTCTATACCTGTTACAGAGATCGCTGAATTAATTGGTGCTAATAAAATAATTGGAGACTCTTCCATTTTAGCTACTGGTATCAATGAAATTCATAAAGTTACTCCAGGTGATATCATGTTTAGTGATGTTCCTAAATATTTTCAAAAATCATTAGAATCTGCCGCATCTATTATTATATTAAATGAAGAAGTAGAATGCCCAGAAGGAAAGGTGATTCTAATCCATGACGAACCTTTTCAGGCTTATAACAAACTTGTGTTAAGGTTTAGACCTTTTCGATATTTAAATCAAAATATACACCCAGAAGCTCAAATTCATCCTTCAACAATTATTGAACCTAATGTTGTAATTGGGCATAATGTTGTAATCGGTAAAAATTGTCATATTCAGGCCAATGCAGTTATCTATGCAGATGTAATTATAGGAGACAATGTCGTTATCCAATCGTGTAGCGTCGTAGGTTCAGATGCTTTTTACCTCAAAAAAACACCCGAAAAATATCATGTTTGGAACTCTTGTGGTCGTGTAATTATCGAAGATGATGTTTTAGTAGGAGCTGCTTGCACCATAAACAAGGGTGTTTCTGGAGATACTGTCATAGGAAAAGGGACTAAATTTGATAGCCAAATCCATATTGGTCATGGTGCTGTTATTGGTAAAAATTGTCTTTTTGCAGCACAAGTCGGCATTGGAGGTAAAACTATAGTTGAAGACGGTGTAGTCCTTTATGGTCAAGTAGGTGTAGCTCAAAATCTTCTAATCGGTGAAAATGCTGTTGTTTTAGCAAAATCAGGCGTTTCAAGAAACTTAGATAGTAATAAAGTATATTTTGGTTATCCTGCATCAGAAGCTAGAGAAAACTATAAAGAAATTGCCGCTCTCAAAAACCTACCATCGTTTATGTCTGTAATGAATAAACATTTAAAAAGTTTTTTGGATAATGAAAATATGGAAGAATAATTTTTTATTTTCTTTGGTGCCTTTTGTAATAAGAAATCGCTAATCTAATTTTATAATAAACAATTTTTTCATCTAGCAATTGATAGATGGGTTTCAATGCATAGGGTTCTTCAAATCTTGGTAAAACATCAATTACTGATTGAAGCTCTTCGTTAGAAATATAAGATTTGATAGAAGAAATTTTCTTTTCTTCATATAAATGTGCCACATGAGAATAGATTGTAGTTGTATTTAACTCTCTTTTTGCTGCAATTTGTTCTATAGAATCTCCTTGTTGTAATAATTGATAGGTCAACAGATATGTTCCTCCTTTGGTAGCTGCTTTTCCATTTACAGTTTTCAAAATACCATTCCCATAAGTATCTAATTTCCTAATTCCGATACCTTCTATTTTACTCAATTCTTCTAAATTTCGAGGCTTTTTGTCGGCAATTTCAAACAACGTTGTGTCGGTAATAATAATATAAGCAGGAATCTTTTTTTGTATTGAAATATCCGTACGCCATTTTTTTAACTTATCTATCAAGCTTGAAGGTAGCGTATTCGTTTTCGGTGATTTAGAAGTTTTTTGTTCTTCGTTAGGAACAAATTTTTTAAGTTTGACCAGTTGTTTTTCAAATAGAACATTTTTTGATAAAGGCGTTATCTTTAATCGTCCCCCATTCGTATGATCAACAAATAATAAACCTTGATCTAACAACTGTAATAAATAAGAACGCCAATCCAAAAAAGAATAAGCCCTACCCGCTCCAAATGTTTTGATAGATGTGAATCCTCGTTGATTAATATCTTGCCGATTAGAACCTCTCAAAACCGCAATAAGTTGTTCTAGTGTTGCTTGTTCCTTTAACCGATAAACCGCAGATAATGCCATTTGAGCCATTTTTGTGCCATCTATTGTTTTTGGTGGATAAAGACAGTTATCGCAATGCCCACAGCCTTCTTGTCTATATTCATTAAAATAATTTAGAATAATATTAGTTCGACAATTAGCAGCATTAGAGAATTGCCACATTCTATCCAATTTTGCATGTTGAATTTGTTTAAACTTCTCTTCGGCCGGGCTTTCATCTATAAATTTTCGCAGCTGACTAACATTAGAATACGTGCTAAACAATAGTGCTTCTGAAGGCATTCCGTCTCGTCCTGCCCTACCTATTTCTTGATAATAGCCTTCTATATTTTTGGGCAAGTCATAATGTATTACCCAACGAATATTTGATTTATCAATCCCCATTCCAAAAGCAATAGTAGCACATATAACTTGGATTTCATCGTTGATAAACTTTTGTTGAATAAGAGACCTATCTCTAGCCGTCATTCCTGCGTGATAAAATGCGGCTTCGTGACCCATTTGCTGAATTTTTGCTGCCAATGACTCTGTACTTTTTCTACTAAGACAATAAACGATTCCTGAATCTCCTTTTTTATCATTCAAAAAATAGCCAATGCGCTGAAGTCTTTTTTGTCCAGGCTGAACGGCTATTTTTATATTTTTTCTTTCAAATGAACTAACCGAAATATTAGGCTCTCTCAATTGCAGTTGTTTAACAATATCTTCCTGAGTGACTTTATCCGCAGTTGCTGTTAAAGCAATAATGGGCACTTGAGGTAAGAATCTTCTAACTACGGATAACTTTGCATACTCAGGTCTAAAATCATTTCCCCAAACAGAAACACAATGTGCTTCATCAACAGCAATCATACTGATCTTAAATTTGGATAAATATTCCAGCATGTTTCCACTCAGTAATTTTTCAGGAGAAAGGTAGAGAATTTTAATTTTTTGTTGATGCAAATTTTCAAATAGCTGTCTTCTATCATATTCGGTCATTGCCGAATTTAGTGCTACTGCTGGTACGCCCATTTGTTGTAAACTAGTCACTTGATCCTCCATCAACGCAATTAAAGGAGAAACAACAATCGCTACACCTGGCTGTGCCAAAGCAGGAATTTGAAAACACAACGACTTTCCTCCTCCTGTCGGCATAATCACCAAATTATCTTTCTTTTGAATAATAGAAATAATAATTTGCTCTTGATTAGGTCTAAATTTTTGATAGCCATAAATGGCATTCAAAATCTCATGTATATGTGTAGAAATTGTTGAATTCGTCATATTTTGAATTGAATATAAAGTGTAGCATTCTGAAAAAATTGTAAAAATAGCAGTAGCGTAAAGGAACGGCAAATTATAAGTTAATTCATGCTTAAGTTGTTTTAAATTATTTACACTTACGCATTTCCGAGCTTTTTCCTATGTATTTTAGCTAAACATTAATACAAAACCAAGATAATAAAAAACATAATTAGTTATGTCGGAAGCAAAAATTTTAATTGTAGATGATGACCCAGACATAGTCGAGTTCATCCAATATAATCTTACCAAACATGATTATAATATTGCTACAGCAACCAATGGTTTGGATGCCATTGAAATTGCTAAAAAAACAAAACCAGACTTAATTATTCTTGACGTTATGATGCCTGGCCTTGATGGAGTAGAAACTTGTCATCGAATGAGAAGTATTGAATCTCTTCAGCAATGTATTGTAGTTTTCTTAACGGCTCGGTCCGAAGAGTATTCTGAGATTGCAGGGCTTGAGGCAGGCGGAGATGATTATATTCATAAACCCATTTCCCCTCGCCTATTATTGGCAAGAATAAAATCATTATTAAGACGACAAAGCGAAAATTCTTTTTCTTCGAAAGTTGACGTTCTTGAGGTCGGTGGTATTAAAATTAATAAAAACACTTTTACTGTCGAATACAAAGAAACAGATTTAGACCTTCCCAAAAAGGAATTTGATATTCTTTGGTTATTGGCTTCCAAACCAGGTAAAGTTTTTACTCGAAAAGAAATTTATAGAAAAATATGGGGAGATGATGTTATTGTTGGAAATAGAACCATCGATGTACATGTTAGTAAGTTGAGAGAAAAAATATTGGACAATAGAATTAGAACCATAAAAGGGATTGGTTATAAACTAGAAATTTAACAACAACCCAATGGTAATTCTTTATTACTGTTGGTTACAAACAAGCGTCAAAATAAAATGAACGTTTTATTTTGACGCTTTATATTTTAAACGATATTTGATTAGATTTAAACTTTTATTAAAGCCATAAGTAATACAATAATTTGTTTCCCTATCCATTTTTTTGTTTCTATAATAGTATCTCTTCTGTTTTTTAAAAGTAGGTGAATAGCATTTAATAACTTTTCAGAAAACGCCATTTTACGTACTTTCTAATGTGAGATATTTTGTTATAAAATTGGTAAGAATAAAAGAGCTTTTCTTTTGGAGAGAATTCTAAACAGAAAATTCGATGTTTTTGGGTTATTTTATAGGCTTCTTAGCCCCATTTCTTTCTAAAAAAATCATTTCTAAACCAAAAAAGTCACCTTAAATTTAAAAAGTTATTAGTATTAACTTTCTAAAAAATCTATATTAGAATAATATTATAGATTGATAATAAGGACTTTAAAGACTTCTGTACTGTTCACAAATAGGTAGTAACTCAAAAACAAAATAAAAGTTACATTATTTACTCTACTTTTCCCCAGCACTTATAATGATGAGTAATGGTTTTCTTTTTATAAAAAATTTATTTTACTCATTATTCATATATCATTTCATTTTAAAAAATCGAAAACGAAACATTTTGATGAATCGATTAAATTTTATTTTCTTGATGAAATAATAAAGCGAGCTCTTCTAGATAATATTGATATAATATAGGTCTATCAAAGCGATTGATCTCTAAACGGCTTGTATCTACGCTCATATCCTCCGAAAACGCGAATAAACTGCTTATAATCTCATTATTTATATAGCTTAATTCAGAAATTTTAGGATTTGAGAATGATAAGTTCTTCAACCCTGCAGCTATAAAACCCCATTCTCCAAAAGACGGAACATAGACTTTGAAAGCGTAACTACTATGAAAACCAATATGTTCGATTGTTTTTCGAATAGAATTATAGGTTTTTTTATTTAACGAAGGGTTAGTAGCTTGGGTTACAAATATTCCATTATAATTTAAACTACTTTTTATTTTTGCATAAAACAAATCTGTGTAAAGCCGAGATAAGTTTTCATTAGATGGATCGGGTAAATCAGCTATAACTAAGTCATATTTTTCCACATTCTTTAGCATGTAGACAAAGGCATCTTCTGTGTGAACAGTTACTTTTTCGTTTAACAAACTGGCCTCGTTGAGTGCCACTAAAGGTGCCCAATTTTTAGACAATTCCACAATCTTTGGGTCTAGTTCTACAAGGTCAACTTTTTCCACACTTGAGTATTTTAATACTTCACGAACAGCCAAACCTTCTCCACCGCCAAGAATTAAAACTTTTTTAGGTGGTTCCATTCCTGCTATCGGAACATGCACTAATGTTTCGTGATAACGATACTCGTCAATTGAATTGAATTGGATTACTCTATCTAAATATAGTGCGAAACCACTTGGCGATTTTGTGAAAACTATATTCTGATAAGGGCTTTGATAATCATAAATGACAGGTTGGCTATATATTCGCTGATTCCAATTGGTCAATATTGAATGACTAAACCATAATAGAGAAGCATTAATAATCAAGATAACTGCAAAAATAACTCTTATCGAAATCCCTTTTTCCCGTTTAAGTTCTTTTTTATATAAAATGGAGGTTAATAAACCCATCAATAAATTTATAGAACCGAATATTATAGAAGTTTTAAAGGTTCCTAATACGGGTAAAAATAGAAATGGAAAAAGAATAGTACTGACTAAGGCTCCTATATAATCGTAGGTTAATACGTCCGATAAATTATTAGCATCGTCATTCGTTTCATTCAATAAATCAGTAAGTAATGGGATTTCGTAACCAGTTAGTAATCCTATAATTCCCACAGTTCCAAAGATTAGATAATTAAAATCTTGTATAGGAACAATAGTGAAACAATAATATAAAATAGGAATAGATAAAGCACCTATAGTTCCTAATAATAATTCAACGACTATAAACGCAAATACTCCACTATTGATAAAGCGATATAAATACGAACCTAGCCCCATCGCTGCTAAATAAACCCCTATCGTTAATGAAAATTGAAGGATACTATCTCCCAAAAAGTAACTAGCAACTGTGCTTATTAATAACTCATACATAATGGAGCAGGCCCCAACAATTAATGTACAAATGATTAAGTAAAATCGTTTAGTTTTTAGACTTGTGTTTATCATTTATTAACGTGAATAAAGTGACTAATAAAATGTTTGCTAACATACGTTAATGATTCTAAAGTGCCTATTATTCTTCACTTTAATTTTATGTTTACTTTGTTTATAAGATATTAGACATATTGTGAATAAAGGTTTTATTGTACTTTATATCTTTATTATTAACATTAATTATAATGATGTTTTTAATTATAAAATTATTTTTAGTATAAATAATATTTATTGATTTTGTAAATATTTTTTATTATATTTATGTATGAAGTTATTTCATAGAAAAACCCAAAAAATAGTAAAAGCAACTATTGGTAAACTTTCAATAGATGAACTAACGAATTTAAAAAATAATCAAGATTTTATTTTTGATTGGAGTTTAGAAAAAGAAAATATTGTATATAAAATTTGTCTATTAGATACCCAAGAACCACTAGGTTTAATTTCGGTATCTGATTATCAAATGGAATTAAGAATTCATATAAATTTGATAGAATCTTCAATTAATAATCAAGGAAAAAATAAAGAGTATCAAAATATTGTGGGTTGTTTAATCGCTTTTGTATGTAGAGATGCTTTTATAAAAGGATATGATGGTTTTGTTTCTTTGATTTCAAAAAGCAAGTTGGAAAAGTATTATATTGACAACTATGGTTTTGAAAAAATGGGAACACATTTAGTGCTACACACTCATAAATCAAACCTATTAATTGAAAAGTATTTATGAAAAAGTACGAAAAAATATATTCAGAGCTAAAATCTAAAATGTCAGATGCTGAAATTGCAAATTCTATGTTGATTCCACAAGACTTGTCTGAATCTGAAAAATTGAAATTGCAAGAAGAAATAACAAATTTTAGATTAGAATTATTAAGAAATCAAACCGAAGAAAAACGAATTTATTCCGACTTACTAAGGTTCAAATTTTTGTTAGATGATTATTTGAAAAATGGTACTTATCATTTGGCATTCAGTTTTGGAAAAAAAGTAGAAGAATATGTTCGTATTTTGAATCGAACCAAAAAAAGTTTAGCTGAAGACCTTGGTATTCATTATACTCGATTGAGTAGAGTAATCAATGGCAAAGAAGAACCTAATATTGAATTAATTTATAGGTTGGAAGAACATTCTGGAAACCTTATTCCTGCTCTTTATTGGTGGAAATTGGTTACTAAAAAACAAGAATTTTGCATTAACCAAGATAAGGATAATCGTAGTATTCAAGCTCAGAAAGTTAAAAATGCTTTGAAATTTAGTGTATAAAAAAAGGGCAGTTATTTGATAACTACCCTATCCTAACTTGATTAAATATTTTTTATTTGATTTTAGCAATCAATACTTTCGTTTTACCATTTCGAATTACCTTCACTTTTACTTCATCTTCCATCTTTTGAACTTGTTCTTTTACCTCACGAATCGTTTCAACATTTTCGCCATCAATTTTGATAATAACATCTCCTTTTTCTAAGCCTAAATCTGTTGCAATCGAATTGGATTGAATAGATTCAATAATTAGATCATCGTCTTTTTTATCAATGGTAATTCCTAACCTCTTTTGACTTGGAGTATAATTATAATCTTCAAAAATACTGCGGTTCGTTTTTTGGTAAGGTGGCGTAAAAGTGACCGTGCTTTCAATAATAATTCCATCTCTAGCTATTGAAAATAAAGCTTCATCTCCTTCATTATAATCACCAACCACTTCCTTTAATTCTGACATATCAGAAATGGTTCGTCCATCAATCATTTTAATAATATCACCTATTTGTAATTTCGCATTTGCTGCCGCTGATTTACTTGCAATTTTTGTAATGAGTACGCCATTGATTCCTTCGTTTACTGAAGAATATACCCCTAACTTGGGCTGACTTTTTCTATCATTTTCAGTAATAATGATATTTTGATTTCTGAACTCATCTCCCATTTCTTCAAAAGCAAAACCTAATTGCTCAAATATTTGCCCCAAGCCATCACCCAGTTCATCAAAGTCAAGATCAAAACTCAAATTTTCTAAGTCTTCTAAATTTTCAAGCCCTTCTAATGCTTCCAAACCTTCTAAATTTTCTAAACCTTCAATTTCGTTGCCATTGATAATGATTCTTCTGCCTTTAGAATTACCATTATTGACTTCTTTATCAATATCAATAGAAACAACTTTACCAGGATTGGCTTCTTTCATTTCTTCCAATTTATTGTTAATTTCTTCTTCAGAAGCATCCGTTAAGGTTATTATCTGTGTAGATTTTTCACCATCATTGTCTTTAACTACTTTAATTGTTGTAATGCTATTTTGTGCATTACTATTGATAGGCTGAAAAGCAAAAAACAAACACAAAAGTGAAAAGAATGCTATTGGTTTCATAAATTATAATTTTACTTTGGTTTAATAAATTTATTATAATACTATTGCGAGTATATTATTATAGAGTGTTTTCAAATTTTAATAGTTGTATATCTGGAACACTAAATATTAAAAAACATGCCTTATGATGTTTAATGTTTTAGTTACTGATGATGTTCATCCATTTTTGTTAGAGAAGATGAATGAGCATAAAAATATTAAAGTATATTATCGACCTAAAATTTCTTGGACAGAAGCACTTGCAATCATCGACCAATACGAAGGAATAATTGTTAATAGTAAAATGATTTGTAACAAGGAGTTCCTTTCTAAGGCAAAGAACCTAAAATTCATTGCTCGTCTTGGCTCTGGCTTAGATATTATTGATTTACCTTTTGCTAAAGAAAAAAATATAAACGTTTATTCTGCTCCTGGTGGAAATGCCAATGCAGTTGCCGAACATGCGATGGGAATGTTATTGTCATTGGCGAACCATTTGAATCGTTCTCATCAACAAGTTTCCAACTTAGTTTGGAATAGAGAACAAAATAGAGGGTTTGAATTGCAAGGAAAAACGATAGGAATTATTGGTTTTGGTAATAATGGTTCGGCTTTAGGTTCTAAGTTAACAGGCTGGGGAATGAAGGTTTTGGCTTATGATAAATACAAAACAAATTACTTAAAGGATTACCCATATATTGAAGAATCTAGTCAAGAAGAGATTTTAGAAAAAGCGGACATTATTTCCCTCCATGTTCAGTTGACAGAAGAAACGCACCATCTAGTAAATGAGGATTTTCTTTCGAAATGCAAACAAGATTGTATTATTATCAACACTTCTCGTGGAAAAAATATTGATACCCCTGCCCTGCTGAAATATCTTAAAAATGGTAAAATAAAAGCTGCTGCCCTTGACGTTTTCGAAAACGAAAAAACGAACACTTACACTAAAGAGGAAATAGAAATGTATTCCGAATTATTGTCTTTACCAAATGTGATAGGTTCTCCACATGTTGCAGGTTGGACAGTAGAGTCAAAATTGAAAATTGCTGAAATTATTTGGGAACAGATAGA
>CALAJP010000272.1 GCA_937922815.1 uncultured Saprospiraceae bacterium
TATGTATTGATGGAAGAGGACGATAAGGGGTTCTTAGTAAAATCTAAAGTATCTAATAGTACCAGAAGACAAGATGTACCTAAAGTCTGGGAACTCAATGGAGCCATTTATATAATTAACCCAAAATCTTTAAAAAATAAAACCTTTGCAGCATTTAAAAAGGTGATTAAATATAAAATGGATGAAATGAGCTCTCATGATATTGATACAATGCTAGATTGGCGGATTGCGGAGCTACTTAATAAAGAAAAAAATGAAAGTATTACTTAATTAGACTTATTAAATTGAAATCGTTAAAAACCAACAAGGCATTATTCTCTTTTTCTGGGTCATCAATTCTATTAAGTTTAGCAAAATTAGTTTCTAATTTAATAATTATGAGTCTAATAGTGCCTGAAGAATTAGGTATTTGGAATACAATAATTGTCTTTAAAAGTTATGCGTTGGTTTTAAACCTAGGGGTTTCCAACGGACTAAATAGAGAATTACCTTTTCTTTTGGGTAAAAAGTACGTAAACTTTGCTAAAGAGATTGCTAAGACCGCCTTATTTATAAGCATTATTGCCGGAGTCTTTTCTTTCCTATTAATTTCTGCTGCAGCATTTTTTTATGCTGATGCAAAATTAATGCAATCCCTTTTTGTATTGGCATTTATAGTTGGTATTGGATACTTAAATATGTATTACAGTACCACGTTTAGGACAAATCAGGCTTTTATATTGTTTTCAAAAATAAATGTGGTATTAACAGTTTTTGAACTGATTAGTCTTTTTTTTCCATCAAAGTTAGGTTATCAAGGATTCTTAATTAGAATAATATTACTGGAAATTGCTAGACTTACATTATTTCTTTCCTTCCAACCCTTTCCCGTATGTCCTAAATTTAAAACTTCTAGTTTTCTTTTTTTGGTAAAGACAGGTGTTCCATTATTTTTTAGCACCTATCTATTAGCAGTGTCAGATACTTTTAAAAGGGTTATTCTAAAACATTTTTCTACTTTTCATATAGTAGGTCTATTTTCTCCAGCACTTGCGGTTTATGCATTAAATAGCTTGTTGCCTAAAACTTTAGGTCAATACCTTTTGCCTAAACTTAGCTTTGGTTTAGGTAGCGGACAGAATTTGGCAGGGCTGTGGAATAAAACTTTAAAATTAATAAGTCTTAATATCTTAATTATCTTGCCATTTGTAATGTTAGGGTGGTTTGTGATCCCAATGGTTATAGAAAATTTCTATCCTGCATATACTAAAGGTATTTTTTCTGCTCAATTAGCTTTAGTTTCGGCCTTATTTGTGCCGTTTGGAATTATTATTAATTTATTTCATTCACTTAAGAATTGGCGTGTTATCTATACAATTAGTTTTGTAAAGGTGATTATTTACTTTATATTTCAATGGTTTTTTACGAAAAACAATGATCCTCTTAAAGGACTTGCATACGGAATTTTAATATCAGATATTCTTTTTGCCATCATAGTTTTGCTTGTGGGTTATTCTATAATTAAGTCCTTTAAGAAAAATGGAACGTAAAATTATTTTATTTTCTATAAATACTGAATTTGTATTTCTTGTGGCACTATTGTATTATGAGATTTACAAAAGCAAAACACATCATCCAGTCTGGCTTTTTTTATACACATCTGAAAAAAGATTTAAAAATTTGAATTTAGATAATTTACAAGGCGAAAAATATTTTTTCAAAGACGAGTTAAACAGTTTTAAAAAAAAGGTTGATCTTTCTTTTGTTCAGATAATAGAAAGTATGGAAGTTGATGAATTTGTTATGCAGAATAACTATAAAATTTCGAACTTAATTATTCTATCTAAGCTTAAAAAATGTCAACTAAACAAAGTTTTTATAAGTGATTCGATTGGTCTAAATGTTAAACGCTCATTACTTTTTATGTTAAGGCAAAATGCCTATTTAAATTTTAGGAAATTTTTTAATGGTTACCTAACCTTACCTTTATCACAATATGAAGCATTAAACTACTTAAAAAAAATAGATACATATATCAATGATACGCCTATAAAAAATGTTAATGCTAACTTTATTGCTTTTAAAGAACTATTTCTTCATTTAAATCAAAGTAAATGGGCTAAAAACATCTTTAAAGTAGATCTAATTACTGATTATGATATTTATCTCTTTACACAGCCTATAAACAAAGTAACCTTTACAAAGGAAATAGCAGAAAATTATAGTTCGGTAATCAATCAAATTGCGCACTTGGCTAAGTCAAATAACAAAAAACTATTAATTAAGGTGCATCCAGGTGAGAGTCATTTAAAATACAAGCACCTAGAAAGCGAAAATTGCAAGCTATACAGAGATAGCAATAGTCCCGCAGAATTACTTTTTTTTAACATTGATAAAAAAATAATTCTGAGCTGTTTTTCTTCTGTTTCAACATTAGATTATTCTGGTAATAACAATGAGCATTATTGGTTTTATCCTTTAGTAAAACACACCCCTAAATTCTCTGGCGACAATTCAATTGTGAATATTATAAAAAATAAGAAAGAACTTAAAAAAATTATGCTAAAACAAAACAATGCTTATTAAAAAAATAAAATATCTTTTTTTTGGTTTGGTTTTACTGCTTCTTTTTCATTTTGAAACGTTGAACATTGGGTCTGTCAAAATCTCACACCTTTGGAAAGGTACACTTTTACTGTTCTTGATATTTTTTTTCCTAAGGGTGGAAGGGAAAGCATTTTTTATATATAAACCTTTAATATGGCTTTCGATTTTGCAGTTGATTAATTTGGAATTTTTTACAAACCCACTTAATGCATTTTTACTTTTTGGGACAAAGTTAATTTTACCTCTAGTTGCAATAATTCTATTAAAATATCCTTTTAATTCTTTAAAAAATGGCTTAATATTTTTTGCATCATTTTTCACGTTATCATTAGTACCTTATGCACTAGGTTATTTGGAAAGCCTAGGGGAGTTATATGAATTATCTGCATATGATAATGAGCAAGAAGGTATTGTAGGTCCTTTTCAAGGGGCTCATGCAGCATCTACAGCTTTGGCAGGTTCCTTTTTGGTTATTTTATACTTTTGGTTTACTAAAGCCTTTAACAGAATCTATTTATCAGCTTTGTTAATTCTCTGTTTTTATTTTTTAATTTTTACTTATGTACGTACAGGAATGTTAATGGTAGTGATAGGTGTGTTACCGATGCTTATTTTTTTCGCAAAAGAAAAAGTATCGACACGTATTCGATTATTTATTGTCGGAGGGTTATTAGCTGTGTTAATAAGTGGTTGGGTGCTTTCCAACAAAACGGTGATGGACAGAATAGTTGGTGAAAGAAAATGGAGTTCTGAAACCGAATCATTTGAAACATTAGGTAGTGGCAGAGGATTATTATATTTGTATGCAGTTGAAATATTTTTTGAGGCCAATACAATAGAAAAAATAATTGGTATGGGTCAAACGGAACAAAAAAATAGAATGGAGTCAAAATTAGGGTTAGCTTTGGTGCCGCATAACGGATTTTTATTACTTCTTTTAAATAATGGCATTTTAGGTCTTTTTATTTTCGCCTTATTTTTGAGAAATATTTTAAAGCTTCTTAGAAAGATTACGATTAAAGAAAAAGTTTTAGTTAGAAGTCTATTTTATGCTTACCTTGTAATGTCTTTTTTTCAAAGCTTTGATTTATTATATATGTACTTAATGTTAGTCCTTGCTATCAGTTATGTTATAAAAAAGGAAACAAATCTTCATTTTAAATTTAAAGAATCAATTATTATTAATGAATAAATTTCCTTGCTTTATACATATTGAAAAATGTGCTGGAACAACCTTACATCACACATTAAAGTATAACTTTCCAGGATACATTACATTAAGACCTTGGTACTTTTGGTCAAATGAAGAGGGTAATAGTTTATCCGCAAGAGAGCTAAAGTCATTACAAAGTTATTTTCCATTTCTATCGGGTATAGGTGGTCACACGGCAAGAACTTTTTTGGGATACGAAAAAGTTGTAAATAAACCTATATCATATTTTACCTTTCTAAGAGATCCGATTGAGAGATATATGTCTCACTACAATCATCAAGTAAATAAAATGAATATTAATTGGACGCTTGATGAATTTTTGAATGAGCGCAGATTTAACAACTTTATAACCAAAAGAATTGCAGGTAAAGAAGATATAAAATTAGCGAAAGAATACATTTATAATCATTATAACTTCGTAGGAATTTTTGAAAGTTTTGATGAGTCGTTACTTTTAATGAATCAAATAATATTTATGAATAATCTTAAGCCTTTTTATGAAATGCGAAACGACTCCAAAACTGACAAAAAAGTTCGATTTAAAGATTTATCGAAAGAGGTTCAGTCAAAAATAATTAACAACAATTACTTAGATATTGAAATTTATAACGAGGTAAAGCAGAATCTATATCCTATATTTAAAAATAGATATAAAGGTAATTTAGAAGCAGATCTTAATGAATTTAAAGAAAAAAATAGTAATTATAAATATAACGCATTAAGATATAATGTCATCAAATCAACGAGGCTAATTACTGAGAAAATAATAGAACCTCTATCACATAAAAAGCAATAGTTTGCTCAATAATATTTCATATAAGTTTAGTGTCTTATCTAACTCCATTGGTGTGTTGAAATTTTTGTTTATTAAGATTCTGTATGGTAAAAAATTTAAAACCAAACGAACTTTTGTTGTAGAGAGAGGTGCAGTTATTGGTATCAAAGGTAATGGCAAAATTAATATAGATGGTTATGCCCGACTTTTTAACTATGCGGAATTGAAATCAAAAGGGAATCTAACAGTAGGTGATAATTTTTATTTAAATAAGTACTCAAGAGTTATTGCTCATAAAAAAATAATAATCGGTAATAATGTCACAATTGCTCAATTCGTTAGCATATTAGATCATGATCATAATTGTAAATTAAGTGATGGTAATATGATATTAGATGGATACAAAACTGCACCAATAATTGTTGGGTCTAACGTATGGATATCAGATAAAGTAACTATTCTCAAGGGTGTCAATATTGGGAATAATGTTATTATTGGGGCAAATTCAGTAGTAAATAGCGATATTCCAAGTAATTCTATTGCTGTTGGTTCCCCAGCTAAAGTGATTAAGAAAATTTTGTAAACCTCAATTTTTTGATGACAAAAGGTATTTGTAAGAAAGTTTTAACTGTCGGTGTTGATTATAAAACACCTAAAGGCGGCATTGCTTACGTTTTAAATGCATATTCTAAGTTTTATAAACCATTCAATTTTGTTACAACGAGTAAGGGTAATAGTAAAGTTACAAAGTTATTTGTGCTAATCTTGGCAATTTTTAAATATATGGTATATATGGTATTGCCGAGTATTAAAATAGTACATATTCATGGTGCTTCTTACAATTCATTTTACAGAAAAAGAATATTTATAAACATAGCTTACGTTTTTGGCAAAAAAATTATTTATCACATACATGGGGCTGAGTTTCATCTATTCATTAGTAAAAATCCTGAGGTTAGTAAAACCCTAAAAAAGTGTAATGAAATAGTTGTTTTATCTAAGTATTGGAAGAAATATTTTGAAGAACAAATAGGGCTGTCCAATGTGTCAATAATAAATAATATTTGTCATTATCCAAAGCCTATTCTATCTATAGATAAAAGGAAATATTTAAACCTTTTATTTTTGGGGCAAATAGGCGTTCGAAAAGGTGTTTTTGATGCAATACAGGCCATAGGTAAGGATGATGTCCTGAGAAATGCAGAGATAAAATTACATATAGGAGGGGGAGGTGATGTTGCTGAACTTAAGCGGCTAATAATGAATTTGAATTTAGAAGAAAAAATTGTCTATCATGGTTGGGTTTCTGGAGAAGAAAAAGAATCTTTACTTTCTGCAGCAGACATATATATATTACCATCGTTTAATGAAGGGCTGCCTATTTCAATATTAGAAGCAATGTCTTATAGCTTGCCAATAATTAGCTCGCCTGTAGGAGGCATTCCTGAAGTTGTTATTAATGATGTTAATGGAATATTAGTAAAGCCTGGGAATACAGAGGAAATTGCCAAGGCAATTAAACTGATAATGAATGATAAAACCAAATTAATAAATATGGGTAATAAATCGCTTGATTTAGTTAAACCTTATTTGCCAAATCAAGTTGAAGAAAGTTTAATAAAGCTCTACAGGAGAGTATTATAAATTAAATCAAGATCTGTTGAGAATTGTAATTTATATTATTTTATCTAAGCTAAATATCATTTATCCAAAACTTCTTGGCTTTGGATATTGGTATTATAAAAATGTGTTTTTAAAAAAGAATTTAAAAAGTTACAATCCAGAACAAAAACTCTTAAAAATTGTAAATAGGGCCATAAAAAATGTGCCGTATTATAGAGATAGGTATAAGGAAATCAATTCTTTGTCAGATTTTAAGCGTCAAATAAATTTTATAGATAAGGATGAGGTAATGGATAACTGGGAAGACTTCATTGCATTGGGTACATCTAAATCTAAAATTATTACAGGCACAACAGGTGGTACATCAGGGAAACCATTAAAATTAGTAATACCAAAAAACAGATATATATTTGAGTTGGGAACCATGTACACTATGTGGGAAAATGTTGGTTGGAAGGGACAAATCAGAGCGGTTTTAAGAAATACAAAACTAGAGGTCAATAAAGACTATATCGTTAATCCTGTAAAAAGAGAATTTGTTTTTGATGGATTTAGAACCTCAGATGTGTACTACGATATAGTATATAAAACCATGAAGAAGTATAAGATAAAGTACTTACACGCCTATCCTAGTAGTGCATATCAATTTGCAGTGTTTTTAAAAAATAAAGAATATGACACCTCTATTTTTAATGCATTTTTATGCGGTTCAGAAGGTCTTCTTCTAGAACAAAAATCTCTTATAGAAGACCAATTGGGCATTAATGTTTACAATTGGTACGGTCATTCTGAGAAATTAGTATTAGGAGGTTATTGCAAAAATAACAAGAATATTCACATCGAGCCAACTTATGGTTTTTTCGAGTTGATAGATATAAATGGAGATATTATAAATGAACCCAAAAAGAAAGGTGAAATAGTAGGGACAACCCTACACAATCAATATATGCCTCTAATTAGGTATAGAACGGGAGATTATGCTGAGTATGTTGGGGATTATTGTAAAGATTGCGGTAGACACTTAATATTAGTAAAAAATATAGAAGGGAGAAGAGATAGTAATCGTATCTACTTCAAGGATCAAACATATACGTCTATAACAGCTCTTAATATGCATGGTGATTTATACACGTACATTAATGGAATGCAATATGTCCAAAATAAACCAGGTCAATTAATTATAAAGCTCATAAAAGATGAGACCTATAGTAATCAGGTTGAGAAACGTTTTTTTGAGTTTTATGAAAACACCCTTGGAGAAAATTGTGATTTTGAGATACAATATGTTGATGAACTCTTAACTGAAAAGAACGGTAAATTTTTACCTTTACATCAAAATGTAAAATTGTAAATGCAACAACTCACACAAAAGCTAGGCTCTGGCGATATGATAATACAAGAAGTACCTTACCCACAATTAGGTAAAGGTATGGTCATTGTAAAAAATCATTACTCTATTATTAGTGCAGGTACAGAGGGTTCAACCGTTGTTGCAGCCAGAAAAAGTTTAATAGGAAAAGCCAAAGAACGTCCACAACAAGTTAAACAAGTAATAGATACCCTCAAAAAGCAAGGGCCAGTGCAAACCTACAGAGCGGTAATGAAAAAATTAGATGCCTACTCACCACTAGGTTACAGTTGTGCAGGCGAAGTTGTGGAAGTTGGTGAGGGTGTTACGGAGTTTGAAGTTGGTGATAAAGTGGCATGTGCTGGTGTTGGCTATGCCAATCATGCTGAGGTTGTATCAGTACCGACTAATCTTTGCGTAAAAATAGATGATAATGCCAACTTAAAAGATGCAGCGTACAATACTTTAGGAGCTATTTCTATGCAAGGAGTGCGTCAGGCAGATTTGCGTTTAGGCGAATCTTGTGTTGTTATTGGGCTCGGAC
>CALAJP010000273.1 GCA_937922815.1 uncultured Saprospiraceae bacterium
TTGGCAAAACGAATATCTAAAAAGCCAAGTTCTTTTGCTTGAGTAGAAATTTTTCGTTTTATAAGCTCTTTACTAATCATTCAAAATCTGAAGCTTAGCAAATTTGAGCATAATTCTTTTCTTTTCATCTCCCAAAGATTCGAACTGGATAGAAGCAATACGGTTGCCTTTTCCACCTTCTATACTTAGAATTTTTCCTTTACCAAATTTCAAATGCAGCACTTTCATTCCTTCTTCTAACGAATCGCTAGGGCTTGGCTTGAAATTAGCCATATCAACCTCAACTTTTGGTAAAGAACGTTTACTTTTAGAAATGCCCGTAAGTGCAGCTCGTCTCGGTTCGTCTGATTTGTCTAATGTTCCCGTTCCACCATATTGTTTTTTAATCACCGATGGATTATCATAATGATTGGCATCTATCTCCTCCAAAAACCTACTCGGACTATTGTGTCTCAAGTTTCCATACTGATAACGACTATTCGCAAACGAAAGCGTCAATAATTTTTCTGCTCTTGTTATTGCTACATAAAATAATCGCCTTTCTTCATCAATATTTTGAGATTCAAGAGCCATAAAAGAAGGGAATAAATTTTCTTCTAACCCAACTACAAAAACAGATGGAAACTCCAACCCTTTGGCTGCATGAACAGACATTAAGGTTACTACATCCGAAGATTCGTCAGACTTATCTTGCTCAGAAACTAAGGCAATATTTTGTAAATAATTCGTCAACGAACGGTCATCAGAATTTTCTGTCAATTCAGAAAATTCATCATTTTCCACAAAATCTTTAATACCATCCAACAAAGAACCTAAGTTATCAATTCGAGCTTGTCCTTCAGGAGTCGTATCTTTTTTCAGCAATTCAATAATTCCTGAATTTTTAATTATCGTATGCGAAGACTCGTATGCGTCTTGCTTTTGAGCCAATTCCTCGTGAAGTGTCAATAATTTTTCGAATCTACGCACTTGGGCTTTTACTCTTGCAGGTAAATCAACCGTTTTCAAAGCAGCTCGAAGGGTTACACTATTTTCTGTTGCATGACTACGAATTTTCGTTAGTGTTGTATCTCCAATGCCTCGTTTAGGATAATTCATACTCCTCAACAAAGCTTCTTCGTCATTTGGATTAATCGCTATTCTAAGATAAGCCAAAGCATCTTTTACTTCTTTTCGTTGATAAAAAGACAGCCCTCCAAAAATTCGGTACGGAACATTATATCTACGCAAATATTCTTCAAAAATACGCGATTGCCCATTTGTTCTGTATAAAATGGCAATATCTGAATTGGATAAATGGTCTCTGTTTTTTTGTTCTAAAATTTGATGAACAATTCTACTTCCTTCTTCATTATCCGAAGCTACTTTGAGTATGTTTATCTTATTTCCAGAACCTTTATGCGACCAGATTTTCTTTTGAATTTGTTTAGAATTATAAGAAATGACTTCATTGGCAGCCTGAACAATATGTTCTGTGGAACGGTAATTTTGTTCTAATTTGAATGTTTGTATTCCATGAGGTTTAAAATCCTTTTCAAAATCGAGGATATTATCTATAGTTGCTCCACGAAACCCATAAATACTTTGTGCATCATCACCTACTACACAAATATTCCTTTCACTGTCTCCGTAATTTACCAATTTTCTCATAATAGAATATTGCAAATGGTTGGTATCTTGGAACTCATCCACCAAAATATACTTGAATTTAGCTTGGTATTTTTTGGCTATTTCTGGGAATTTATAAAACAAATAGAATAGTTGATACAGTAAATCATCAAAATCCATAGCATCACTGGCTTTGCATTTTGCCATATACTTTTCGTAAACATCTACTGTTTTTGGACGACCGGCAATACTATCTTGCTCCAACAAAGACTTTTGTTGTCGATAACCAACAGGCGAAATAATATTAGACTTCGCTGAGGAAATTCTATTTTTGATAATATTCGCTTTGTATTTATCCTTATTCAGGTTCATTCCTGAAATAATTTTTGTCAAAACACTTTTGCTATCATCGGTATCATAAATCGTAAAATTGGGACTATAGCCAATATGCTGTGCCTCTACTCTAAGAATTTTTGCAAATACGGAGTGAAAAGTTCCTGCCCAAACTTTGTGTGCACGGTCTCCAACCACTTTGGCAATACGTTCTTTCATTTCTTTTGCTGCCTTGTTGGTAAAAGTTAGCGAAAGAATTTCCCAAGGAGCAACCCCACTTTCAATAATATTCGCAATTCGATAAGTCAAAACTCTTGTTTTTCCAGAGCCAGGACCTGCCACGACTAACACGGGGCCTTTGATAGTTACGACAGCTTTACGCTGAATATCATTAAGTTCGTTTAAGTAAGATTGGGATAGCGATTTGTTTTCCATACTTTTTGTGCATTGGTTATCATACATTCGAAATTCTTATACTAAAAAGCATAGAATCAAGCTTGCCAAAAGTATAACCTATGGCTTAACAAAACAAGAATAGAGGTATAAATTTTACTAATTAACTTGAAATTTGTGGCTTATTTTTATATACTATTTCGTGTATAACAAATTTCTCAGTATTAAAATAATAAATTACACAGCCTTAGAAAATAGTGTTATTTTATTTCGCTTTTTTAGATTTTAAGTGATTTCTTACACACTCTTTTTTGGTTGTTGTATATCTTAAGGTCTGCTTTTGTGAGCAACTCAACTTAGTTAACTTAATATCCAATATTTTGACTGTCTCTTCCTAAGTACTATTTATTATTCTTATCACTATAAAATAAATACTTTGTATCTTTGGAATATAAGAAAAGCAAGAAATGATTCAAAAATATCCTATTTCCATACAAGATTTTGAAAAGCTACGTAGCGAGAATTTTGTTTACGTAGACAAAACGCAGTTTGCCTTTCAATTGGCAGATATAGGAGGTTCATATTTTCTGTCTCGTCCTCGTCGGTTCGGAAAATCATTATTTCTTTCCACCCTTGCTTGTATTTTCGAAGGCAAAAAAGAACTCTTTGAAAATACTTTCGTCTATGACAAATGGGATTGGGAACAGCGTTTTCCTATTATTCGTATTTCATTTAGTAATATTGGGCATCAGGAATTAGGCTTAGAACAAGCCATTCGCAAAAGGCTATTAAATATCTATTCAGAGCATGAATTAGAAGCGGAAAGTCACAGCATTTCTCAGCTTTTCAAAGAACTTATCACTCTACTCCACAAAAAATATAATCAAAAAGTAGCCGTACTCATCGACGAATACGACAAACCCATCATCGACCACCTCAGTGATGAAGAAATTCCTATTGCGGTAGCCAATCAAAAGACCTTAAAAATATTCTATTCCATCCTCAAAGATGCCGACCCACACTTGAAATTAGTTTTTATCACAGGCGTATCCAAATTCACACAAGTCTCTATTTTTTCAGATTTGAATAATTTGTTTGACATGACTTTAAGCAGTCGGTTTGGTGGAGTATGTGGCATTACGCAACAAGAATTGAAAGATTACTTTCCACAAGAATTGTCTATTCACAATCAAGATGAAATCAAAAATTGGTATAACGGTTATACGTGGGATATGAAAACCTATGTGTATAATCCATTTTCATTACTTAATTTTTTCATTGAAGGGAGATTTGAAAACTTTTGGTTTGAAACAGGAACACCTACTTTTTTAGTTGAAATGGCAAAAAAGGAAAAGTCTTATGATTTAGAAAACATAAAAGCCACCAAAAACGAATTAAAATCATTTGATATAAATGAATTAAAAAGTTTAACTATTTTATTTCAGACGGGATATATAACATTTAAAGAGCAAGATTCTATTTCAGGGGTTTATACTTTAAGCTACCCAAACAAAGAAGTCAAACAATCTTATTTGGAAGCCTTAGCAAATGTTTTCACCTCGAATAGAACAGATAATGCTAAAATAATAGCTTCCGAAATTAGAACCTGTTTGGTTAATGATAAGCCAGAAAAGCTAAAAAATATCATCAATTCTCTGTTCAAAAGTGTTCCTTATGACCATTGGCAAAAGGAAAATGAGCATTTTTACCATGCTATTTTGCATTTGACCTTCAAAATGATGGGTATTTATACCTTATCAGAAGTTCACTCCTCCAATGGTCGAATGGATGCTTTAGTTCAATTGGATAATGCCATTTATGCCTTTGAATTCAAATTGGATAAAACAGCCGAAATCGCTATTCAACAAATCAAAGACAAAGGCTACCTTGAACCTTTTCGAAATGAAAATAAACCACTAATCGCTATTGGCGTTAATTTTTCTACTGAAATGAAAGCAGTGGAAGAGATTTTGGTGGAAGAAGTGTAATTGTTAATCACCTCGGAATTTCAATTTTTTTCAAAATATCCGCAATCACATCCTGAGTTGTATAACCTTCCAATTCTCTCTCAGCCGTCAAAATAATTCGATGATCCAAAACAACTGCTGTTAAAGCATTAATATCATCAGGTGTGACAAAATTTCTTCCTGACAATAACGCTTTTGCTTT
>CALAJP010000274.1 GCA_937922815.1 uncultured Saprospiraceae bacterium
CAAATTTTTTTTTTCTAACTTTTTAAAACCTAAATTGATCATTTTGTTATCAATTAATTATATTACCTATTAATTAGAATAAAAAATTAACTTTGCCTAAAATTTTGGGATAAAGTAATATTTTTACCTAAACGAGGTAACCCAAAAAAAAGGTTATTTTTGGAAAATTTTGGAAATACCAAAATTAGACCATATGTTTTTTATATTTGCTTGCAATACCTAATAATATACATTTTACCAAAAAAGAAAATTCCCTAAATTAAAATATGGGTTTTTTTTCGGCTTATAAACGTGCTAATAAGCTTTATAACTGGATTGATACTAAATGCCAACGCTGTCTATTCTCCTACCTGTACCACAATTGATTATTTTGCAATATATATGTAACAGAAAATACACGATTGAAAATATATATGTGTGTCTCAGAAACTTATTTTTATTCGATTAATTAAAAAAAAATTAAACAAAGAAACGAGTACATACATTTATTACAATCAGATAATACATAGTTCACAAATAATATTGTTTAAAAGGTTATTTCAAAAAATAGATTTTAAAAAAATAGAAAAAAGGGATAATGGTGATTCTTAAAATTTTTAGGACAAAGTTTGGGAGCAATAATATATACTATTCTTTATACAAATTAGCTAATGCCTGAGCAAGTTCTCTTGCTTTAGGCAAGAAAACTTGTTCAATTAGATCGTCAAAATTAAAAAGGTAGTCGTCACTTAGGAAGCGTAAAATTGGAGCCAGTATGTAGTCAACCAAATCTTCAGCGAAGAGGAGTGAATGTGTAACCACTTTTAATTGGCTGCGGACCATAAAGCGCCATTTACAGTCAGTTTGATCCCACATAGAGTTAATGTATTTAATACGTTCATCTTCATAAATTTGCACCAGGTCGTCGATGTCGTATTTGACCCCCGTGTCGATCAATTTGTTAAGGTCATGGCCCAGAAATTCACTCCAGGAGATAAGATCCTTCTAAAAAAAAAAAAAATTAGCACAACTAAAATTTAAAAAAAAAAAATACAATTACCTCTAAAGTTAAAGCGGCCTTGTAGTTGTAGTCAAGCACTTGCTCTTTTATATCGTGGTCTAAAGCTTGATTTTCTTTTGGTCGCAATGTAGTTTTAAACAAAGTGTTGTATGGAATTCTGTCAAGCCGATGTGGAATAAATGGCCTAACAGGCTCCGGCGAAGACGGTGGCTCAGGTTCATGATCTGACTCATACAGACAGTGCCACTCTATCTGTTCCAAATAGGCGCTTTTCATCTGATCAGTAACACCAGGGTGAGTGGGACTAGGCCAAAAACTCATGATGAAGATCAGAAGGAGGAGGAGGGACAAGAGCGCAGAGGAAGAGAAATGAATAGGACAAGGGAGATTGAGAAGCACAGGTTACAAGATGACTAAATAATTGACTGATTTAGCAACAACAAAAAAACAAAATCCGAGAGGAAAAAATATAAGAGTCGATATTAATTGAAAAATGGAAAACAATACTATTTGGTTAAAAATTAACATTTTTAATACTTAAATTTGCTTTGCAATACACACGTTAATAATTTATCATGTGTTAATATTTGAATTTTAGTCATAGAAAAGTTAAAAAAAAATAAAATAGGAAATTTCATATTAAAAATATACAAGAAAGGGAACCCTAACTAGAGTACTTACAATATTCAGATAAACAAACGAGTACAAAATAATGATAATTGTAAACTTGCTAATAAACAAAAAATAGGAATAAAATGCAATTTTAAAGCTTGTTACCAGCAGACGCCATAACTTTATTAAACTAACTATCTCACCAACAACACCTGATTTTTTTTTGATGACAGCTCGTACTGCTTGGCAACTTTCAAGGCCCTCAAGCGTTCAAAACTCTTTAAAAATAAATTATTAAATTAACAAACAAAAAAGATTAAAAAATTGACTTTGAAAACATTTACTCACAGGGTCACGACCGCGTTCCTAAACATTATTTTCAGACATAGACATTTGGCCTTTCTTATCATACATAGCGAATTGAACTGGCTTTGTCATTCCAAACGCGGCTTATATACTACCTACTAAATTGTTAAAAAGGGAGTGCAAAGTAAACCAGACAAGTCTATACTAGGGCGGGCAAGTCGACCACTACTTGACCAACAATTTGCAAACGTGTTTCGCAAAAATTGTTAAAAACCTGTATCTAGATTCAACAACCACTAATTATAAAATGCAAAGAAGATCAACATCGACTAAGAAAGATAGCATTCAATTGAAACAAAACAATAAGATACATATACATATATTTCTGCTTTAAAAGAAAGTGTTAAAAAAATGGCAGTAAAAAAATAAGGACACATATAAAAAGATAAGAAAAGAAAAAGATAAAAAAAAGGTTTACATATTGGCTCCAATCCTCCACTTATTACATGAATGGTGAAAAAAAAAATTAAAATTTAATCAAATTGTAAAAGCTTAGCCAAAGTGAGGGCAAGATACCTTGCTTTAGGCATCACCCGGGGGAAAATTTGCTCCTCAAAATCATCGATCCACCAGTCATGTAACAGGTGGAGGATGGGAGCCAATATGTAAACCTCTAACGCGTCAAGACAAGAAAAATTAGATAAAGGTAACAAAACTATTTTCGTCTGCCTAGATTTCAGGTACAAAGATGGATCTTCATTCCACCGGGGAGTAATTAACTCCCAACGAGCACATTTTGCCACGTCGACTAAGTCTCCAATTTCCCACATGACGCCTGAATGTTCGAGGTCGTCCTGACCGATACCGAAAACTCCACACAAATCATATAAATCTTTCTAAAAATAAAAAAATAAAAATTAAAAATTAAACATAATTCAAAAAATAAAACAAATATTAATCCACACAAATCATAGAGATCTTTCAAAAAAGATAAAAAAGAATAAGAAATTTAACATATTTAAAAAAATAAATCAAATATTACCTCCAGAGTAGCGCCATACAAATCATTAAACTCGGCGATTTGATAGTCAATAGGAAAACTCATTGAAGCAGAGGGTGTCCGAGACGAGGTGAACTCAATTGACATGGACTGATCATATGGAATGGGTGCCTCCTGAACAATATCCGAATCACCATCAGACTGGGGCTCAAGCAACGGGTAATAGAAACAGTGCCAGTTGATTTCTGAATCGTTTGAAACATCAGAAATGTGGATTGGCAAAGAATTCATAATGGCTGGAGAAGAGATGGAACAAGGGTACTAAGACAAGAGAGAGCAGAGGGAGGACGAGGAAAAGGGTGATGAGCAAGAATAAGAAAATGTGAAGATATAATGGAATAAACTACGAGACCAATAAAATAAAAAGATAAAATCTAAAAAAAAAAAACAATAAATAAACCAAAAAGAAATAAATAAAGGAAAATTTAATGGTAAAAAAAAATAAAACATTTTTCTAAATAATACATAAAGAAGAGTAACATTAAATAGCCCAAAAAAATAAATTATTCAATCAAATTGAATGACATATTAGTAAAAATTTCATTACGATTTATTACGAAAAAAAACCCTTAACGTAGTACTTGACACAGCAAGAATTAAAAAACAAACAAAAGTAAACGAAAAATTAAACCATAAAAAAAGAAGATATAAACAAACTAAAAGAGGTATAAATAAAATTTTCATAAAAAGATTAAAAACAAACATAACAATTAGGTTAAAAAATAGCTTGTCTTGATTTTAATGAGAATGAATCGATCTACTTAAACCATGCCTTAATCATTGACGAAAAATAAATTATTGGTAAAACCTTTACAACCAATACAATAAATAAATATATAATATAATTGAAGAATTATTATAAAGAAATAAACCAAAAATTAATTTAAAAAAAAAAGTAAACCATGAATAATTAATCCAACATGAACTACGAGCAAACATAAATTATCCACCAAAAAATATTGAAAAAAATTTACAAATTAAATGAAAAGTAGATATAACACATTTTTACCAACCGACTATTATCATAAAATAGCCCCAAAAATAACTTTCAAATAATATATAATTTCAGATAAGAAAAAATTTCAATTCGATTGCATCCAAAAAAACCCCTTAACGTAGTACTTGACACAGCAAAAATCAAAAAGAAAACAAAAGAAAAAGAAACATTGCGAAAATTTAAGATGGCAAAAGCGTATTACTCCGAAGCTGACATGGAAACGGTGCGTTTGGAAAAAGGAGCTATACTCAAGGTATTATAATTTAAAAATAGTACATTTATATATCAAATTAATGTAAAGTTAATCAAAATCCATTTTCAGAATGGTTTAAGTAAAATATTAGAAGAAGAGGGAGTGCTGCAAAGCATTTCAGAGGAGAGGAGTAAAAGTTACAAACACTTAGTCGGCGCCATCATATTCCTCGTTGCGGACGGATGGGACGAAGTTCTAAGCAAAGCTTCAAAAGAGGGAGATCACTTAGGTAAGTGTAAATGACCAAAGAACGATAAAAATAAAAAAAAGAACTTACCCGATCGAACCAAACAAATAGGAATGAGTCAATATCTAGCTAGAAATTCGACCTAGCAGACTTTGCCAAAAACATATCAGATTACAAAGAGATCTATTATCGGGTTAAAAGTAAAGATACGTCGATCAAAAAATGGCATTTTTATTAGTAACATAATAAACTAATCGTTAACACAATAATTTAAACTTCGCAAAACTGAAACAATTACAATAAAAAAAATGTTCGTCTGTTAAAATTTAGATTACAAAATAATTATTTCTCGGTCGAAAATGTACACTTATACTTGTTCCTGCTTCTAAGTATTGCGTAATTATTTATTTGCAATATGAAACACCAAAAAAACAAAATAAAAAGCAACTATTTAATTTCATTACAGTCCCATTCACGATCCAACCAAAATTAGCGCAGCATACTGGTGGACAGGATACGGTCGAGGTTTCGAGAAAGGATGCGGTGAAGCAGAGGATCGCTTGCCAAATTGACAATGTCACCTGCCCATACTGGTCAAAATTGAAACACTTGACCATGGAGAATCTTGTATATTTGCTGGCGGAACAAATTACGCAAGATATAAAAGAAGAAGAAGAAAATACGTGAATATACGTACATGCTTTTAAAAAAATATATATACAATATATATGTATTATGTTTTAAGAATTAGAGAATTAATAAATGAATTTAGTTTTAAGCACAAAATGAAATTTCATTCTTCACGGTGTAATTCGAACGAGTAAAAATAGGATAACTAAAAAGTGTTGCGCAATAAAAAATCCTTTAACTATAAACGATAAATTATTAAACTGGATTTTGTGTATAAATATTAAACTCTAAACGGGAAGCGATAAATTAAAAATAAAACTAATGAAATATTATTGATTCTTGAGTTTATTAAATTCTTGTTCTAATGTTAAATTCTGAAAAAGGTATTATTCGGTCGGTTCTTCAATGGTCTTCGGGCAACAGCTGGTCAAAAACCAGCCTCGCCAAGCCCCTAATGGCGCACTCTAGCGCAAGGCGAGCGGTCAACGGCCATAAGTTGTAGCTTGGGTCCCAGCAAATATATTGGATACGTCGCTGAAGGGTTCTAGAAGGCTCCTCTTCCAAACTTCTCCTTATAAAAGGGTTCGGAGTCGCATCTGGAAACAAAAAAAATAGGGATAAAATGGAAAAAATTTAATTAAAGAAATATAACTTATCCAAACAAAAATAAAATAAAATTTAGATAATGAAAAATACCTACCGTTGCAAACGCAAAGACCATTCCTTATTAGGTATTCGCCAAAGTTTTTTTGGCAAGCTTGGACGATGTAGATTACGGCCGCCACAAATAGCCGAAGAAATTCCGAGTCCAACAGGTCAAGCCGATCATGCAGGCCAGCCTCGCGCAGTTCATTCATGATTAATGCCTGAAAAAAATAAAATAATAATTCATTAAAGAGCAAAAACAGCAAATTGCATAAAAACATAAAAGTTTAAGAGAGAAACTTCTTACCCCGTTAATATCACGGTTGTAAGCCGCCATTTCAACCGTATATAGGAGTTGGCAGGCGCAGAGAGGAATCGGAACTTGACCGTTGTAAGGCATAATGTTACAAAGTCGAAACAATTGTAAAAAGTAAGTTTTAAAAACTTAAGAAACGACCGAGCGAGAACGAAGTCGATATAAAAAGTTAAAAGAAGACGCCCGGCGATAGTAGCACGCCGGGTGAGGGATTTAGGGTTGACAATTGCTCCGTGATTATTGAATCAAAGACGAAAAAAAGAATATAAATGAAAAAATTACAAAAAAGAATTAAAGAATAAATGAATAAAGATAACTAAATAATAGAAAAAAATAACCAAAAATATAAATAAAATATAAAAAAGGGTAAAAAAAACCAGCTACGTGCCATTGTGTCACAAAGAATAGCTGAACTTGAGCGTCCGAATTCAAGAGTCAATAAGGTGATATGTGGAGCAGTAACGATTGTTACGAGAAGCCAATACTAGCTAATGCCGTTAGTTTATTAAAGGGGCTTGAGAGGGAGGCAATCATAGGGGAGAAAAAAAATGAGATAAATTATAAAACACAAAAAAAAAAATCACTAAAAGTAACCTTAATGCACCGTCCATAACGCGTTAAAATAATATTTTTAAGCAAGCCAAAAATAGTTTAAAAAGGAGAGTGTTAGTTAACTTACGCAAAACAAAAATAAACTTTAACCAAAAGTTTTTAACGTCATACTTGACCATAGTCGAAATAAGTTAAAAAAAGTCTGCCAAATAAGCAGGCGTTAAAAAAGGTCAGTCTGAGATTAAAGACAACAAACCAAAAAAAACTATTTATAACTATTTAAAACTAATTTTTTGGAAAAGGAACAAATAAAGTTAAAAAAAGAAAGTAAAAAATAATAAGTTAAAACAGGTTCATTACCGTTTAATGGCACAAAACCAGAATAGACTTTTATCAACTTTATAGACCGAAAAACCACACCTAGATCGAAGTAAGGTGAAAAAAGTTCAAATTAGATAGGCTCGGGAAAACTAAAAAAAAAAGAAATTCGAGAAAAAGTTAAATAAAGAGAAAAAAAGTAAAAAAGGGGCCAAATTTAAGGCAGTTTAAGACATTCCTTGACCATAATCGCTTTAAAGTTATATAACGTTATAGAAAAGTAATAAAAGTTCAAAATTTGAACTTTGACACTAAAAATATAGTTTAAAAAAACCCAGGAAAGTTCAATTGTCTAGTCGGGTATCGGTTTTTAATTCTTAAAATTAAATGTTGAATTCAGGCATTTTCTTACTAAGGCCGCGTTTAGATTATACAAAAAAATGCCTGGACAAAGTTTATTTACAATGGGTGACAGAATGCTAGGACAGGTTCCACTGACATTCTGTAACCCCATTCTGTAACCCCCACCCCTTTTGACTCAGACTTTGTCCTGGCATTTTGTGTAGCCTAACTGCTTAAAAGAATTAGAACCCGTCGTCTGGTCGGGGGTTACCTGTGAAAAATGAATTGAATCGTCTGGTCGGGCTTGTGAGAAATGAATTGAAGGTCACCTCCCCCCCTCCCAACTCTTGGGTAAGGCAATGACGCGAGACGAGAACAGGGGCTCGTTATTCTCGGCTTTATTCCAAGAGTCACGATCATTCGAGGGCAAAATTAAATCATTCTACTCGGACCCCCTCCATGACGTCATAGAGGCGGACTTGACGCAGGGCAACATTTAGACGGCGGGAAAAACGCCCGGGCATTTTTGCTAAATATAAAATAAATGCTACATGGTTTAGAATTGTGTACAATGATTTCTGTCCGGGCATTCT
>CALAJP010000275.1 GCA_937922815.1 uncultured Saprospiraceae bacterium
CGGAACTAAAGAGTTCGCATTGAGAGCTTCTGACGAATTTGTGAAAGGAGGCGTTCAGATTCCAACATTAATAGAACGATTCAAAACAATAGCGATGGCTTCTGTTGCTACTTCTGGTTACGAAGCATTTAATAAAGGCTATTTGGATACGAAAAAAGATGAAGTAGTTCATAATGTTCAAAGAAATATCGGCATGGCAAAGAGCAGAGTTTTGCAGTTGGCGGATAATTATAGACAACCACTAATTCGTAAAGACATTACGGTGTTAGGCAGAACGGGGTTAGGGGCATTGTATTTAGCTGCTAATGAATTATTGCTAGGGCAATATGCTTCTGAGCATGATATTAAAATTGCTAAGAAAATGGCTTATGTGCTTTGTGGCGGTGACTTGACAGGAACGCAACAAGTTTCTGAACAATATTTATTAGATATTGAAAGAGAAGCCTTTTTGAGTCTTTGTGGAGAACAAAAAACATTAGAGCGTATTCAGCACATGTTAACAACCAATAAACCTTTGAGAAATTAGAAGGTATTTATTGGTTCATTATTTCTTTATTTTAAAAAAATCCAAATGGAAGCATATATAATAAAAGCCTATCGTTCGGCAGTAGGTAAAGCACATAAAGGCAGTTTTAAGAATTTTCGTTCTGATGATTTAGCCGTTGAAGTGATTCAACATTTAATGAAAGAAACACCGAATTTCGACCCCAAATTAATTGATGATGTTTTTGTGGGTTGTGCCAATCCCGAAGGAGAACAAGGTTTTCAAATTGGTAGGCAAATTTCTTTGCGTGCATTGGGCATAACGGTTCCTGGAGTTACAGTGAATCGCTATTGTGCCTCAGGTTTAGAAACAGTTTCTATGGCTGTTGCCAAAATTAGAGCAGGAATGGGACATGCTTATATTGCTGGTGGAACAGAAAATATGAGTATGATTCCTATGACAGGTTACAAAATGGCTCCATCCTATGCTGTTGCTTCAACAACTCCTAATTATTTGTCTTCGATGGGAGCAACAGCAGAAGCAGTAGCGAGTAAATGGGACATTAGTCGAGAAGATGCAGATGCTTTTGCGGTGCGTTCGCATGAAAGAGCAGCTAAAGCTATTGGAAGTGGTAGGTTTAAAGATGAAATAGTACCTGTAAATGTAACCGAGGTTACTGTAAAAGATAATAAGCGTGTAGAAAAATCATTTGTAATGGATACCGATGAAGGCGTTCGTCCAAATACTTCAATGGAAGGCTTGGCTCGTTTACGTCCTGTGTTTAAAAACAAAGGGCGAGTTACGGCAGGAAATTCTTCTCAGACTTCTGATGGTTCAGCCTTTTTATTGGTCGTTTCAGAAAAGTTGGTTAAAGAACTTAATTTACAACCGATTGCTCGAATGGCATCTTGTTCAGTCGCAGGCGTAGAACCAATTCATATGGGAATTGGACCTTGTGCTGCCATTCCTAAAGCATTGGAACAAGCGAATTTGAAATTGAACGATATCGATTTAATTGAACTGAACGAAGCTTTCGCTACTCAGTCCTTAGCCGTAGTCAAAGAAGCGGGTTTGGATATTGACAAAGTGAATGTGAATGGTGGAGCAATAGCATTAGGACATCCATTGGGTTGTACTGGAGCGAAACTATCTACCCAACTATTGGGTGAATTGCGTCGTCAAAACAAGAAATACGGTATGGTCACTGCCTGTGTTGGTGGTGGTCAGGGTATTGCTGGAATTTACGAATTACTGTAAAATAATATTAGTCAAAAAAAGAGGCTATCATCGAGCATTTGTGATGATAGCCTCTTTTTTATGCTCTTTTATTTATTGGATTAACATTTCTTTGATGATGATTTCATTTTCAGTTTCTAAAACAATAGTATAAAAACCGGATTGGAAATTAACCAAGTCTGCTTCATAAAAAGAGTGCTGTGGTAAATTACTAATATCATCTTGAAAGATAATGTCCTCGCCTGCAATAATAGAGACGTTAATGCTTTTGCCTTTTATAGATTCAAGGTCAATGAGAAGTGATTTCTCAGGCTCATTAATGTAAAAAGTCCAATCGATAAAATCTTCATTATCAACTAAAAAGATTTTACTTTTTGATACTTTGGTAGTAGATACGAAAGGACTGTCGAAGTTTTTGACTGAAAGAACCTGAGCGTTAAGTTCAAGGTTAATTAAAGCAAGAAAGAAAAGTGTTGTAAGAAAAAAGTGTTTCATTGTTTAAGTTCTTAATGTCGGAACATTTTGTGAATGTTTAATACTTAACAATAGTTGTGTTAAAATAATTGTTCTGCGATTAAATTTTAAGTACAAAAAAAGAGAAAATAATTCGTATTTTAAAATTTTATATATGTTTTTGGCATATAAATTTAAATATCCAGATATGAGCTCCGAATATAACACCAATTTTCAATGTTTCGTGTATGTTTTTTGAGAAGAAAGCTAAAAAGTTATAATAGGAATTATAAGAACTTAGAAGAAACTTCTCTTTCTTTACCGTTATGTTTATAAAAACCTTCACTCGTTTTAACGCCTAATTTTTTTGCATTTACCATATTTACCAATAACGGACATGGAGCATATTTAGGGTTTCCAAACTCTTGAAACAAAACATTCAAAATAGAAAGACACACATCCAAACCGATAAAATCAGCCAATAAAAGTGGTCCCATTTTGTGAGCCATCCCTAGTTGCATAACGGTATCAATTTCAGAAACTCCTGCAACTCCTTCATCCAACGTATAAATCGCTTCATTAATCATCGGCATCAAAATACGATTGGCAACAAAACCAGGTTTATCATCAACAATAACAGGTGTTTTGCCTAACTGAATAGACAAATTGTTAATGATATCAATGGTTTCATTACTGGTATCATAGCCTTTAATGATTTCTACCAATTTCATGATAGGAACAGGATTCATAAAATGCATTCCAATAAATCTCTTAGGGTTAGGAATTTCAGCAGCAAGTTTAGTGATAGAAATAGAAGAAGTATTGGTTGCTACTATAGTATTATCGGTAAGGTTTTTAGCAATTTGTTGAAAGATTTTCGCTTTTAAAATAGGGTTTTCGGTAGCGGCTTCAATAATCAAATCTTGTTGAGAAACGATGTTATCAAAAGAGTCGAAGGTTGTAATATTTGATAAAATATTAGGAATGTTTGATGCTTCAATTTTATCTTTGGAAGCCAACCGAGAAAGGTTTTTTTGAATGGTTTTTAGTGCTTTTTCTAATTGATTGGCAGAAACATCAACTAAAGAAACTTCAAAACTATAAGTTGCAAACGTCTGAGCAATCCCATTTCCCATGGTGCCTGCTCCAATAACCATTACTTTTTTCATATTAACTATTTTAGTTTTACGAGTAAATATACGTTATTTTTGAGGTCTATAATAACCATGATTTATGATGAATTATCAACAAACCATTGAATTTTTATTTGAGCAATTGCCTTTTTTTCAAAACAAAGGAGCTACGGCACTAAAATTAGATTTGTCAAGGACTTTATCTTTGGCTGATTTTTTTGGAAATCCTCATTTAGAATTGAAAAAATGTATTCATATAGGCGGAACGAACGGCAAAGGAAGTACTAGTCATTTGATTGCTGCTCCATTAATTGCTTCTGGTCTCAAAGTTGGTATGTACACTTCCCCCCATTATAAAGATTTTAGAGAGCGTATTAAAATAGGAAATCAATTTATTCCAGAATCTTATGTGATTGATTTTGTCAGAAAAGCCCAACCTGCGATTGATAAATGGAAACCTTCGTTTTTTGAGTTGACTTTTGTAATGGCACTGTGTTATTTTCGTGACCAAGATTTAGATGTTTGTATAATAGAAGTTGGTTTAGGAGGCCGATTAGATTCTACGAATATAATTCAATCTATACTTTCTGTAATTACTAATATTGGGCATGACCACCAACAGTTTTTGGGCGATACTTTGCCATTAATTGCCAATGAAAAAGCAGGAATAATTAAGAAAAATATTCCCGTTATTATAGGAAAAACACAAACCGAAACCAGTACTGTTTTTATAGAAAAGGCAAAAAAAGAATCTTCTGAAATTATTTTTGCTGACCAAATTTTTGAAACCAATATTCAAGAATCATCTTTGATTGATACGAAAGTAATTATCAAAAAAGAAGGTAAAATATTAATTAACACGCTTGTTGATGTAGCAGGGGCTTACCAAATTGAAAATATTCAAACAGCTTATACGGCATTAGATTGGATGATAAAGAACCAAATTTTCGAAAAATTAAGCCAAGAAAGGATTATTGAAGGTTGGGAAGAAGTGAAAAAGTTAACGCATTATATTGGTCGATGGCAAGTACTTTCAAACAAACCTTTGGTTATTTGTGATTCTGCTCACAATCGAGAGGGGTTAGAATGGGCTTGCAAGTATTTAGGCGATATTTCCAATTTGCATATCATGTTAGCATTTTCAAAAGATAAAAATGTAGATGAAGTTTTGCCCTTATTTCCTAAAGAAGCCACATTCTATTTTACACAATTTCCTCAACCCAGAACGATGCCCGCTGAGACATTAAAACAAAAGGCTGAAAAGTATAACTTGGAAGGAAATTTTTATTCCAATCATAAAGAAGCCTTAGCATCGGCAAAGGCGAATGCTAAGGCTTCGGGTAATATCTTTATATTGGGAAGTATATTTTTAGTCGCAGAATTTATTTAGTTATTTCTTCAACAGATTTTGCAATAGGTTCGCCCAATATTCTGTAAGAATCTTTAGTAACTAAAATATTATCTTCTATTCGAATACCGCCAAAAGAGCTATATTCTTCGAATTTAGAATAATTAATTAGTGTTGGGAACTTGTTTTGTTTCTTCCAACTGGCAATTAATTCAGGGATAAAATAGATGCCAGGTTCCACCGTCATTACCATTCCTTCACTTAGTTTTCCTCCAAAACGAAGATAAGCCATTCCGAATTTATCAGACCTAGAAATTTCTCCATTATAACCTACATTATCTTCACCCAAATTCTCCATATCATGAACATCTAAACCAATTGCATGTCCTAAACCATGAGAAAATGCCAATGCGTAAGCACCACTATGAACTACTTCGGCTGCATCTCCATTAAAAAAACCTGCATCAATCATTCCTTCAGCAATAACAGTAGCTGCTTCTACATGAATACTCAAAAAGTTAGCATTAGATTTTATGGATTGAATAGCTTGTTGTTGAGCTTTAAGTGTCAATTCATAAAAAAACTGTTGTTCTCCAACAAATTTTCCATCTACAGGGAAAGTTCTTGTAATGTCAGAAGCATAACCAGCCGCAGTTTGAACGCCCATATCTGCTAATACCATATCCTCCGTAGAAAGTGTATTTAGGTAAGTTTCGTTATGTAAAATCTGACCATTTTTGGTAATAATAGGTCGATAAGAAAAAGTACATCCGTGGGAAGCTGCCGTTTGTAACATGAGCCCATGCAATTCAGCTTCGGTTTTACCCGTAAGGCAATTATTCATTAATGTTTCGTGAAGGATTTTGGTAACAGCCAAAGAATCTTCCATATAGGATATTTCTTGTTCAGACTTGATTATTCGCTGATTAATGACTGCTCTTATTAGCTTTTGAGAAACGTTTTGTTCTACTTTTGAAGGAGGAATATTTAATAAATCACTTAACAATAAAGTATGATTGCCACGATAAGGAGGCAAAAAATGAGTATTTGAAGCCACCATATTTTTCATTTCTGAAAGAGGAAGCACTTTGCTGATTCCTGCCTCTGCTGCTTGGTCACGTAAAGTAGGTAAAGGGCCTGTCCATACAGCAGATTCAACGGTAAACTCATTTCCAAAAAGAATTACTTCTTCTTGATGAATATAGATAACCAAATTGGGCAAATTCAATCCTGCAAAGTACAAGAATGTACTATCTTGTACGAATCGATAACTATTTGACTTATAGTTAATGCCGACAGATTGGTTTCCTAATAATAAAATAGGTTCATTGATATGATTAATTAGCAAATTTCTTCTGTTTTGATAAACAGAACTGCTAAAAGGAAGACGACTCATAGGTTTATTTTATAAATGATAGCCCAAAATATCTTGAACCTTGATTCATAAAATTAACAAAATGAGACTGACAAAATCAAATTTATTTTTTGAATTACTTCATTTTAGGTCTACGGCGTTTTCCACTCATTTGAGTAGGCATTCTACCTTTGTTCATTTGACGGGCAGCGGTGATACCTCCAGACTGTTTTATGCCTTGCTCAAATTGTTTGATTTGCATTTTTAGCTGACTTTCAGTCACATTCATTTTTTTTGCTTTGTTGATATGGTGCTTAACAGCATTCCAATTGCTACGTTGAGCCTGAATGTTTGCCAACTGTAATTCAACCATTGCTCTTTCGTTATCCGAAGGCAATTCAATACTTTGAGCTTCTTTTAGATATTCTTCAGCTTCGGCAGTGTCTTTTCTGTTCATGGCCAATGAACCTTTCAGAATATAATAAAACGCACGATTGGTTTTGTAAAGTAGCTTAGGGAACTTCGTTAAATCTAACCTTTTTTCGGCTTCTGCAAAATCACCCATTTGAAGCAATTCGCCTGCGGACATGATTGTTCCTAACAAAAAATACCCCGCTAAAAGTAATATCCCTGTCAGTAATAAAGGAAAGGCATACCAAAACCCATAAGCAATGGATAGAACTATTCCTACAACAAGACAAAAAGCAATTAATCCGAAACGTAAGTAAATATTTATTTTAAACATGTAATTTTTATTTTATGGCACAAAGATAGCACTATCTTGTGTATTCTAAAAACATATAAAATTTAATCTAATAAAGCCTAAATGGGAAGGGTTAGAGAATTAAATCGAGTATTTGACTAACAAATAATGAAATTCATCTAATTTTTATAGGCACAAAAAAATATTTGTGTATATTTTTGGAGTTAAGATGAAAACAGATTCTCGATATTTATGTTGTTATTAAATATGTTTAAGTTATTTTATGCTTGAGCAGTAGACACAACTAGAATATGAATGCGTCTAAATAAAAAGTTTGAATCTGTTGTTTAAAAAAAATGATAACTAAAAACTTAGTTTTTTATTCAAAATAAAAATATGTTCGATTCTATCTGGTCAGATATAAAACGAGAACTTCAATATGGAAACAATATCACTCGATTGATCATTATCAATGTGATTGTTTTTGTAATTATTAATATTCTTAAATTAGTTTTATTCTATGGTACAGGAGGTTCATCAACTCTTTATCGTGAAATAATAGAATGGCTGTCCTTTTCTTCTAATGCTAAATATGTAATTCTAAGGTTTTGGACTTCCATTACCAGTATGTTTCTGCACGAGGGTTTTATGCACTTGTTGTTCAATATGTTGTTTTTATATTGGTTTGGTAGAATAGTAGGCGATTTTATAGGTAATAATCGTGTGGTTAGTATTTATTTATTAGGAGGAATAGCAGGTTGCCTTGCGTTTTTCATCTCAGCTAACTTATCTATGTTTAGTTCTATTGGCGATTATGCTTATGGTGCCTCTGCAGCAACGATGGCATTTGTAGTGGCTGCGGCTAAATTAGCTCCTGATTACAAGATGCGATTATTGTTCTTAGGAGATGTTTCTTTAAAATATATTGCGGCTACAGTAGTTTTTTTGGACTTAATAGGAACAGCTGGCAATTCTAATACAGGAGGACATTTCGGACATTTAGGAGGGGCATTGATGGGATATGCCTATATAGCATTCCTCCAAAAAGGTACAGACTTAGCAGAACCATTTAATATGGCAATTGACTATATTTCCGACTTTTTTAATAATATTAAGCATAAAAAACGATTTAATAAAGCTCGAAAATCTTCTTCTAAACGAACTAAAGGTAAGGCAAAAATTCGTTCTATCAATGAAACGAAGCGGCCTAATGCTTCTTTTTCCCCAAACGATTTTCAAGAAAAATTAGATGCCATTCTTGAAAAAATCAAAAAAGAGGGCTACGATTCATTATCAGAAAAAGAAAAAGAGTTTCTTAATCATGCCAGTAAAAAATAATTCTCAGTGAAAAATTTTGCTAAGAAAATATTGTTGCTTTGCCAATCATTTTTGGTGCTATTTACAGTGTTTTCTTTTTTAGGAAGAGATTTGTCACCTGTAGATTATTGGTGGATAACAATTTGGGGCTTGTTCTTACCTTGGCTTTTAATAGGGCATATTCTATTTATATTTTTTTGGCTGTGGAAGAAGAAATGGTATTTTTTATTTTCATGTGTGGTGATAATAGGAGGCATCGATTATTACAAAGCATTTTTTAACTGGAACATCAATAGCCCAAAAGATTATAAATCGAGTACACATTTGCTATCTTATAACATATTTAGACTTTATCAGGTAGGAAAAGATGTTTCTACCTTCAAAAAGGAGTTTAGAGAGTCGATAAGTAGTTTTCCTAACTTAGATTTAATTTGTTTACAAGAGTGTTCAAATCAAAATATTTCAACCTTTAAGGATATTTCGCTACTAAGTCATAGTTTTAAGCATCCCAAGCATGGAACGGCTATTCTTTCTAAGTATGCAATAATTAAAACAGGTACTGTCGATATTAAGAGTAAAGGAAATTCAGCCATTTGGATTGAAATTAACCACGTACAATTAGGTCATATTCGAGTATATAATTTGCATTTACAAACCAATCGAATTACAAAGCAAACACAAGAGTTGGTTAATAATCCAGATTTTAAAGATGAATCTACTTATCGGACTATTTATGATATTTTTGCAAATTATAAAAAGGCATCTATCTTGAGAGAAGAACAAGCCGAAACAATTCTCAACCATATTCGAAATATGAAAAAAGATATTCCTGTTTTGATAGCAGGAGATTTTAATGAGACTTCTCAGTCTTTAACTTACGAATTGTTTAATAGCAAATATCAGAATGGATTTTTCGAAAAAGGAGGAGGACTGGGAACAACATATAGTGGAATTCCTTTATTGAAAATAGATCATATTTTTGTAGACAATGACCTAACTGTAACAAATAGTAAAGTCCTAAGCGATAAATTCTCGGATCATTACCCAATTGTAGTAGGAGTAACAAGACGATAAAAATACACGGTGCTCTAATTGATTTTGGTATAAAAACGTTGTTCAAAATAGAGAGTTATCTAAGGTTTGGTTTTAAGGGGATAAAGCAATTAAAAACAATCGTACTTCAGAGTCACCGTATAATTTAAATATTTTATCTTCAACAGTAGCAAATGACTATAAAATCAGTGAATTATGCAATTTTTTGTCACAACTGACATGTGTTTTGTCACGACTGACCGATATTAAGCATAATTACTAATGTCTTCCATTTTTAAAACTTCCTTGAATCGTTCTTTATAAGTACGGGAAAGGTTTACCGAAACTCCATTAACTAGTGTCAAGCTAGTTGTATTTACCACTTCAATATGTTCGATGTTTACAATATACGATTTGTGTATTCTGACAAATTGAGAAGGCGGCAAGGTAGCCAAGACCTTAGTTAATGAATTTCTGTCAATTTCTGCTTTGGATTTATTTGTAGTATAATATTCTAAATAATGCCCATCAGATTTGATGTAAATAATATCTTTAGTATCTAAGGTTGCATTATTTTTAAGCGTAATTTTTTGTGGATATTCTATTTCGTTATCAATGACGATAGGTTGTACTTTCTTTGGTTTTGTTGGTTTTTGCTTGTCTTGCAATGCTTTCAAACTCTTTTCTAGAGATGTTAATTTTCTTTTTTCATCTCTAAATTTAGAAGAAATAAAATAGCACCAAGCTAGTATTTCTACTCCTAAACTGACATGATAAACATTCATTTTTAACCAATCTACAAAACCATTGGTACTATAGGTGAAAATATGTTCTCTGTTGATAAATGCAAATGCGGTATGAAAAACGAATACAAAAGGTAAATAATAGGGTACATCTTTTCGGAAAGCTAGATAAAAATGGATTCCAATAAAAAGAATTGCCAATTTTGAAATTAAACTCCAAACATATAAGAAAAGAGAACTAAACCCTCCGAAGAAAAACTTCACTCCGTATAGGCACAGAATGACTCCAAAAACAGCGGCTACTCCATAAAATACCCATTCAACCCAGCGTGGCGTACCAAAATGTCGGTACAAACTCCCAAAAAACAAACACATAAACATAGCACTGGTAGCATTACTAATGCTTCGGGTATTTTTTAATAAAAATTCATGTTCTGTCCATAAAAATGCCTGACCAATACCATGAATACACAGATAATCAACGGAAAAAAAGACGATATATAGTGCAAAAAAGTATAGAAAAGGTCTTTTATAAACATGAGCAATATAAACGGTGAAGAAAATAATAAAGAGTATGAATATGAAATATGCTGAATGTATCAAACTAGATTTCATATTGTAAACCATAAAATCTTTTTCGCTATGAAAAACACCAGTCATTTTAGCCCTTCCGCCGCTTTCATACATTTTTAGATATACTGTAACCAACTCATCTTTGGGTAAATGAATTTTCCATGTAGGATAATTGGAATAGGTGTTTTCTCGTTTTATTTTTTGATAAGAATACGTATGTAATTCGGTAGTTTCATCATTTGAATGTAGGAAAATTGTGCTTTTGTAAGAGTATGAATTTCTTAGAGTGTAATAATAAATTTGGTCTTTATCTGTTTTGTTAATCACTTTAAATTTCATCCAAAGTGTTTCCCTATTGAATGATTCGCAATGATATTTTAGCGTTTCTGGTTTTTGGAATAAAGAGTCGGGAAGTCTATTTTTCTCAAAAGTTTGCTTTCCTTTTTCTTTATAAAAATAGAGTTGTGAAAAAATATCAATTTTCTGATTTTCTTCAGTAATTTCAATAATTTCTTGGGGTAATGATTTTTCATTACCAAAAATAAAAATAGAAAATGTAGAAATTATTAATACAAATAATTTTCGCATTTATAATGGGGTGTTTTGAAGATAAAATTTTCAATAAAAACTAATTAGGCTTTTATTAAGTGTTGATTTACCAAAAGTAATGTATGGTTTCTACATACTCAATACCTTAAAAAAGGTATTGCCTGTCAGAAAAAAGAGTAATTGTCCAAGATAAATATATCTTATTGATTATCAATGAGAAGAATAGACGACGTGTTTTGATATGAGAATCTATACTCATTCGACAAGTTTAACGTAGTCGATTCCTGTTCTAGTTTATTAAATCAATCCTTTTTTGATGCTCAATGCAACTACTTCGGTCATTTTATTACAATTCGCTTTAGCTAAAATATTTTTTCTGTGAGTGGTTACGGTATGGTTCGAAATGAATAATTGACTTGCAATCTCTTTCGAAGAATACCCCGAAGAAAACAGACGTATAATTTCAGCTTCTCTTTCGGAGAAAAAGGGTGTACTTTCGAAAAAATTACCATCATAAGGGTCTACCCCCATATAACTAGGCATGCCATCAAACCCAAACAAAGAAACTGTTCGTGGATTGACTGTTGTAATATGGCTAATATCAGTGTGTACATTTATGGAATGAGAAAAATTTCCTTTATCGTCAATTTTGATGATAGTGCTTTGATGGTGAATTAATTTATACGTGCTATTTTTATCTTTTACTCTGAAAGAATAGCTATTCTTAAAATGTAATAAATTTTTTTTATATTTTTTATGAATAGCCTCAAGAACAAAACTTTCTGCTTGTTTTATGAACGGAATATCGTCGGGGTGTATCCTGCTCATTAACAATTCTAAGCTCATTTCTTCAGGCGGAACACCAAAAAAACGAGATAAAGATTCGTTTCTGTATTCCATTCTAACATCTGGTAGGTTACTAAAGTTAAGGATATAATAATAGTAATTTCCAAGAGAGAAAATCTTGCCTATTTGGTTATCAAAAAGTTCTTTAGGTAAAGTACTGTCTGTGTTTGAAATTTCACCTTTTGAATCGAACCAAATCTGTTTTAAAAAATTACCTGTTTTCATAGTTTTAGTTTTTCACCTCTCGTTTCTCCCTTCATAATTCTTTAATATAAAAAGAGATGTACCTAATATTACAAAAGTACATCTCTTTTATTGGTTTTTTCATTGTAAAAATGAAAGATTTTATTGCTTCACATAAAACAAAAGACTACTTAAAGTATTCTTTAGCCGCCTCAACAACATTATCTAAACCAGAAATATCTTTTCCTCCTGCAGTAGCAAAGAAGGGTTGGCCGCCACCACCACCTTTGATGAATTGGGCAAATTCTTTGACTAGTTTTCCTGCGTGCCAGTCCTTTAGTTTTGCTAAATCTTGATTGAAAATGACCGCTATTTGTGGTTTGCCTGCGATATCAGCAGCAATAACGATTGCCGCATTATCTACGGATTTTACCAAATCGTGAGCAATGGTTTTCAATGTATTTGAATCTGCAATTTCTATTTTAGTAGCTAAGAAATTATAATCATTTATAGGTTGAAAAGCATTTCTTAG
>CALAJP010000276.1 GCA_937922815.1 uncultured Saprospiraceae bacterium
TATTTTTAAACCACCCTAACATCAACTTTTCAAGTTAAAAATTGCTTAGCTTTCTAAGCGGCTGCAAAACTACAACTCTATTCTCGCCTTTCCTAATCTATTTACATCTTTTTTACCCCTTTATTTATATTTATTTTTTACGAATACATATAAACATAACAATCAATTACTTTAAGAGTAATACATCTCCAGAGACAATTTTAGTTACACCGTTAGGAAAAAGAACTTCTGCTTGCCAAACAAAAACAGCTGGCTGCAATAAATCTTTTTTATAATCTCCAAACCACCCATTAGATATATCATTAACCCAAAAATCACTATTTTCAAATACTTTATCCCCCCAACGGTCGAATATATTCAAAACATTAACTCTCACTCCTTCTTTTCCATATAGTGTAAACCCTCTATTATCTAAATTAAGAGCTTGACTAGGAGAGAATACATTTGGTGCTGTAATTGTATAATCCAAATCAACGTAAATTGTTTTTAAGTCATTTCCTACACATCCAGCGTCATCGGTTACGGTTAAACTAACATCTACTCGATCTAAAGGTGAGACAACAGGATTAAAACAATCAATACAATTTAATGCAGGAGCTTCAGTGTTTGACCACAAATATTGAACGCCTCCTATATTGCCACTTATGTTGGCATTCAACAATAATGAATCTCCCAATACTAATGTTGTGTCATTTCCAAGGTCGACAACAATAGGGTCTGGAGCTGATGCATATAATAAGGTATCAATTATGCAATTATTTTCATCTTTTACACCTACATTATAAAAACCTCTTTCTAATTGAGGGTAAACACTTGCAGTAGAAAAAGGAGAAACATCTAGGGAATATAACAATTGTCCTTCGCCACCATTTGCAAAAATTCTAATTTCGCCGTCACTTCCATCAAAACAAGTTACTTCATCTACTTCAAAGTCTGCCCTTAAAGTATCGGGGCTTTCCAAAACCAACGAATCTGATACAATACAATTATTGGCATCGGTAACAGTCAACTTATATTCATCAGGAGAAAGATTCTCTATTAAATTCTGGTTAATAATACCATTAGACCAAGTATAGGTATAAGGTTGAGTTCCTCCCTGAGCAGTTCCACTTACTTGACCATTGTGATTATAAAAACAATCCGCCTTTTCACTATTCATACTTAAACTTAGAATTTCAGGTGCGGTAACTTCAAAACTTTTTGTTTCTCTACAATTAAGTACATCTGTAACAATAAGATTATAGTTACCTCGTGATAATCCAGTACGATTAATAGTCGTAACACCATCATCCCACAAATAAGTATATCCTCCTGGGTTGCCTCCTGTAACAACGGGGGTAATAGTTGCATCCGAATTTTCAAAACAAAGTAAATTAGTTGCAGTGCCTAATATTTCAATAGAATCTGGAGAGTCTATAGTAAACCTACGACTACTCTCACAAAAATTCACATCCCTAACCGTTACTTCATATATTCCACTGGCTAAATTAGAAAGCGTATTAGTTGCAGGTAAAGAAGCATCATCCCATGATATATCAATAGGAGCAGTTCCCCCTATTACATCAAAAGAAATTTCTCCGTTCAAATCTCCATGACAATCATTAGAATTAATTTGAATATTTGAAATTCCAATTCCCGAAGGGCTTCCAACAACTACACTACTCTGAGCAGTACAACCAATATTATCTGTTACCGTTACAGCATAAGAACCTGCAGAAAGCCCTGTGGCCGCATTCGTAGTTTGAGCATTAGAGTCATCCCACAAATAAGTATATGGGGCAGTTCCTCCCGATGGAACAACAATTGCTTGTCCTACATTTATCGTTCTACAATCATCAGGAACCGCATTTACGCTAGTATTAATACTGCCATTAGAAATAACGTTGGCTGATAATGTATTTTGACACCCCGCATTATCCATAACCACTACACTATAAGTACCTACGCCCAAGTTCGTTGCACTGTTAGATGTTGAACTAGTACCCGTCCAAGTATAAGTAATAGGTTCAACAGCTCCATTCAGGTTAGTTACTTCAAGAGTAGCCGTAGATGCGTTGAAACATGTAATACCATCCGAAAGAATAGCATTGAATCCACTTGTCTGCCCTACCGTAAAAGAAGTATCTTTTTGACATCCCGTATTGTCAATTAATGTAACTGAATAATCTCCTGCGGAAAGATTTGATATATCTTCAGTTGTCATCCCATTATCCCAATTTATGTTCGCAATTGGATTATCCGCAGTAATTGTTATATCTATAGAACCATCTGTAGTACCTGTACAACCTACTGGTATAATATTAGCAGAAATTTGAATTCCATTATTAGGTTCTACAACAACTTCTAAATTATCCGCACATCCTGAAGCATCTACAACTTCTACATTATAAGTATTGGGTTCTAAATTTGCCGCCGTTGGTCCCGTCGATGAAACTGAACTATTATTCCAATTATATACAAATGGTGCTGTTCCTCCACTAATGTTAATAGTAGCCGATGCATCATTAGCATTTAAGCAGGATTCACCAACTATTGTAGCATCAATTATAGTAACACCATTAATTTGCGTAATATCTACTGATTCTTCAATAGAACAATTATTTGCATCGGTAACGGTAACCTTATAATTACCTTGAGACAAACCTGTTGCTGTAGCAAGGGTTTGACTATTTGCATCTGACCAAGCATATGAATATGGACTTGTACCACCCGTTGGAGTAACCGTAGCTGTTCCTATACCTACTACTCCACAATCATCCTGTGTAAAAGTAGTAGTCGCTGCTAAACTTGAAGAATTCACTTGTGCATTTAAAACTAAATCACAACCTGAATCATCAGAAATAGTAACTGAATAACTTCCTGCTCCAAGATTACTCAACGTAGAACTTGTTTCTGTTTGTCCAGCCCATGTATAGTTTACATTTCCTACTGTGTTGGATAAATTCTCAACTATCAATTCTCCATCATTAGTGCCAGGGCAAATTTCAATATCATTTAATGTTGCTGAAATACTAGCAACCGTAGTTAATTCTATAGTATCAAGAGCAAAACAACCATTAGCATCAGTAACCCTTACTTCGTATTCAGTATCTGCACTCAAGTTATCTGCTTCTACAATAGTACTTCCATTAGACCATATATAAGAATAGTTACCTGCTCCTCCTGATGCAGAAACCGTTACTGTTCCTGTTGTATTATTACAATCTATTTGCTGATTTATCGAAATTGAAGTTTCTATTTGAGTGGGGTCACTAAGTACTACAACAAGCGTTTTTCCACACCCTGAGGCATCTCTTGCCAAAACAGAATGAGAGCCTGCTCCTAAAGAAGAAAAAATTCCTGTGATATTCGTTTCTGTTCCTAAAAAATAATTTATTGGTCCGTCTGTGCTCGAATAAGATACGGTAAAAGAACCGTCTGTATTATTAGGGCACGAAGGGTCTTGCTTGTTAGTAACCGTAATTTCTTTTCCTGTACAATCTATTGTTGTACAAGATTGTGTTCCAATTTTAGAACCACAACTACCTCCTACCCCTCTAGCTTGAATATTTACGGTCTCTCCTTGGCTTAGTCCTGTAATTTCATGCGTAAGTCCAGTTGTTCCATTAGGTTTTACCCAACCTGCATTATCTACATTAATCTCATAGTCAGTAATTCCTGAAATAGCAGTCCATGCAAAAGTGATTTCATCATTACTCACTCCTGAACAATTGACAACAGGGGCCTCCAAAGAATCTTGAATATCAATTGATTTTTCGGCATCAACTCCACAACCATAAATATCTGTAATATCAACAGTATATGTTATATCACTTATCGGCTTTGCAGTTGTAGTATCTGTTGCAGGACTAGTCAACCACGTAGAGGGACTCCATACATGTGAATAATCATATTCATCTTTTAAAACAAATAAAACTTCCTTGAGTTGACCATTTCCTACACCAGAAGAATTATTTACTTCTATCAACCAATCTCCTTCAATTGGTTTAGGTACTCCCGTCCATAATTCGCTAACATTACCATCAGGTAAATAAGGTCCTTCCCCAACTCCAGAATAAGTATCTTGGATAGTTCCACTCGCATCTGGGGAAAAACAAATCTTAGAATTTGAATTTGTAAAAACATTATTGTTGTTAATAGAAAGCGGAATCTTAATATTACTTGGACTTGTTAAATATACTTCTGTTTGATTTGTATTAGGTTGGTAGATTAAATCTACACATATTTGGTCAATAGATTTAGAATTTAAATATTTATTATTTATTCCAGCAACAGAAATAACTGCTGTTGTATTGGCGGAGAAAGTCCCTGTTGGAATTACCTCAAAAGTATCAATACCTCCTCTTGGAGTAGAAATTTGAGCATCTAGAAATAAGCTTTCACCTTCACAAATAGATTCATCTAAACCTAAATCGGGTGCTTCCAATATTGAATCTCTTAAAATAAAATATGCGGTATCGTACAAACACGAACTTATTTGAAAAGAAATACCTATTATTTCTTCAGATTCAACATCACTATCACCGATAGTTACAATATCTATTGTGTTTGATAAACTGCCCGCAGGAATGGTTACTTGAGTTCCTATATCTTGGAAATCTGTTCCATTTTCAGCAAAATTAACTCCAGTGAGAACAGAATAGTTTATATCTGTATCTGTACTCAATGCTTTAGAAATCCTCACTTCTACCGAACCATCCACACAACCTTCTACTAAAACACCATCATCATTCGGGGTTACAATAACCAAATCTGAGCCTTCTGAAGACAAAGAATTAGCTTCTAAAAAAACCCCTGAATCGCGTATTCCATCTCCTTGGTCTGTCAAAACTATTTTTAAGCGATATTGAGAACAAGGTACAACACCAATACTTGCTGTCATTACATTTAAATAACCATCAAATACAAATTCATCAGTTGAACCCAATGAAGAATTATACAATCCTATGTTTGCATCACCACAATTATCGGGCAACCCAAGTGCAGGACCATTAGCCCCATCAATATAATTGGGGTGAACCGTCTCTATTGATACAACCTGATTTGTCCCCTCTACGAGTGCAATATTTTCAGCAGCATTCTCGTAAGGTCCATTTATACCAGGTCCAGAAACAAAAAACCCGAAAAAGTCCGAAAAATTAGAACAACTAAATTCAGGATATTCCTCCGAAGCAAAAACATACTTAAATTCAACTAAATCCGAAGAAGGTACAAAATCAATTATATAGGTAACGGGATCATGAATTGGTTGACTTCCATTCCGTAAGGCGTTGATATCAGGATCAATTGTAGTTTCTGAGCTCAGGTTAATTTCTTCAGAGGCTTCAGCATCTTCAGTATCTTCAATATCAGAAACGAACCCTGTACTTAGGACTAACCCTGTTTGAATTCCAAAAATATTAGCTCCGTTTTGAAAAGTCCCCACTTGGTTTTCGTTACCAGAATAGGTTACATTTATTACCTCAACTCCTTTTCCCAATAAAACTTCTTCAATAACAGAAGTGGGGCTAGCAGGTGATTGAACTGGCTGAACACTAAATTGAGCAAAAATACTTTGAATACTACAACTAAAAAATAATAGTAGAAACAATTTAGAATTTACGAATGACTGTGTTTTCATATTTTATTAATCGATGGCGTGTTTCAATACTATATTGAAAAGCATTAACTATACCAAATATGAAACAGGCGTAAAACAGTGTATTTTCTATCAACATAAGACTCTCAAAAAGTGACGCTTATAGTTTTTAGAAGATACAAAAAATACCCTAAACAAGGAATGCAAAAAACAGATTCAATGTCAATTTGGAAATGATAATTCACTATGAAAAACAAGAAAATATGAGGATATTAAAACATTGACAATTGGTTAGAAGCCTTATAAATAGACTCGTTTTTGTCGTTGGTTGGATGATTTTTTTCAAATAAAGTTACTCTTCTAATAACCTTTGTTACATGAGAATAATTTTGCTTTCTATCAAAGAATATTCCTTGATGATCTACGTAATCAACTTTCGTTTTGCCCAATACATGAAAGATGTTACCTTTTCCTAAAAAAATTCCTGCATGGTTTGGGGTACCATTTTCATCTTCAAAAAAAACAATATCTCCGCAGACAGCTTCACTAATAAAGTCAATAGTTTTGCCTTCTTTCATTTGTTCCTTTAAGTCAACACCTATTTGAACACCAAAACAAGAATAAACCAATTGTAACAAGCCTAACGAATCTATCCCCAGAACAGAACGTCCTCCTTTCAGGTAAGGTATATTTAATAATTTATTGCAAACCTTATTTAATAAACTAATAGTAGGAGGTAATGGTTTGTCAATAGCTGAACCACTATATTGCCAACGCTCTTTATTAAGATGAAATTGAAGTCCATCAAAATTATTCATCCTACTGCCAAACGAAAGCAACATGGATTCGCTTTTATTAAATGCAGGTTGAATAAAATCCATAGACATAGGAGCATCGAAATTTTCTACATCTTCTAATACTACAATTTGCCATCGGTCTACCCAACCTATCTGCCCCGTAACCAAGCACTTTACTCTAAAAAAATGTAACCCATTTCTTAATTTTTCGATAGGTTCTCCAAATAAAATCTGCCCAAGCATGGCAGCATCATGAGAAGGAGACTTCCTCAGTGCAATAGCGGTCAGTAGCGTCGTATAATATGTAGGATTTTCTGATTTCAAAAAAACACAGGATAAAGTTAATTATAAAGACTTCAAAAATAGTAATAATTTATCATTTCGCCTATAATGTTGGTTTTCTAATTTTGAAGTCTTTGTATTTTTTCAATTTGACAAATGCAAACTGAAGTCTTTCTAATTAGGCACAAAACCCAAAAATCCCCCTTTCAGTATAACAACTAAAAGAGGGATTTTATATTATTCAGAATAGAGATTCTATTTATCAATAGACCCCATTACACGTTTCATAAACTGGTTAAGTGCTTCTTTTTCAGATAGCCCAGTTTTTTTCATATTATCAACTTCGATAGCACCAAACATGTTTGACATCAATTCTCCAATAACGTCTAGTTCATCATCTTTCAAATTAGAACATTCTGTTAGGTTTTCTAATGTTTCTATCGTTTCGAGTAGATAATCTACATCGTTATTCTCAATAAATTGAGTTAGGTGTTTAATTACTGGTAGTCTCATTTACTAATTCTTTTAATATTTCGAATTTGTTAGTTGAAACTTGGTTTACAATCTCACCGCCTACAAAAGAAGCAAATGTTGGTAAATTATTAACCGCAGCCAATTTTCTAGACTCTGGGTATTTTTCAGCATCAACAATTACAAAAGGAATAGTTTCGTTTTCAGAAGCTAATTTTTTGAATTTAGGTTTCATAATTTTACAATTACCACACCATCCTGCCGAATATTGCACCATTACTTTATCGTTCTGTGCTACGATTTCACCTAAGTTGTCGTTTTCTAACTCTTGAACCATCTTTAATCTTAATTATTTGATAAATATAAAGCAACTCCTGAGCGATCCGCTTTCATTGCCTCTTTTCCTTCTTCCCAGTTTGCAGGACAAACTTCTCCATTCTTTTGAACATGAGCATAAGCATCAATCAAACGTAAATATTCGTTTACATTTCTACCAACAGGCATGTGATTAACCCCTTCGTGGAAAATTAAACCATCTTCGTCAATCAAGTAAGTAGCTCTGTATGATACATTATCACCACCCAAAACAACGTGCCCGTTCTCTTCATCTATTTCTTCTACTTCTGCATCCAAAATTTCTAATAAAGAAGATAAGTTTCTATTTGCATCAGCAATCAAAGGGTAAGTAACGCCTTCAATACCACCTTCATCTTTTGATGTATTCAACCAAGCAAAATGAACCTCTGCTGTATCACAAGACGCACCAATAACGATTGTATTTCTATCTTCGAAAGATTTCAATGCAGCTTGGAATGCGTGCAATTCCGTAGGACAAACAAATGTAAAGTCTTTAGGGTACCAAAATAACAATACTTTTTTGTTTTTGCTTGTTGCTTCTTTCAATACATTCAATACATAAGTATCTCCCATTGAATCAATTGCATTAACATTTAAATCTGGGAATTTTTTTCCAACAAATGACATTTTGTTATGTTTTAATATTTTAAAAAACGAATTACAAACTATTAATTATTCAATATTTTCGTAGAGAATATCGTTTGTTTTTCAATTGAGGCACAAAAGTATTATTTTTATGCCGAATGCAATTACGATATTGTAAATAATAACATAGATACTATCAATGAATTTAAGACAAATTGAATATGCAATAGCTGTTCAGAACCATTTGAGTTTTGGCGAAGCTGCTAGTCAATGTTACATTACTCAATCTACACTTAGCACTATGATTGGGCGGTTGGAGGACGAATTGGGAGTTGTTATTTTCGATAGAAGTACCAAACCTATTACGATAACAAATGAAGGAAAAAAGGTACTCTCTCAACTGAAGTGTATTCAAAGAGAAATAGATTCATTAGAAGAAGTAGTTGACGAAATAAAAGGTAACCATACAGGTAATATCCATATTGGCGTTATTCCGACTATTGCTCCTTATTTATTGCCTATATTTTTAAATCAATTTATTAATGAATTTCCAAAAGTTCAATTTTCAGTTTCAGAACTCACTACGGACGAAATAATATCTCAACTCAATCAGCGTACTATTGATATCGGAATTGTTTCTACTCCGTTAGAAGAACCTAAATTGATTGAAACATTTCTTTACAATGAGCCTTTTTTATTATTTGATGCTAAAGAAAGACCAAATATTGATGTCGATATCCATGAATTAAAAACCAAAAGACTTTGGATTTTAGAAGAAGGGCATTGCATGCGTAACCAAGTGGAAAATATTTGCAACCTCAAATCAAACCACAGCCCCTACCCTAACTTAAACTACCAATCGGGCAGTTTAGAAACCTTAATAAAATTAGTAAAAGCACATAAAGGCACTACTTTCTTGCCTTCTCTTGCGGTTCAGGAAATGACAAAAGAACAGCAAAAACATATTTATAAATTCAGTAACTCGGTACCATCGCGTTCTGTGGGTTTAATTGTACATCAGCATTTTACAAAAAGTGAAATACTTAGTAAGATGGAACAAATTATCAAAAAGAGGGTTCAGCCTTTTCTCAAAAAAGTAGATTCTTTAAAAATAATCTCTCCAAAAAAAATCAATCTATAATCAGAAATCCGTGCCTATTGACAAATATAACAAAGGGTCTTTTAGTGTTCTGGTTTCGATTCCCCAAGCATAATCAAATTTAATAAAATAGCCCAATAGTGAAGTACGTAATCCAGCGCCCACCCCCATAACCAAAGGGTCTTTAAAATAAGTCACATCTACAGACACCGCCGTATTGGTTATAAAATCGGAGTTTATTGGGTTTTCAGGACTAAACGGACTCTTCCCCGCATAAGCCAAGCCAATATCATAAAACCCGACCAATTGTAAGTTTTGGATAAACTTCGACTTTATATCTCTATTTATTAAATACCTCATAAAAGGAATTCTTAATTCGACATTCGATACTAAATAGGTGTTTCCATTTCGAACATTATTATCAAAGCCTCTCATCTGAGCTGCCAAAGCATGATAAGCAAACGCTCCTTGTGGTTGAGCGACATCAGAAGACCTAGCCCCAATCCATCCATCTACTCCTCCCAGGTGGTACATTATTTTTTCTGCCCCCATCGATGTTGCCCCAGCTAACCGTAACGCAAGAATAGATTTTTTATCAATTCGTTGATAGTGCCTAGCATCAAAGCCTAATACGGTCATCAATCCCCCGCCAAAGTCCGCAGTAGTTCCGTCATTAAAGTCAATTTGTATTTTTTTCACAAACTCCGCAAACACCTTATAGCGTGAACCCTGTCTTATATTTATATATTTCTCAAACGAATTATCAAAAACATACTCAAGTCTCAATCCAATACGTTGTTCATTTATATCTGGAACCTCAAAAGGAGGCGTGCCCTGTCCTACAAAGTTATCCGTTGATAAAGCAATAATTCTATCATTACGAAGCGTACCAATAGCTCTAAGTGAACGAAATATATCCAATGGGTAGCGAAACTCCGCAACTCCCATGGTTATAATATTTTTTGTTTTTCGAGTAACACTCGTAAACGGTATTGCCCCTATACTTCTGGTACTAATTTTTTGATAAACAGAATAATATTTATCTAACTGTTTCTTTAAATCTTTGAACTGAACATAATATTCTGCCCCCTGAAGGTCTGTCTGTAAGCGTAAACCTATATCCAATCCATAATCTTCTAAAATATCGTCTGTTTCTAATTTGAATAATATACCTCCTACGGGGTATTCGTAACCTGTTTGATTTCGCCCACCCGAGAAGGTGTTCAGCCCGTTAAATAATAAAGAATTGTCAAACTGTACACTTAGCGGTGCAGAACGAAAATCAATGCGATAAGGCGTTATTTTTGGTACATAAATATCTACTAAGCCCTCTTTTGTTTCAACATTCGGTGTTGTTTTTTGAGATTGATTGCCTACAGGCTCGTCAAATTCGGTTTCAAAAATAGGCGTTTCTGAAGTACTATCTATCATACTATTTTTATTATTTTCAGTAGAATTTAACTTAAAAAAATCAGGAAAATTTAAATACATCGACCAAAAAGTAGATGGATTTGATTTTACAAACTGAGTAGTATTTATAGAATCTTGAACAAATACCTCGTCGCCTTTTTCTCCTTCTACAACGTAATAATACCGTCCTTTTTCATCTTTAACTTGAAGCCGAGCACCATTTTTAAAAAAGGAATTAACATATGATATTGACCTTATTTTTTGAATAGGTTCATACTGTGAAGATACAATTAGTGTCGTATCAAATTTCGATAAAGAAGAATCTCCATGGACGGTTAGTTTGGTACCATCTTTCAATACCATATGTCTCAAATAATGATCTACATATTGATTTAAATGCCCTATTTTTCTATTCCAATATCCATTTTCATTGGAAAGAAAACTCAATCGTGTACTATCATGAACCATTGGGTACCTTTCGTCAACCAAAGGAGTCTCCGTCAGTCTTACTAATTCGTTTGTTGTAGAATCTAAATACATAAAAAAAACATCATATTCTGGCTGAGTAAATACAGAATCTATTTTTTCATTATTAATAATATTATTAATTCTATTCGAAGAAAACAAGACCCCTCTATGTCCAAAATATTCTGCCATTTTTGCATCTCTATCATCCCAAAAATCATTCGTCAAAGATTCGGATGTTCTGTTTTGAGAATGATACAGCAATAAATCCGCACTCCCATTCTTATCTGCAGAAAGTATCAAGTCCGTAGCATCTACAAAGTCCATGCTGAATACTCGTCGTATTGTAGGATCTAAAAGTTGTTCTATCGGGTTTTCCAAATCATTTAGAAAATAAGTTCTCATATAAATAAGATCTTTCTTTTCGTAAATAATCGAAAACTCTTGTCCATTTGGTTTCCAATCTATCAATGGATAATTATAGTCTGTTTGTTGGAAAGGGTTTCTTAGACCAGTTTTGAATATTTTAAAAACTTTATCCTCGTTTATTTTTTTTAAAAAAATAGATTGCCTGCCTATTTCATTTAATACATAAAGCAAGTTATTTCCATCTGGCGAGGTAGATAATTGTGTTATAGGAGCCTTGAATTTATTTTTAACCTGTATTTTCGTCAACGAATCGATTAGTAAATTTTGATCCGAAGAATAAATATTTTTATAGTAATTAAAAATATCATTTTTTAATTTGGACAAGGGCTGTCCCACCACATAAAGCACCCCCGTTTCTACCGAACGGTTCACCTTGGACATGTAAAGAATATTAGAAACGGTTGCATTGCCGTAATTCATCCCGACATAGTACCAAAAGGCACGTCCTATCAAGGAAGTGTGATTGTTTTTTATTTTATCAAAAGAAGTATTTTTAGGAGACTGAAATACTTTCTTTAGTTCATAATCCGCAGCTACATCCCAAGGGCTACTAAGGTATTTTACCAAACCGTTGCCAAACCATTTGGGTAGATTTAATAAGACTGCATTTTGAACATTCTCTTGTATATTTGCCCCTCTGATAAAATATTGATAGTAATAAGCCGCAACACCTTCTCTTATTTGTTCTCTTAAATTTTCGTGATTACCATCAAAATAAACGAAAATTTTATTATCAACCAGCTTTGTTTCACCCACGTTAGTTTCAAAAACTTCGTTTGTTCCTACATTGGACTGATGCAAGTCTGTAATGTCTGAGAATACGATAATTGAGATTTTCTTATTGGTCTGAACTTCGATTACATCTTGGATATGTTTATGGTCTTTTTCTGCCATCTTAACCGTTGCAATACCATAATTTCTTGACTTTCCGTACCAATAGGTTTTAAAATGATTGCTTTCATAATACAACCAATTAGATAAATCGTCATGATGCTGAACTCTATTTTTTCCATATTCAACATTAGAAACTTGTGCGGTCGATACCAAAGAGAAAAACAAACAAAGTCCTAAGTATAAATATTTTAAATTATCCAATTTGAGCAGTTTTTTATCTATAAAATTTTAAATAATGTCATTTATATTTTTTAAAATAACTATTTTTTGTTTTCTAAGGTCAAGGTTCTTATATAAATATGCATTACATTTAGTTAAAAGTAATAAAAATAATTTTCTCTATATCTAAAATATGATACTTAAATATGCTAAAAGTCGAAATCATTACCGCAAATCCATTTAGCCAAAATACGGCGTTACTATATCATACGGAAACTAAGTCAGCATGTATTATCGACCCTGGTGCTTACAGCCCTTCAGAAAGGACATCGTTAGTTGAAACTATAAACCAATTAGGACTAAAACCAAAGTATTTACTCAATACGCATTGCCATTTAGATCATGTTTTTTCTAATCGATTAATTGCCGAAACTTTTGGACTTGAGTTATACATTCATCCTTTGGAAGAACAAGTTTTAAGAACTGTCCCTGTCGTAGCTGAGAGATATGGTATTCCTATGACCGAAGAACTGCTATTGCACTCTCATTTTTTAGATGTATCCAAACCTATTGATTTAGATGGGATGAAAATAGAAATGTTGTTCTGCCCTGGACATTCACCGGGTAGTGTTTGTTTCTACAATCTCGAATCGAATATTTGTATAGGAGGAGATGTATTATTTAGAGATTCCATAGGCAGGACTGATTTGCCTGGAGGCGATTACCAAACCTTAATTTCATCTATTAAAAATAACTTATTCAAACTACCAAAAGATATGGTTGTCTATCCAGGACACGGACCTTCCACCACCATTGGTTATGAAAAAAAACACAATTCATTTCTAAAATAAATAGACAAAAAAAGCCACATTACATCTGCAATGTGGCTTTTTTATTATCTCAAAGAGAATCTTATATTGAACCCTCCTGACCAACGAGTAATTGGGTTAGAGTTTGATGTTTTGGGCTTCGAAACATCATAATCGAAATAAAACCTCAAATTTAATTGTCGAGTTACATCATAATCTAACGAAGGAGCGAATTTATAGGTTGTTGTTCCTCTTGTTGGTTCAACACCTCCATTTTCATCAATCTGATGCGTTAACGTAATTCCATCGGCATAAGTAAAGTCAAAATTGAATTTCAAATCACTTGCATTTGGATTTTTAGGTTTTTTCTCTCCTTCTTTCCCTTTATTTCTTTTAGACCGAGTTGGCTTCTTTTTCTTTTTGCCTGTTTTCGGTTTAAACATTTCTTTTAAGAATGTGATATAAATATCTTTCCAAACATAGCCCATTCGTACCGAATAATCAGAAGAACGCGTTTCTGCTAATTGGAAATCATTAAAATTCATATCCAAGTTTCGCTTTCTGCTCATCTTAAGTCCCAAATCAAATCCTTTCTTCGTTCTAACATCTAATCCAATTAGCGGAGCGAAAGATTCTTGTATTTGAATAGCAGGGATTTCATATTCAGAATAATAGTTTTGAGTCAAATCGTTAACATTACGTTGCCCTGATTCATAGTCCACAAAATTCAAATCAGACGTAAATTGATTTATAGTCAAGGTAGATGAATAACGATGCGATAACCTTACGGAACTAAATATCTTTTTCATAGCAGGGATTTTTGAAAGTCCCGTATAAGTAAGATTCCAGTTCGGTCTCGGAATACTTTTTATAAGATCACCTATCGTCAATTCTACCTTTTGCGGATCTCGACCTCCGTAAGCAGCCAAAAATGATGGAATTAATACTTCATTCTGATATTTACCAAAATTCTCGACAAAATCTTCATCCAACTCATGAGGTGTCGTATTTCCCTCTATCTCTCCCCATCTTTGAGAAACTATATTTCGATATCCTTTGAATGTTTCGCTAAATAAGCTTCTGGCATCTTTATCATTCTTAAACAAAGTATTAGCAGCAAAATAAGTCATTGAGAAACTTCCTACTTCTTTTCTTGAAGACTCTATAACGCCAATTTGATTGTAATCAGATTGGTGATTAATAGGTTCAATAACCGTTACTACACTATCGACAGGGTTCCCATTTTGATCTATAAAAGTTTGTTCTTCCGAATACACATTACTCAACCGTTGAGGGAAATCGTTATTAGGGTCAGTGTAAAATACATTTGAATTACTAAGGTTCTTGAATAAAAATGTTGAAGTTAATGTCTTTGATTTTTCAGCATTCAAATCAATTCTAAAGTCTCTTAAAGGCTCTAAAGTCAATCTAATATTGAATTTTTCGGACTCATTCTGAATTGAATTCTTATTTAAAAATATAGAAGATACTATCCAATCATTCGATGCTGCTTTATTGAAAAAATCTTCGCCAGGCTGAAGGCCCAATATAAAATCTCTACCTGGGGCAGAAAAACTTTCGTCCAAGCCTAAATATTTACTCTGTGGTTTGAAACCTTGAATAACAGTTCCGAAGTTTTGAGAATACGAGAATTTAGCAGATTTCAACATCAGTAACGGCCTAAGCACTTGGGCGACAATTGGACTTGGTCCATTCGATTTTTTATCATCTTTATCCTTCTCCTCTTTGTTTGCCCCTGGTCTGTTTCTTGCCGTGGATTTTCGTTTGCTATCACTTTCTTTATCGTCTCCTTTCTTCTTTTTCGATTTGTTTTTATTATAATTATATACCTGCGATAAAAATTTATTGTTTTTATATATTTTCACAAAATTGAAATCTAAGTTCAGTTGTCTATTTTGTGTATTCTGAACAACATTTCCTAAACTATCATACCCCGCAACTCTGTTTTGATTTTCATCTTTGAATACTGATTCAGCACTGTATGCTCCCGCATTCCAAGTATAAGAAGTATTAACTTGTGCCGTACCTTTTACCCAATCCAAAAACGGTAATCTATTAAAAGGTAAATCATAAACCAAAGACATCGTATGGTTATAATCTTTGATTCTACCCAAGTTATTGATACTTTCATTCAAGAAAGAGTTACGGTTTCCTAATTCGTCGAAGGCAAAAACTCTATCCTCATCAAAATCATAACCATTGACAGGAATTTCGTCTACAACTGCCTGAACAGAAGCATTAAATGAGAAATCTAAAGCATCGGTTAAATTCCAATTTAGACCATAATTTCTATTCCAATTAAACCTATTATCAAAGAAGGTACTCGTCAATTCGTCTCCTCCTGTAAATCGGTAACGGGTTCTAATCTGTTGACGATCTACGGTAGAATTAAATGTAAAACTGGAAGGAATTGGGTTAAAATTCATTTCCTTTATCAATTTCAAATACTTGTCCTTCTTAATTAATTTATTGAACGGTTTGATATAGAAAGGTTGTGCACTATAGGCATAATTAAACTGTGCACGATGTTGTTTTCTCTCATCAAATTCAATGATTGGTGTCGAAGTATTTGATTTCGAATACGAATACGAAACACTAACATTTTCTATATCCCAAGGCATTGGTTTGCGGTCAGGGTCTGTTCTCTCTTTTCTAACATTTGTAAAAGCTACACTCTGAATAGTAGTCTGTTCAATGGCTTGTTCTCTCAAAGAATCTTTTTCAGCTTTAGATTCAGCCGCAGCTATTTTATCTTTTAATTCAACATCCAAATCGTATGGATCATACTGAGGAGTCTTTGTGCTATTAGAGTATTGAGCATAAAAAGGTATTTTAATTCCTGTACCTTCTGGCAAGAACCTATCTAATGCTAAATTTGTTGATACGTCATATTGGAAGACTTCCTCTCGAGACCGTTCGTTCAAACTTTGGTCTAAACGTCCCCAACCTACTGATGAATAACTACCAGACATAGAAACCGCTCCAAAATCAGCCAACTGTAAATCTAATTTAGCTACCGCAGCTCCTCCTCCTCTACTATCTAATCCTGATGCGGCTAACTCATTCAACCAAATCTCACCACAATGAGGTTTTCCATCGTTGGCAGGATTTCTAAAACCTATCATAATACCACGAGTAAAACCTAAGTTAGGGTTTCCTTTTACATAATACGTAGCATCTTCACGGTTTTCGTCATCTTGTTTAAACAAATCGGTAGGTGAAATACCAGCCTCATCTCTTGACCTTTTAATAGCCGTCATTTGTTTCAAACTCAAAGCTAATCTATTGGCAGCAAGCCACACTATAGCTTTTTTCTCAGGAGTATCTCCATTGCCTGTCAATAAATTATAGGCTTCTAAGTCAGAGGGAGTTAAAGACATTTCATATTCGTAATAATTTTCTTGATAATCACTACCAATACGGATAAAGATTTTCAAATCTCCACCTTCTAAATCCAAGTCATCTATTGCTTCCAAATGCGTTAACATCGACAAAGAGTCATACAGCCTTAAATCATAAGTCAATGGTCTAAAGACTGCTCTGGCATCTCCATCTACTAAATTACAAACCGTTACCGCAAGCGACTGTTCATTTTGAAATCTTTCAGCAGTCCCACCTCCTATAATTCTTTCTCTCTCAACACCTGGAGGTACGGTATAGTTAAAAGGAATTTTATTAGAATTTTCTTCATAATTTACTTGAGAAATATCAAATAGCGTTGAGTTTGTATTGTCTGTAATGGGTGCTACTGATGGTTCTCTCAATTCACGATTATAACGCCTCCATTGAGAACGTACCAAATTAAAGGATGCAAAACGTAAATGAACAGGTACGTCGAAACCATTTAAATATAAACGAGCAAAACGAATCGACCTAAAATCATTGATGCCTCCTACTGCTTCGTCATATTGTGTAATTGGAATTTTGAAACGATACCAAACTCTTTCATTTTCGGCAGACTCTACTTTATCGACAACGAATTCCGATTCTGCAAAGTCAGGGCCTAAAGGAATTTTATACTGAAAATACGACTCCGAAGTATTCAAAGACCTATCTCTATTCAAATCTTCTGAATCGGGTTGTTGATCATAAGCCTGATTGTCTCCCGAGGGTTGATTATTTCCTTGCGGAGCGTTAAAGTAACGGTATCGTTCCCTATAACCAATTCCCTGAGGATAACTATTATCATTAAAATGTAGATAATCATCATTAGATGGATCTCTTAGAGCTCTCTCTCTTGCAGCAGCAGCCGGTAGCGCTGACATCGCATCTAAATATTCTTGAAATAGAATTGCCTCTCCCTCGTTATCGAGTCCGTCATAACCTAAATCTGCTTCTGCTATAAATTCATTGTCAAAACCATCATTTACAGGCCTATCAATCGAAGAAACGCCTAAATTAGATTGTTGTATCGGTCTATCAGGATTATTAGGGTTAGGTAAAGCACTTTCAAAAGCTTGACTTCCATCTTTAATAATATCCTCAGAAATGTTACCAAGGTTAAAATATAAAAAGGCATCTTTATTTGAACTTGAATTAATAGGGTTGGTAGAACTCTCAATATAAGGATCCAACATCCAAAACTCAATAAACTCTACATTTGCTTGTTCAAAATCATTTATGGGTGTTTCTCGCATTATTCCACCCCACCTTTCTTTAGGATTGAGCAAAAATCCATTATTATCAATTCCTGCGGTGTAATCACCATATCCTCCTGGGATATCGTAATTATAAGGCCCTCTTTCTTCAGGGTCGAAGTATAAATTCAACGGAAAAATACGATTATCTTGACCATTTGCATTAGGTGGTGCATTGACAAAAACTTCTGTTTCGAGAACTTCAGAACAATAAATATCATTACAGTCTTCCAGATTAGGTTGGGTTCTTAACCAATTCAACCTTGCTCTGTTCGCTCCAATAAAAATAGAATCACTAAATTGACTTTCTTTAAAAAGTGGATTGTTGTTTTCTTTATCATTCTGAGGAATTGAAGCCAATTTCCAGTTTTGATAACTTCCTAACAAGTTATATTCAGTCGTACTTCCTTCAAAATCATCAATAAAAGCTGTACCTCCGTTTTTGTTAACATCAATAGCCTTAGAAAAACCAGGTTTAAGATAAGCACCTTCCGCTTGGAATGATATTCTTGAGGGTGCTTTAGTAGAAATACCAGGTAAAGCATCTACCATTTTCGTCAAAAACGGTGCTTCATCTTCATAATTTACATCAAGTCCATAGATTTTATTGTTAATAGGGTCATCTCCTATATTTACTTTATTGGTAAATGGTCTTTCTACTAAATTCAAAAATGTTCCTCCTAGTAACAACTTGTCACTTACTTCATAATCTGCCCTGACTCCAAGCATGGATTGAGACGTTAGCCCAAAGAGCGACTGATCTTCAAACTGGATACGAATAGGAACTCCCGTACTCAAATAGGCATCATTTAATATTTTTATTCTACCCGTCTGATAATTAACTATATAGTCTGTATTTTCTCTTAACAAAGAACCTCCTGCATAAACTGAGATAGGCCCTCTCCCTCCATCTTCGGGTTCTTTAAGGTTGAAAGTTCCTAACGAAATTTCGGAAGAAACTACAGAATTTTTATAACTTCCTTTGATAGTGTATCTATTCAACTCAGGAAACTGTTGAGCCACAAACAAGGTTGAATCATACAATTGGTCATAGACATATTGGTCTGCTTCAGTGTCTGAAAGACCTATCGTTCTTTCATTCGTCAGTCTTCTCCTCAAACTTTCGCCAAAAGGTTCTAACGAAGGAAACATTATTCGACCATTAGAAGGATTAATCGTTACGCCTTCGACAAAATCAAATGCTCCATCGGGTAACCTATCTCCTCTCGAATTAAGTCTATCCAACCCTAATAATCTAATTAGTGGAGTGCTTTCAGAGTTAGCAATAGGTAAAAATCGTTTCAAACCATTTCCTGGGTCTTCATAAAAAGCATCTAGTTTGAAATCTTCTCGCCCTACTTGGTATGCTCCTATCGAATAAAAGTTTTTCATCATTAAATCCCACATCGCAATATCTACCCGTGTCGTCGTGGATTTAAGCATTTTGACAAACAATACTGTTTTCTCTCCTTTTGAGTTTTCATCAGGAACATCTCCCGAAAATTCTCCTACTTGATATATATTTCCGTTGTAACTATATTGGAATGCAATACCTACTACTTGGTCGGGTTGAACATTAAGGTTCAAAGAAACAAAACCTAAATCGGGATTGATTGAATATTCGGTGCTTTTTAATTTCCTTCCAACAAATTGTTCAAAATCTCTTCCATTCTCAAAACCATACCTTGCTCCTTTCAGCTCGCTATCTACATTTCGAGCAATTCTAACCAAAGAAGTTGTATCCTTGATTGCTGGATATATATTATTCGTTTCATTATCAGGCAAAAAGCTACCCGAGAAAGGATCTCTAATCAATCTCGATGAATTTTGCCACCTTGTAGGTTGAGCAGAGTTGAACCGTGAAGGTTCTCCTAAATCAGATAAAGCGACTACCGTCCTTACCCCATCTTGAGTGGTGTTCAATTCATCTGTTATCCAAATTTCTACACTTTGTGGGTTAATTTTGAATAAACTGTTAATCTGAGGAAGGGTTTTGAGTCCGTCTTCGAAAGCATCACGGTTGAAATGCGTTAAGAAAAAGTGTCTATTTTCGTCGTAACTATCTGCATTAATCTCGAATTGATTAATCTGCGAACCTCCTTCTATTACTATTTCTTTTCTTTCGGAACGCTGTTGAGAGGCAACTGCGGTTAATTTTAATTTTCCAAATTGCAAATCGGCTCTAATTCCAAATAAACTCTGTGCTCCCTGAATCAAATTGGAACGTAACGGTAATGACACATCTCCTGCCGAAATATCTCTAATAATTTCATCTTCACCGAACGAAGCTCCATCATAATCGATATTCATTTGATTATCAAAATTAAAAGTAGCATTGGTATTGAACCGAGTATTTAATTTAAGTTTTGAACCAATAGAACCTTGCATATTTACATTAATACCCATGTCAAAGTCTAATAATGGACCTTGTTTTTGTTGTTGAGGTAAAAGAGTTGGGTTATCAATTTTTTGAAAACTCAATCCTAATTTCACATCCAAATTACCTTGAGGTGTGATTTTGATTCCTCCAGGTCCAAAAAGTCTATCCAATGGGTCGTTACTCCCCAAGTCTATTTTTCTTATAGGGTCCGAAACTGATTTTAAATCTCCATCATCTGCTCCCGAGCTAATTCCTCCTAATTTGGCGAAATATTGTCTTTCTTGCTGTTTAGTCTTTTTATCTAAATATTCATTATAATCTAATGTTGTAGGTGTAGATAAAAAATCATCTCCAATTCTAGGACTAACACTAAAACTATTGTTCGATGGGTTATATTCGATAACCTCTTGAATAGGGTTTTTTAGGTCAAATGGATTTTTTGCATTCTCTCCTAGATGCTTCGTGCTGGTACTCGGCAATGTATCGTTGAGCACATAAGCCCGATGATAGGGGTTATCGCTGCCTCCTAATTTACCAATAGCAAACGATTGGTTTGAAGCGAAGAAAACTGACAAAAACAATATTGAGTGAAATAGTAACGCTTTTTTCATATTTATTAGCAACTCTAAGGTATTACCCAAGATGATATTTATTTTTTAATACTTTTTACTAACGTACTTAATCAAAAATGAATGCTGTTTTAAAAAAAATTAACATTCAAAATTGAGTTTAATTAACTTATAATTTGATATTACGAAAATAATTTACGTTTTGTTCGCTGATAGTCTATGTAATTATGACAATTTTTTTAAGGCTTCTTTAATTAAAGACTCAACGGTTAGGTTTTTATTTTCTTCTTGATTCTCAATTACTTTTAATACTTTCTGAACAGCATTTCTTTGGAACCCAAGTGCTATTAACGCCATCAGAGCTTCATCTATTGCTCTATTTTCTTGAGAAAGCTCTAATTCAACATTTTCGTCACCTAGACGCTGCATTTTGTCTTTCAAATCCAAAATCAACCGTTTTGCTGTTTTAGGCCCAATCCCTTTTATTTTCTTAAAAGCTTCTACTTTTTCGCCCAATATTGCCATTCTCAATTCCTTGGAAGTCAATGAACTTAATACTAATCTAGCGGTATTTGGACCTATTCCTGACACAGATAATAGGTGACTAAACATACTTTTTTCGATAACTTCAGAAAAACCAAATAGTGTAAATGCATCTTCTTTGATATGGTTATACACAAAAAGTCGAGTTGATTCTTTGCCTTGAATGGCTTGGTAAGTCTGTAAAGAAATTTGGAGGTGATAGCCTACGCCTCCTATATCAATAACAACAAAGGTAGGGTCAATAATGCTTAATTTGCCCTCTAGGTAGTAAAACATGGATTATTAATTATATAGTTACGGTTAATCTTAATTTCGAACAAAGGTAGAAAAACCATCCATTTTTCGAAGATGTGAACTAAAATATTAGTCAATTAACAAAATGAAGACATTCCTAATGGATAAAAATATCCCCCAACAAAGAGGATGATTAACAAGTCATTCACAATTGCAGCTGCTACTTTCATTAATTTTGAGGAATTGATTTAAAGCTAAATAAACATTATGCAAAAACAGTTATTATTTTTTTGCTTCATAATATTCCTTTCTTGTCAAAAGGAAAACATGAATTGGGGCATCCCTAGTACTTATCTACCACCTAGTACTATTCTTAAAAACGGTATTGTAAATAAATATTATCAACACATTAGTCGTAACAATAAAACGTACAGTTCCATTCTGTATAGAACCTACAAAACATTACCAAGTGATCATTTAGTAGAAGAAATCTATGATGTTGAATTTGAATTATATAGAAAAAATGTATTTCAATTCAAAAATGATAAAATGTACTTAATCAATCAAAATGAATATATTACTGCTGATGATACCATAAATATTAGTATCGAAAAACCAATCCTGAATGATTGGAAAAACCAAGTAAATACTTTCAAAAAAACAACAATTTATCCAACTCTTGAAAGACGTTTGACCGTTAACCAAACCCAAAATACAGACGCCACTATTGACAATAAAAAGGCAAAAATATTCAATAGCGAAGGAACATGGAATTTAATTTTTGACGAAAATACTTCAATATCATCATTTACCGAGCAGAAAACTTATGTAGAAGGCTTAGGTTTATACCAATGGAAGTACCAATCTCCAGATGTTGATATTAAGATGGAACTTGTTGAACAAATATCATTAACTGAATTCCATAAAATGAAGGCAATTGAAAGAAATCGAATAGCATATATAGACCCCAAAAAAGTAATGGACAATAACTCTAGTTTCAAAACTTGCAATTCGATAGAAAGCATCATGGATTATTATAATTTTGAAGAAAACATGATTTACGAAGGAGGGAAAAAAGAAATTAGAAATACAGTAAATCAATATTTTGATAAGAATAAAATTCATTCAGAATCAGGTTATCTAACTTTTCGATTTGTTATAAACTGTGAAGGTGAAATGGGAAGAATCATAACCGAGGAATCCGACCTTGATTTTCAAGCTAAGAAATTCCACACCAATACGAAGCAACATTTTTTAGAAATCACTCAACAACTCAGTCATTGGAAGAAAATGGCTAACCGAAGAGCTATACCTAGTGATTACTATACTTACATTACTTACAAATTAGAAAACGGTGAGCTAATTGAAATCCTTCCTTAAAATTAATCAAAATACGTTAATGAAAAATATAATTTACTTACCAATCCTGCTTCTTATTTTTGCTTCTTGTCAACAAGAAAACTTATATAAAAAATCGTTTACAGTAGCAGAAAAAAAGAAAATGGCAGACCAACTTATCTTGGCTGGACAAAAAAATAGTTACCAAGGTAGTGTAACTTCAACTTTACTATTTCAAGAAGCGTCTATTATTGATCCTGAAAACTCTCATTCGTGGCGTGAATTGGGCATACCTTATGCCAAAAGAGGAATAGGGAAAGATTTTCAAAAATACTATTCAAAAGCTGTAGTATTAAACCCAGAAGAATGGCAAGGATGGAGGGGTTACATTTATCTATATTTTTATAGAGATTACAAAAGAGCCATCAAGGATTTTGATGAATTAGATGCTTTAACACCCAATTTTGTGGATTACCCACAATCTACTTCCGTTCATTTTATGAGAGGAATTGCCTATTTAAAGCTTGGAGAATATGAAGCCGCATTGAACTATTGGGAGAAACATTTTGAAGAAGAATTAAAAACAACAAGCCCTGATTATATCGCTCCCGAGGCATTCGTTTTTCATGGTATGACTTATTTAAAAATGGGGCAAACGGACAAAGCATTAGAGATATTCG
>CALAJP010000277.1 GCA_937922815.1 uncultured Saprospiraceae bacterium
AATAATAGTATCGCTCAGAATGGAAATTTAGGCGGATTTATTTGTAGTATATTTCGTTCTGACTTTGATTTAATGAAACGATCCTTACAAGATGTAATTATAGAGCCGCAAAGGGCTCAATTAATCCCACATTTTTATGATGTAAAAGAGGCTGCATTAAACGAAGGTGCATTAGGTTGTAGTATTTCTGGTGCAGGACCTTCTATTTTTGCACTTTATAAAAATAGTTTAGAAGCTGAGAATGGTGGTCAAAAAATGGCTGCTGTGTTTAATGATAATAAAATTGATTGTGAGTTATTCTTATCTCCAATCAATAACGAAGGAACTATTCTCCTTTAAATAATTTTTAAATTACGAATAATGAAGTTGTATAGTACAAGAAATATGAATCATATTGTTGATCTGAAAGAAGCCGTAATGAGAGGACTTCCACCGGACAATGGTTTGTATATGCCTTTGAACTTTCCTAAGCTACCTGATGATTTTATAAAAAACATAAAGAACTATACTTTTCAAGAAATATCTTTTGAGGTTTGTAAGACTTTGTTTGGAGACTATATACCTGAGTCTGATTTAAAAGAAATCGTTTATAATGCTATCCAATTTCCAGCACCAGTTGTTCCTTTAGATGATGAGTTTTCTGTGCTTGAATTATTTCATGGACCTTCTTTAGCTTTTAAAGATTTTGGTGCTCGTTTTATGGCTCAATTGATGAGTTATTTCAATAGAGGTAATGAAAAAGAATTAGTGATTTTGGTGGCTACATCTGGAGATACTGGAGGTGCTGTAGCTTCTGGTTTTTTGGATGTACCTGGGATTAAGGTGGTTATTTTATATCCTAATGGTGGGGTTAGTGAGTTGCAAGAGTGTCAATTAACTACATTAGGTTCTAATATTTCGGCTATACGAGTAGACGGTACTTTTGATGATTGCCAAGCAATGGTTAAGCGAGCTTTTCTTGATAAAGATTTGAATGAATCGGTTCGTTTGACGTCTGCTAATTCGATTAATATTGCTAGGTTAATTCCTCAATCTTTTTATTATTTTGAAGCATATAAGCAGTTGCCGAATGATGGAAAGAAAAACACATTTATAGTACCTAGTGGCAATTTTGGTAATTTGACAGCAGGTTTTTTTGCTAAACTAATGGGATTGCCAATTGATAATTTTGTTGCAGCTACTAATGTTAATGATGTTGTTCCTGAGTATATAGAAACAGGTGAATATAAACCAAGGAAATCTGTGAGAACTTTAAGTAATGCAATGGATGTAGGTAACCCTTCGAACTTTGCAAGGCTATTATATTTGTTTGATCCGATGTTTAGTGACGGAGATAGTTCCACGTGGAACATTTTTAAAGAAAATTTGCAAGGTTTTTCTGTAAGTGACACTGACACAGAAGATGGCGTGAGAGAGGTTAGTCAACGATTTAATTATTGTATTGACCCTCACGGAGCTGTGGGGTATGTTGCAGGAAAAAGAATAGAGGACGATTCAAGAAAGGTGGTTTTTGAAACTGCCCACCCTTCTAAGTTTCTTTCTGATATGGAAAGGATTTTAGATTCTAAAGTTGAAGTTCCTCAACGGTTGTTGGTGTTGAAAGATAAGAAAAAAGATTTTGATTCGATGGGGGCAGATAGTGAACTTTTGAGATCGTATTTACTTTCTAAGTTCTCTTGATAATATATTGTTCCACGTGGAACAATATATTATTGCCTAATAAGTGATAAAAAATGTTATATTTGAGGATTGTGAAAAACTAAAATATTAATATTACTCTATGAAGTGTTTTACTAAAGTGTTGGTATTGGCTTTTGTTGTATTTGGTTTTGTAACTACTATTAGTGCTCAAAATGTAAATACAAATAAGTTTAGACAGTTAAATCAAGAATTACCTACGCCTAATTCTTATAGGAATGGTGCGGGTCTTCCTGGTAATCAATATTGGCAACAACAAGTTGATTACGAGATGTCAATTCGAGTGAATGATTCTAAACAATCAGTACATGGAGAAGAAATGATTCATTATAAGAATAATTCTCCAGATGCTTTGAGGTATTTATGGCTGCAGCTCGATCAAAATATGAGAGCTAAAGATTCGGATACCTACAAAACTAAAACATCGTCTATCCAAGATAGAATGTCTATTAGTTCGTTAAAAGGAATTACTCCTACGTTTGACGGTGGGTTTAAATTGGAGCATGTTCAAGATGCAAACGGTAAAGCATTAGAATATGTGGTGAATAAAACGATGATGAGAATTGATTTGCCTATGGTGTTAAATCCTGGCGAGTCTTATTCTTTTTCTATAAAATGGTGGTATAATATAAATGACAGAATGCAAATCGGAGGGCGTTCGGGTTATGAGTATTTTGAAGAAGATGATAATTATCTATATACGATTGCTCAATTCTTTCCTCGTCTTTGTGTTTATGATGATTATAATGGATGGCAAAATAAACAGTTCTTAGGTAATGGAGAATTTGCTTTAGAGTTTGGAGATTATGATGTGAAGATTACTGTGCCTGATGATCATTTAGTAGCAGCAACAGGAGAATTGGTTAATGCAAAAGATATTTTAACTAAATCACAATTAGATGCATTAGAGAAAGCAAAAACATCGTATAAGGATATTGTTATAATTGCAAACCAAAAAGATGCTGAGGCAAGAGAGAAAAAGAAATCTTCAAAAGAAAAAACATGGCACTTCAAAGCAGAGAATGTTAGAGATTTTGCTTTTGCAACTTCTCGTAAATTTATTTGGGATGCAATGGGCGTGAAACAGCCAAACGGAACTACGGTTATGGCTATGTCTATGTACCCTAAAGAAGGAAACCCTTTGTGGGAACAATACTCTACTAAGTCTGTAGCTCATACTTTAAAGTGGTATACTCACTATACTTTTGATTACCCATACCCTGTTGCTTGGTCTATTCATACTAAAAGAATTGGTATGGAATACCCTATGATTTGTTTTAATTATGGTCGCCCAGAAAAAGATGGTACCTATACGGAAAGAATGAAGTACGGAATGATTTCTGTAATTATTCATGAAGTAGGACACAATTACTTCCCTATGATTGTAAGTAGTGATGAGCGTCAATGGACTTGGATGGACGAGGGATTAAATACTTACTTACAGTTTTTGACCGAAAATGAATGGGAAAGAAACTACCCTTCACGAAGAGGTGAGCCTTATAAAATTGTCAATTACATGAAAGGAGATAAATCAAGGATTTCTCCTATTATGACTAATTCAGAATCTATTTATCAGTTTGGTAATAACGCTTATGGAAAACCAGCAACAGCTTTAAATATACTTAGAGAAACAGTTGTTGGGAGAGAATTATTCGATTTCGCATTTAAAGAATATTCTCGTTCTTGGATGTATAAGCACCCCAACCCTGCTGACTTTTTTAGATCAATAGAAGATGCTTCTGCAGTCGATTTAGATTGGTTTTGGAGAGGATGGTTTTATACCAATGATCATGTCGATATTTCTTTAGAAAATGTCGTTCATTATAAAATGGATACCAAAGATCCCAATAAAGAAAAAGCATTTCATAAAACAAATAGAGATAAGCGGCCTGAGACCATCACAGAAATGAGAAACAAGAAATTGATTACTCAAACCTATGATGAAATGGATAAAGATCTTATTGATTTTTATTCAACATATGACCCTCTAAATGTGGATGCTGAAGATAGACGTACATTCAAAGTTAGTCAAGATAAAATGAGTGACGAGCTTAGGGAAATGATTGCAGAAGATGCAAACTACTACGAACTTACTTTTAAAAACGTCGGTGGTTTAGTAATGCCTTTGATTATTGAATTTAACTTTACTGACGGTAGTTCAGAAATTAAAGAGATTCCTGCTGAAATATGGAGAATGAGTGAAGATGTAATTACTAAGGTTTTTAAGTTTAATAAAGATGTAGAAAATGTTGTTTTAGACCCTAGGTTAGAAACGGCAGACACTGATCTTAAAAATAATTACTGGCCTAGAAGAATCAATAATCCTTCAAAATTTGAAGCATTTAAAAGAAAAAATAAGTCAAGTAAAAACCCAATGCAAAGAGCTAAATAAATTAATTTGAATCTTTCCTTTGAAAGAAGTATCTTTGCGGCTTAATAAAATTTATTTAATAATTTATAATTTAATTTAACAACTTTATGGTTCAATATGAAGTTACTTTCGTCGTCGATCCAGTTCTGTCGGGCGACGAGATGAAATCGACAGCTCAGGTGTATGTAGATATGCTAAAAAATGAAGGAGCAAATATCGTACACGTTGATGAAATGGGATTACGCCAATTGGCATACCCTATCCGTAAAAAATTATCAGGTGTTTATTATTGCATCGAATTCCAAATGGAAAATGGTGTATTTATTGACAAGTTTGAATTAGCATTACGTCGTGATGAGCGTATTATGCGTTTCTTGACTGTACGTTTAGATAAATTTGGTGTTCAATTTAACCAAGACAAAAGAGATGGTAAAATTGGAATCGCTAAGAAAAAACGTGAAGAAGAAGCAGCAGCTAAAGCAGCAGCGGCAGCAGAAAAGTAATTTTTTATTAAAACTTCAAATTAAAAAATCATGGCATCTAGAGATGATATAAAATTTTTATCGAATCCTAAGATTGGAAACAACAAGAAGAAATATTGTCGTTTCAAAAAATACGGAATTAGATATATTGACTATAAAGACAGTGAGTTCTTACTTCAATTTATTAACCCACAAGGAAAAATTTTGCCTCGTAGAATTACAGGAAACTCTTTGAAATTTCAAAGAAAAATTTCTGTAGCTGTAAAGAGAGCTAGACACCTTGCTTTGCTACCATTCGTAGCTGACCAATTGAAATAATTCATTGGAATTTATTTTTTGTTTTTAATTAATTATTAGATTATTTACACTAATGGAAGTCATATTATTAAAAAATATAGATAAAGTAGGTTCAAAAAGTGAAATCGTAACGGTAAAAGATGGTTACGGAAGAAATTATTTGATTCCTCAAAAATTAGCAATTATTGCTAATGCAACTAACCGTGGTAAATTAGACGAGTTAGTAGCTAAACAAAATGCAGAAGAAGAAAAAGAAATCGCTTTATTCAAAGAATACTTAACTAAGATTGAAGCTAATGTTCTTAATATCGGTGTTAAAGCGGGTACTTCTGGTAAAATATTTGGTTCTGTAACTACAGTTCAATTACAACAAGCACTTAAAGAGCAATTATCTATTGATATTGATAGAAAATTAATCAATATCGCTGAAGAGGTAAAAGAAGTTGGTGAGTACGAAGCAGATATTAATTTACATGCTTCTGTAACAGGAAAAGTTAAATTTAATGTAGTTGCTGAGTAATTAGTAATTCATTTAACGATATATTAAAGCTCAATTACAAATTCTGTTTGTGATTGAGCTTTCTTATTTTTATGAAAAATTACATTTATGTTATCTCCTTTAGCGGAAAGAATGCGTCCTCGTACAATCGAAGAATATATAGGACAAGGAAAATTATTGGGACGAAATGGATTTTTAAACAAATGTATTAAAGAAAAATTCTTACCCTCTCTTATCCTTTGGGGGCCTCCTGGTGTAGGTAAAACAACCTTAGCATTATTACTTTCAAAATACTTTGACCTTCCTTTCAAACAGATAAGTGCTATAAATGCAGGAGTTAAAGATATTCGTGAAGTTATCAAAGCGGCAAAAGAAAGTAATCTGTTCAGTAGAAAAAAAACGATCCTTTTTATTGATGAAATCCATCGTTTTAATAAATCGCAACAAGATGCCTTGTTAGCGTCCGTTGAGAAGGGCGAAATTACATTGATTGGAGCTACGACAGAGAATCCATCTTTTGAAGTCATACCAGCTTTAATTTCGCGTTCTCAGGTCTTGGTCTTAGAGGCCCACTCTCCTACCGAAATGAAATTAATTGTAGAAAGAGCAATTGAGCATGATGAACAATTGAACAAATTGGATATTAAAGTTGAAGAATATGAAAAAATGATGCTTTATGCGGGAGGAGATGCTCGTAAACTGCTCAATATACTGGAATTGCTTTCTAATAGCTTAGCCGAACCTATTAGAATCACGAATGGAATTGTAGAAGAAAATATTCAGAATAATACAATTATGTTCGACAAGTCAGGTGAAGAACATTATAATATTATTTCTGCTTTTATAAAATCAATAAGAGGGAGTAATCCCAATGCAGCGGTTTATTGGCTTGCTCGGTTATTAGTAGGTGGAGAAGATGTGAAATTTATAGCAAGAAGGTTAATTATTTTAGCTGCGGAAGATATTGGATTGGCGAACCCTAATGCGATGTTACTGGCGAATGCTTGTTTTGATGCGGTAAACAAGATAGGAATGCCCGAAGCAAGGATTCCATTGTCCGAAGTCACCATTTATCTTGCCAATAGCCCTAAAAGTAATTCTGCTTATGTAGCTATTAATCAAGCGATGGCTCATGTCAAAGAATCGGGTGCCTTACCTGTTCCATTGCATTTGAGAAATGCCTCTACCAAACTTATGAAACAGTTAGGTTATGGAGATAATTATAAATACAGCCATAATTATAAAAACAACTTTTCTGAACAAAATTACTTTCCTGAAGGCTTTCAACATCAAGTTTATTATCAACCCGCAGAGAATGTGTCAGAAAAGAAATACATGGAAATGTTAAAAAACAGGTGGAAAAACGATTATAAATAGCTTTTAATTTAGCTGCTATTATCATATTCTATGCGAAAAGAACTAATTTGGGAAATTAATGTGTTATAAAACTTCGAAATATGAAATATAAGTGGATATGCTTCCTATGTGTTTTGTTGATTCAGACAACATTAACCTTTGGGCAGAAAAGAGAACCGACAAAAGGCCCTGTTTTTAACGATTTTGGTGCAGTTTATTCTGTTGAGCATTTAGACTTTGTTCCAGACAGCACTGCCCTATTAAAGGCTATTTTTGATATAGAAAGACCGCAAACAGACCCGAACCAAATCAACCCTATTATTGCTAGTTTACACCGATACTACAACATGCATGTTCGTTATGGCGTCAAAAAAGAAAATATTCATTTAGCACTTGTTTTACATGGAAGCTCAACCAAAGATGCGCTTTCGGATAATGTTTATCAAGGAAAGTTTAAAACAAATAACCCGAATAGAGAATTGATAAAAACATTATCTGATATTGGTGTTGATGTGTTTTTGTGTGGACAATCTATGTCTTATAATGGTTTTTCTAAAAAAGATTTATTACCAGAGGTAAAGGTTGCCTTATCCGCAATGACTGTTTTGACTACTTACCAAATGGATAATTATGCACTAATTAAGTTTTAATTTGTTTTCTCGTTTTGCTATTTCAAAATATCATTCATAATGGGTACTATAAGATTCTTGTTTATATTGGTTGTTAGCCTTTTTGTTTTGGAAGCTTGTGATAATGACGACCAAATAGTGTTACCAAAAAAAGAAACTAAAGTTTGGAACCTTAAAAATGTAAGCGGAGGTTTTTTAGGTTTAGATATTGATTATGATAAAGCAGATATAATTTGGGAATTTATCCCGAGTGATAGTAATTTAATCGTTACAAATTCAACTTTAATTAAAGAGCCTCAAAGCCTTTATATCCCTTTAGAAAGCGGTACTTATAAATATGAGACGAAGGAGGTCAAAGGAGATAGTTTTATCTATATAGATGGGTTTGGTACCTATGATAATGGAGAGTATGGAAGTTACGAAGAAAATGATGAACTAATAATCAATCAAAATAAAGGTTCTGAATATAGCGGTAGTGACTTTTATACACTGATATTTGAAAAATAAAGGAATAGAAAAAATACGAAAAAAAGGTATTACCACGACTTAGGTAATACCTTTTCTTTTGCCAATAGAGCTATTTCTTAGATTAATAAGGCATTCTTTTACTCGCCTTCCTCATAAATTTATCAACCATATCTGCCGGAGAACTAACAGGGATTGGGTCCCAAGAATTATCTTGTTTGTTTGAATAACTCCAAATATCTTGATTGGTACTTCTATCATAAATACTCATTTGTCCTTCAGCCTTGCTAGTTGCAGCAGGTAAGCCTAATAGTTCACTAGCAGCGACAGATTCAAGTAAAGTAAATGGTTGTGATAATGTGAAGTTTGAAAAGATAACAGCATCTACTCCCAATATCTTTGCCAATTCTTCAGCTGTTGCATCATCTGTATTTACGCCAGCTCTACTTATTAAGCTGTTCGTTGTTTTTGTATTTTGAACCGTAAAATTAGCTTGAGATTTTTTCTTTCTCTTTAGCATCCAACTTACCATTTCGTTTTGAAATTGTAGAGCATCGCTTGAAGAGGTTTCTTCCATCTGCTTTGGATTTAATTGACCTGATTGAGCATAACTAATTGTTGGTAGTAGAATAGCAATTTGCTCGTGTTTGTTACTCAGTTCTTTTGACTGTGAAACTTGGTAGGCTTTGTTACAGCTTGTGATTAATAATGCCATTAATAGGACGGCAATAACATTTAGTTTTGAGTTTTTCATACCTGTGTGATTTTGTTATATAATTGTAACGCAAACAATATTCCGACTCACTTAAATGAATAGTTAAAATGGTTTAATAAAATACGAATAAAAGCATTGTGTAATTTATTGTTTTAGAAAACACACAAGCAAAATTACTTGTCTTTTAATTTTGCTTTCAAACTAAACAATTCATCTCGGAACTTCGCTGCTTCCATGAAATCTAGCTCTTTGGCTGCTTTCTTCATCTTTCGTTCGGTTTCCTTAATCATTTTTTCTAATTGGTCTCTACTAGCGTATGCAACGATAGGGTCAGCAGCTATATTGGTATTGTTGTCAGAACCATATTCGACGACTTTCTCTTTGCCTCGAATATCAAGAATAGAACGTTTGCTAAGAATTTCTTCTTTCGTTTTCTTTTTGTTTTTAGGAACGATTCCATGCTTTTCATTATA
>CALAJP010000278.1 GCA_937922815.1 uncultured Saprospiraceae bacterium
ACATTTTAGAGATATTTTTGGGAAAATTCTCAATTTTAAAATCACTCTTTTTGATTATCAATTTTAAGGTAGGAAAATAGGGGCTTTTAGGGCAAATTTCTGTTGGCACAAGAATTCTGTTTTTTTGAGAAAAAACTTCAGCTCCTAAAACTATGCATGAAAAATGATGGTTGGATAAAGGTAATTGCAGCTGTTTACTATACATCGAAAACAAAAACCTCTTAAAAAACTAAAAGTCAATCTCTTATAAAAAGAAATCGACTTAATATATTTTACTTTTTTTTTCGAATTACTAGCTTGACACTTAGCTCTGAATAGAAGAATCCTTAACCAAATGTATAATGTGATACTATTTTCAAATTAGTGGTTCATTATGAGAAACGTGTTTCCAAAATGGAGAAATTATCAAATTTGGAATTTTATTTTTTGAAAATTTTTTTAACGATACTGTCTGCTCCGTCAAATAACTGTACAAAATACATTCCTACCTCCAAATCCTGGATGTCGATTGTCGTAACTGCATTTAATTCGTCTGAGTCTGCTGTCTTTAGGATCTTTCCTGCTGCATCAAATACGTTAATTTCTACCTCACGCTCTAGGTTGTAGATATTGATAACATCTACTGTTGGGTTAGGGCCTACTACTACATCTACTGTAGATAATGACTTCTTCGCTTGTGCTTGTGGCACAGATACGCTCTGTGTTCTTTCTACCGCTGCTGATGCAACTTCCGTTGATGGTTCTGTGTACACATCCAGTTCAAAATCAATTACTGATGTTGATGTTTGTTTCCACACTACATTCATATTCATATCTTCATTGAACGTAATTATAATTGAAGTCTTATCTTCTGAGCTTAACGCTTTTACTTCTAAACCATTAATATCACTTAATGATTTTGCATTTTTATAATCAGCATTATTTGCCAATAAAAATTCGCTGTTCATATCTGCTGCATCTTCTGTGTAATAATCTACCTTGTATGAAGTGCCTGCTGTGAATGAAATACAGTTTGATAATGCATATACATCATCATTAGACTCATAAATACTCCAGTCTGAATTTTGCGTAATACTCCCTGTATTTTCTATTGTTTTACATTCTTCTTCCTCTAATGATGCCGCTATTATTGCTTCTGTTTGAATTAATTCCGGTCTCAATTGTTCTAACACACTACTCATCATGTTTACCTGACCTTTCGTAAACATCAATGCACAATCGTTTGATGCATAGTCCATAAAGTTCATATACATCTTTGAATTTCCACATTCGCTTACTTCTCCTTCTGGACAGCCAAATGTAGGAAAGGCTGATTGAGGCGTATCTTCTATATAATCATCCGCTTGACAATCTCCATTTTTTCCCCAAGTATGATATAGCCCAAAATAGTGTCCCATTTCGTGCGTTAATGTTCTTCCTTTATTCTCCGATAAACCTCCTACTACTTTATAATCTAATACTATTCCGTCTGTAAATGTACCTACTGTTCCCGCTGTTGGCAAATGGGCAAAACCTTTTACATTGCTTTTTGGGATATCCAATACATAGATATTAATATATCTTGTTGGATCCCAGTTTAATGTGCTTTTTATATCTTCTTCTATAAAATCTAAATCTGCTATATCTTCGATAACTGTTCTCGTTATTCCTGTTGTTGCTCTACCATCTGGTGACATATTCGCTAACTGAAATTCTACATCCATCGATGTTGCTAATGAATAAAATTCGCTTGGTACTTCTCTTGTTTGGCTATGTGTGAAGTTGAAATCGTTGTTTAATACTTCTAACTGATCCGTAATGTTTTTTGTAGATAAGTTTCGACCTTCACCCAATTGGTCGTTTGTAGAATGGATAACATGAAATACTACTGGTAAATAACGTGTCCCTTCTCCACTTCGTGAAGTAGCCATACTTCCTGATGGCTTTATATTATTATAAAACTTTGTTGCCTCTTCATCACTTGGTGCTGAGTGATCGAAGATACAGAAATGTTGAGCTTCAACATTCACTGATGCGATAAGTAAAAATAATAATGAGAATACGTTATATAAATTCTTCATGGTTGTTGGGTTATTATGATTCTTTTAAGGCAAAACAAGTACCTCAATAAAACAAATACCTTACTCACCAAACCTAATAACCTGAAATACAACAATATAATTACACATATATATTTTACATTAATGCCAAAAACGAACCTCTTGTTTCCCAATACGAGACAAAAATCTAAAACGAAACCCAAAATGCAACCTGAAACAGTATTCTATAATTGAAAATCATAATATGTATTTGACTCATAACTCTTTAAAAGAAACTCCCTTTTACCTTTAGATGTTAAACCTTTTTTCAACCATAATTACACCGATACAACAACATAACAATATCGACTTTAGCTCGATAGCTCTTAATTTAATTCCATTTTGTATCTTTGATTCTCAAAAATTAAACATTAATTGAACTTAAAAAAGGGAATTGAAATCGTTTGATTTTTGGTCCGTAAAAGTGGGTACTAAATGATATTTATTCTATTTCCCTACTTCTTTTATAAGCCCAACCGATAGGTTTGATCAAAGTCCTAAATATGATAATTGAAGTAAATCAAAGTTTAATTATTAGACATTATTACCAATAAATTTAGATGGAGTAAAAGCAAGAAATTTAATCGAATATCATCTAAGGCAAGTTAGTTCTTCAATCAAAAATTGCGACAAAATAAATTCTGAATTAATTAGACATTATTACGAATTAATTCATATAGGTAAAAATATCATTTTGGAAAAACACCCAATACTAAGAATTTACAATTTCGGAGCACAAAAAATTTAGATAAGCTTGTATGTATATATATAACTAAACTAAATTTTACTCAAGATGAAATCTTAATAAAATATAAATACAATCATTCTACTTCCATAGGCATAATGATTCGCCCCAGATGCTTTTACCTAAAACTCTTCCCTCTGCACCATCCGCTTGCAATATATAAATTTCGATGTCCTGCATAATTCCTATTTTTTCTTATTTCAATTATTAGACATCATTGTCAAGTATTCTTTGATTGAAATAAAAATTCCTATTTTTTATTTCATCCAACCCAATTCGTAATAGTGTGCCTATTCAATGCATAATCTTAACATACTAGATTCGCTATTTAATCTCAAGTTCTATTGATATTGGTTCTATCGCAAGGGTATCAATAATACAGACCCTTCTCAATTATCACCCTAACTGAGATGATTCACGGCTAGACTTCATAAAATACAATTCAAATGGCTCTGAACTTTACATTTTAGAGATATTTTTGGGAAAATTCTCAATTTTAAAATCACTCTTTTTGATTATCAATTTTAAGGTAGGAAAATAGGGGCTTTTAGGGCAAATTTCTGTTGGCACAAGAATTCTGTTTTTTTGAGAAAAAACTTCAG
>CALAJP010000279.1 GCA_937922815.1 uncultured Saprospiraceae bacterium
AACTCTTAATCTGTAAAATATATGGCAGAATGGAATATTAGCAAACAAGCTAAGACCAGTTTACGAAAAAAAGAATATGCCGTTTTGGTAGGTGTCATCACCCCTGAACAATCAGAAGAACAGGTAAAAGAATATCTTGACGAATTGGCTTTCCTTGCATTAACTGCAGGTGCTAAAACGCAAAAGACTTATGTTCAAAAACTTCAACACCCTGACCGTAGAACTTTCGTTGGAAAAGGAAAAATTGAAGAAATATTGACTTATGTGGAAATGAACGATGAAATTACCATGGTCATTTTTGATGATGATTTGACAGGTAAGCAAGTTTCTATCTTGGAAGAATATTTGAAAGTAAAAATCATTGATAGAAGTACTCTAATCCTCGATATTTTTGCAGAAAGAGCACAAACCGCTCAGGCTCAGGCTCAAGTTGAATTGGCTCAGTTACAATATTTATTGCCAAGACTTCGTGGTTTGTGGACGCATTTGGAGCGTCAACGTGGGGGTATTGGAATGAGAGGTCCTGGTGAAAAGGAGATTGAAACGGATAGACGTATCGTTAGAGATAAAATCTCTAAACTAAAAAAGGATTTACAGAAGATTGATAAACAATCCGAAACACAACGTAAAAACCGTGGGCAGATGGTTCGTGTTGCTTTGGTGGGCTATACTAATGTAGGTAAATCTACGCTAATGAATGTCCTTTCGAAATCTGATGTTTTTGCTGAAAATAAATTATTTGCAACATTAGATACTACCGTTCGAAAAGTGGTAATTGATAGGTTGCCTTTTTTACTTTCTGACACCGTAGGTTTTATTAGAAAATTGCCCCATCATTTGGTAGAAAGTTTCAAAAGTACACTGGACGAAACTAGAGAAAGTGATTGTATTTTGCATGTCGTAGATTTTCCACATTCTCATCACGAAGAACATATCCAAACGGTTTTAAAAACATTAAAAGACTTAAATGTTGATAAGAAACCTACGCTTTTAGTGCTGAACAAAGCCGATTTGTATCGAGAACAATTCGACGATATGCTCGACAAACAAACTAGAGAGGATATTCTAAACGAAATTATCGAAAATTATAAGAATAATTACAATTGTGATGTCATGCTTATTTCTGCCGTATCGGGAGAAAATATGGATAATTTGAAAGCCAAATTATCCGAAATGGTTACAGACATTCAACAAGTAAAATATCCTTATCTAAAAAATAAATGGTAATCTATGACTTTCGAAAAATATGCTGCTTTAATCGTTGATTATTGTGTTGAGGTTCAACCCGGAGACAAAGTTTATATTCGTACTACTACTGCGGCTGAGCCATTGGTAAAAGAAATTTATAAAAAAGCATATCAAGCTGGAGCTACTCATGTCGAAATGGATATTAGTTTCCAGTTTCAAAGTGATTGGTTTTTGAATTATGGCTCTGAAGAAGCTATGAAATTTGTTAGCCCAAAAACCAAAGCTGTTTTCGAAGAATATGATTGTTTAATTAGCATAATGGCTCCATTTGAAATGTATTCTTCTCAAAAAATAAACGGAGAAAATGCCAAACTAAGGTCAACTGCTATGGCTCCCATTAATGAGTTGTATTATAGTCGTACGGCTACTCGTTCTATGAAAAGAACCTTGTGTCAATTTCCTACGCTAGCAGCAGCTCAACAAGCTCAAATGTCATTGGATGCCTATACCGAATTTGTTTTTAAATGCTGTAAACTAGACCAACCTTCTCCAAAAGATGCTTGGTTGGAAACACGAGCTTTTCAACAAAAAATAGTAAATTATTTAAATAAATGTGAGAAAATCCAATACCTAGCCTCTCATACCGATATTACTTTTTCAACAAAAGGTAGGACTTGGATAAATTCTGACGGTCAAACCAATATGCCTTCAGGCGAAGTGTACACCTCCCCTGTCGAAGATAGTGTTAATGGACATATTCATTTTACTTTGCCAGGCAATTACATGAAACAACGTGTAGAAAACGTAACCCTACATGTAAAAGATGGCTATATCGAAAGTTGGGAAGCTACCAAAGGAAAGGATTTTCTAGATAAAATATTTTTAGACCACGAAGGCACAAGACGTTTCGGAGAAGCTGCTATCGGAACGAATCCGAATATTCAACAAATGACGAATAACATTCTATTTGATGAAAAAATGGGTGGAACCGTTCATATGGCAATTGGACAATCGTACAAGCAATGTGGTGGTAAAAATACTTCTTCTGTGCATTGGGATATGATTACTGACATGACTACGGATGGGAAGATATTTGCAGATGGTGTGCTTATTTATGAGAAAGGAAAGTTTTTAGAGGTGGTAATGGGTAGTTAGCTGATTTGTGTATTGGCTAATTAGCAAATACGCTAACATTTTTCTTTTTCAGTTAATACAAAATGAAAAACTCCGTATTCATTTTCTTTCATTTTTTATTAGTTTCTTCCTCCGTTGTTGAGAAACAGGATTATTCTTTTAACTTCATAAACGATAAACTCAATGATTTAGGTTTTATTATAAAATAGATGAAAAAGTTGAGATTACTGATAAAGGGCTTAGGTATTTAGAACAACTTGAAAACCATAAGAACATAGTTTAGTAGAAAAATATAGCTTTCTAATAAATTCTTATTAACATAAGTTCAGTATTCTATTTTTCCAAAGTGCCAACAAGCTAAAAACTAACCATCCCATTACTTCAAACTCTTTTTCCATTCACTCAACCCAACAAAAGACATTATAGTATAAATTATCATCAAACCAGCAGTAACTTCTAATCCACGTAGATAGTAAATACCAATAGCTGCTGCATTGAGTATAATCCAATAATACCAGCCTTCGAGTATTTTCTTTGCTTCTAACCAACTCGCAAAGATTCCGAAAACTGTAGTTAATGAATCAATATAAGGAAAAACAGCATCCGTAAATTTATCTAATGTTCTTCCTAGTCCAATTCCCAATATAAATAGACCAATTATCCAAGTAAGGTGAAAAAAAACTGTTCTTTGGTTCACTTTCAGCGAGTCATTCGAATTACGTTTCCAATTATACCAACCATAAAAGCCTATCAAAACATAGAAAAAATACAGCCCTGTTTCTGCATATAATTTAAAACTATAGCACAAGTAAACATAAATAGCCGAAGATAGAATTCCTAATGCCCAAGCTTCTACCCTTTGTTTGGATAACAAAATCAGGTAACCCAAAGACAAAAAAGCTGCTACCCATTCTATAATTGAAAGAGATAACAATAATGAAGTAATCCATTCTAAGACTGACATAAACTAGGTTTCAAATAAAAATGACAGAAATTTCAAAAAAGTACGCATTACAAAAAGAAACTATAAAAGATATTATTACGAATGAATTTATATGGATTAAAAATGCCCTTTTTACCTCACTCTTCGTCAAGTACTCATCTTAATACCTATGGGCATTAGATTCCTTGTTTTCCTTGATTAAAATAAAAATTTCTATTTGTTCTCACATACAATCCAATTCGTAATAACGTCTAAAGAATAGGCTACTTTTTCAATTTTTTCCAAAAAATTATTTTATCATCATTTTCGTCATAAAAATCAGGAACAATAGCTTGTTTAATATAATTACATTTGGCATAAAATGCTCTTGTCAAAGCAAAATCAGGTTTTCCAGAAGTTTCTACAATCAGGACCCTGTTTCCATTATTCCGTAAAAGGTTTTCAATATATTCCATCATTTTTCTACCTACTCCTTTTCCTTGGTATTCTTTCGACACAGCTATCGCATATAAATTATAGGTTCCTTCTGTCATTTTTTCGGGAGCACAATAACCAATTGAGATTGGCTTGTCTTCATAAGTGGTCGTAAACCAAATATCTGTTGTTATGTCGTTATTCAAATAATCACTTATCATATCATCAAGCAAAACAGAAGGAAACAACTCACTGGAATCAAGTACTTTTTTCAATTCAGGAATATCTGCTTTTTCTACTTTTCTAATTTGTCCATTCATGTTTTATTATTTTAATGACAAAGTTAAAGCTCAATTTCAAACTATTCTTGTATTATTCACCTATTATAGATTTTCGAGAGACTATCCCCTAATACACTTTTGTATGAATTGTTAAGGTGGGCTTGGTCAAAAAACCACTTTCTATGGATACATTTGTAAGGTTCGCCTTACTAGTCAAATACAGGTTTGTTGTTTTTTAAAATTTAATCCAAACTAAATATTTTTTTATTGAAATTCCGATATGTTTATTGAACAAATGCGATAATCAGATAAAATACTGTAGAAGGTCGCATTAATAATTTCGATTACAGAACGAGAGTCGTGTTCTGTGTTTAACTCTTTAAATTCAAAATTATAAATTTTCATATAAAGATAAACAGAACCTAAAAATAACGTGGAGATCGAATTACATTTTTATGAGCAATATAGAAGTCGTATGTAATAACGATTTCATGCGTTCCTAAATTAGATAACCCTGTCGAATTTGAAAGCGAATAATCATAAGAATATCCAGTATAAATATTAGGTCTTACATACATTCCTAATAGAGCTCCAATCCCATCGCCTCCTCTATAAAATGCTCCTGTTGTAAACTTTTTATTAAATATAAAAGTACCTGTAATTTCTGCCTGAATAGGTGCATTTGAGACGATTCGTACAAGAGTTGTAGGCTTAAACTCTACCTTAGGTGCAACCTTAAAATAGGTTCCAGCAATCAAATAAGTATGTATTTCTTGAGCTGCAAAATTGGTATTTCCTCCGCCAATGGCCTCTCTTAACAACCCCGTTGCTGACGCTCCTATATAAAAGCTTTTACCGTAATAATACAAACCTGCACCTGCATCACCAAACATGTTTCTTATATCATCAACATCAATAGTTGCGTCTCCCTCATCGTTGGCATACAATCTAGAAACCGAATTTCTTTTAAACTCTACACCTCCTTTTATCCCAATAGAGAGATACCTTTCATTGTCTATCCTTAGTTTATACGCAAAATCAGCTGAAATTATTTGAGACTGTAATGGTCCTAATTTATCATTGACTAAAGAAAGCCCGACACCAAAATTTCGGTGTTGAAGTGGGGTATGGATAGTAATACTTTGAGTTTCGGGAGCCCCTTTAAAACCTACCCATTGACGCCGATAAAGTGCAGTAACGGTAAGTGCCTCTCTGGTTCCAACATAGCCTGGGTTTACAGCCTGTGTATTATGCATATAATGCGTAAATACAGCCTCTTGCTGAGAAAACAAAAGAAAAGGAGTGATGTTTATAAAAAATAAAAGAAGTAACTTTTTCATAAAATGTTTAGAATTTAAATCATTTTTCACATAAGATTCATTTCATTAAAATCCATTTTATTTTGGTCTAGTATATAATTTTACGAGAACTAGAGAAAAAGTTTGTTACTTTTAGAAAGAAAAAATTACATTGATAATGTTTTTCCCAAAAAGAAATTATCATCCAATTTTAGCAAAACATTCATTATTGGAATAACAACTCAACAGGTTGATAGTTAACTGTTTTGAAAAAATAGTGCTTCTATACAGCACTCACATCTAATAAACCTAATGACTTGATTGCTTTTTGAGAAGCGGCTTGTTCTGCACTTTTTTTATTGTAATCATCAGCAGTAGCCACTTTTTCACTATCCACAAAAACGGCTACTTTAAATCTATCCCGTTTATCTAGTTTGTATCGAGCAATGACTTTATAAGATACTTGAGCTCCTTTTTTCTGACAATACTCTAATAGTTGACTCTTATAATTATCATCTACATGTTCTAGCTGATGAATGTCGAGATACTTTCTCAATATTTTCTTAACAATAAATTTTCTTGTTTTATGGTAACCTGCATCTAAATAGACTGCCCCAACTAAAGCCTCAAGTGCGTTACCTAGCATCGACTTACTCAACTTGGTATTATTGTACTCAGATAATAAAATATCCAAGCCCATTTTGTCGGCTATTTCATTAAGTGATTTACGTTTTACTATTTTAGATCTCATTTTGGTCAAAAAACCTTCGTCTCCATTAGGGTATTTTTTAAACAAGTATTCGGCTACAATAGTGCCCAATATTGCATCTCCTAAATATTCCAGCCTTTCGTTTGACTGTAAGCCCTTGGCTAGGGCACGTTGATTGGATTTGTGCGAAAAAGCTTGTCTAAATATCAACATACGGTTGGGGGTAAACCCAACGATTTGTTTGATTCTATTTGCTAAATCTTTATTTGGCGAAAGCCAAAGGTTGTAAAACTTAAATATTCCTCTTATCACTCCACAAAACTATTAATAATTAAATAAGATGCTATCAAAATTTATGAAGGAGTTTCTAAGGTAGAATTGCGTTTTTAACAAAAGAACTTACACACCTAAACATCTAAATAGCATTAGACAAAACATCTAAACATAGCAGTTTACTCATTGCAATATTTCTAAAGATAATGCAAAGGATATACCTATCTCTAGGATAGATAAATTTAAATGTATTTAATAGTGTGCGTATTTAACATAAAAGGTAAAAAACCTGCTTTTACCTTTTACGTTAAATGGTAAAGTATAGTTGATATTTTATACTTTTTTAAATATAACACAGGCATTATGCCCTCCAAACCCAAAAGTATTACTCATAAAAGCATCTACTTTTCTGGTTTGTGCTTCATTGAATGTCAAGTTTAACTTAGCATCAATATCGGGGTCGTCAGTGAAGTGGTTGATAGTAGGAGGAATAAAATCATTGTTCATTGCTATTATTCCTGCTACTGCCTCTATTGCACCAGCTGCACCTAAAAGGTGACCTGTCATTGATTTTGTTGAACTGATATTCAAATCATAAGCAGCTTCTTTAAATACTTTTTTGATAGCATTAACTTCTGCAACATCTCCTAATGGTGTCGATGTTCCATGTACATTTACGTATTGAATCTGATCTGGGTTCATTTCAGCTTCTAATAATGTATTTTTCATTACTCTTGCAGCCCCATTTCCTTCGGGGTCTGGTGCAGTAACGTGATATGCATCGGCTGTTGAGCCTGTACCTACAAGTTCGCAAATAATATTTGCTCCTCTCGCTTTGGCATGTTCGTATTCCTCGAGGATTAATGTACCTGCTCCCTCTCCTAATACGAAACCATCTCTATCTTTATCAAAAGGTCTTGAAGCAGTACTAGGGTCATCATTTCTAGAAGACAATGCTTTCATTGAACCAAAACCACCTATACCCGCAAAGGTAATAGCAGCTTCAGAACCACCTGTAATTACTACATCTTGCCGTCCCATACGAATTTGATCCGCAGCTATGCTAATCGCATGTGTAGACGAGGCACAAGCAGAAACAGTAGCAAAGTTGGTTCCTTTAAAACCATATTTAATCGTTATGTGTCCTGTTACGATGTCAATAATCATTTTGACAATCATAAATGGACTATATCTAGGGGTTTCGGGTTTCAGACCATAAGCTATATTTTCTAACTCTAAGGTTCTTAATCCTCCAATTCCAGCTCCCCATATAACCCCACATCTGTCTAAATCAGTTTTCTCTAAATCTAAACCTGCCATTTCCATCGCTTCATGCGTAGAAATCATTGCAAATTGAGAAAAAAGATCCATCTTTTTTACATCTCTCCTATCCAAAATAGGAGCGGGTTGAAAATCTTTTACTTCACAAGCAAATTGAGTTTTGAACTTCGAAGCATCGAATCTAGTAATAGTTGCAGCCCCTGACACTCCAGTTTGTAATGCAGCAGTATAATCTTTGATATTATTCCCAATCGGTGTCAATGCTCCTATTCCTGTTACAACAACTCTTTTCATCTGTTTATTTTTATTAGATATTTTCTTTAAGCTAATTGTTTAAAAATGCAAAGATAATTACAATTTGTTAAACACATAGTTATAAAATCAACCTTTTTTATCAACTACTATTCTTCTATCTCTATTCGCCAACTCCCAAATAGTCCCAAAAGCTAATTTTCCAATTCTAATTACTTTGGATAACATGATTTTTTCGATGTCATCTTCTGGCCTGTGATAGTCTTCATGAACACCACTAAAATAGAAAATAGCAGGAATGCCATTTTTAGCAAAGTTGTAATGATCTGAACGATAATAAAAACGATTCGGGTCGTTTTCGTCATTAAATTTATAATCTAAGGTAATATTAGAATAGAGTTCATTCGACTTTTCGTTAATTTCATGTAATTCAGAACTCAACTTATCCGCACCGATTACATAAATATAATTAGAATCTTGTGTATGAGCTTCATCTACACGTCCTATCATGTCTATATTTACATTTGCAATAGTCTGTTCTAAGGGCAATACAGGATTAGCTGCATAAAACTCCGAGCCTAATAAACCTTTTTCTTCTCCCGATAATGACATAAATAAAATTGAGCGTCTAGGTCCATTTCCTGATTTTTTTGCATTCGCAAACTCTTCGGCAATCTCTAAAATCAAAGACGTACCAGAGCCATTATCATCTGCTCCATTAAATATAGAGTTTCCTCGTTTTCCTAAATGGTCATAATGTGCAGAAACAACGATAATTTCAGATTTTAGGTTTTCGTCACTACCTTCTAGAAAGCCTAATACATTTTTACCTTCAAGGAGTTTATTATTTTTGTCCATTTCAAATGAAACCGAAGCAGGAATTGTAAGTGGCTTCCAAGCTTTGTTTTTTTGAATTTTTAGTCTAGCCTTGATTACTTTTTTTAAGTTTTTACCCAACAACTCTTTCGCCATTTGAGGAGAAATAAACATATTAGGTATAAAGTTCCCTTCAGGATCTTCACTAAAACCCATTCTCATCGAAGAGTTTAAGATTTCGTTTCTATGTTCTTGTATATTTTCTTTTGTGTCAGGGTCGATAATTAAAATTCCCTTTGCTCCTTTTTGGGCAGCAATTTTAATTTTTTTTCGGTAATCGTTTGCCCATTCGCTAGACGACTCATTACCTGAAATAATAAATTGTCCGTTCTTCTTCTTAGGTTCGCCGGCATAGATTAGTACTAATTTATCTTTTACATTTCCGTTCTTATAATCAGAATAAGAATCTGTTTCAATTCCATACCCTGCAAAAACAACTTCGTTTACTGAAAAACTGGAAGTGTAATTAATATTAGGTAACGCATAGTAATCTAGTAAATGCTTATACTTTTTATTATTAATCTCTAAAGAAATAGCATTCCATGTTTCTGCCTTGAAAGATATTGCTTGAAAATGGTTTGGTAATAAGCCTGTAAGACCAATGCTTTTATAATGATTTGCTATATAATCCGCCGCTTTATCTGCACCTGGTGTCCCTGTTTCTCTTCCTTCAAATTCATCTGATGCAATTATTGACAAATGTTTGTACAAATCTTGCTCTGATAATTTAGACAAATATGGTGTAGGGTCAATATACTTACTTCCGTCAGTAAAAGTATTTTGTGCTGAAGCTTCGAAAAAAAGGCAAACTAAAAGTACCCCAAATAAATGTTTAAGCATACTACAATTATGATTATGTTAAATACAAGAAATTTTATTCACGCGGTTCTGATGTCTTCCACCTTCAAAAGGAGTAGACAAAAAGACATCAACCATTTCAATTGCTGTTTCTAAAGATATAAAACGAGCTGGAATAGTAAGTATATTTGCATTATTATGTTGTCTAGACAAAGCTACCAACTCAATATTCCAACACAAAGAAGCTCGAATATGTTGATGTTTATTGGCAGTAATGGCTGCTCCATTGCCCGAACCACATAAAATAATTCCTATTTCAGATTCCGTTCCCACACTTTTGGCAACAGGGTGAATATAGTCGGGATAGTCCACAGATTCTGCGGAATTTGGTCCTTTATCAAAAACGCTTATTCCTGCTTGTTTTAGGTGAGAAATAATGGCGGTTTTGTATTCAAAACCAGCATGATCGCTTCCGATACTAATTTTATTAAACATAATTTACAGATATTTTACGCCTAAAAGTACGTTTTTTAATTCATTTCGTATGGTAATTTTCTTTAATTATTAGATATAATTACGAATTGGATTGTATAAGAGAAAAAACAGAAATTTTTATTTCAATCAAGGAAAGCACAGAATCTAATCCCCATAGATATTAAGATGAGTACTTGACGAAGAGTGAAGTAAAAAGAACATTTTTAATCCATATCAATTCATTCGTGATAATGTCTATTACATCTCAGAAATAAAGGTATGTAATTGTTGAACGGTTTCTAAAGGAATTATTTCTATTTTCATTTTGTCTTTACTAATCTCTTTGAGCCCGAAATTAGGTACAAAAACTTTTTTAAATCCAGTTCTTTCCGATTCTTGGATACGGCTTACTAAACGAGAAGAAGCTCGAATTTCTCCCGTCAAACCTACTTCACCCACAAAAGAAATATTTTTGGGAATAGAAATATCTAGCATAGATGAAATAATAGCGGCTACAACAGCTAAATCCATTGCAGGGTCTACGGCCTTTATGCCCCCTGCGATATTTAAAAACACATCTTGGTTACCTAAGAAAAATCCACATTTTTTTTCTAATACTGCCAATAACATATTCATTCGTTTACTTTCGAATCCCGTAGCAGAACGCTGAGGGTTTCCATAAACCGCACTACTAACCAAAGCTTGCGTTTCTATTAACAAAGCTCGTTGTCCTTCCATGGTAGCAGAAGTTGCACAACCGCTCAGTGCCGTTTTTGATTGAGATAATAACAATTCCGATGGATTAGAAATTTCTCTCAAACCTGCTTCTGTCATCTCATAAATGCCTAGCTCGGAAGTTGAACCAAAACGGTTTTTAATAGACCTAAGGATTCGATATGTGTAATTTTTATCTCCTTCAAACTGTAATACAACATCTACGATATGTTCTAACAATTTGGGACCAGCCAATTGTCCTTCTTTAGTTATATGTCCAATTAAAAAAACAGGAATTCCCATTGATTTTGCAAATTGTTGCAAACGATGTGCGTTTTCTCTTACTTGAGACACACTTCCAGGTGTTGCATCAATATCATCCGAAAATATAGTCTGAATAGAATCCACAATTAGTAAGTCGGGTCTCATTTTTTTAGTTTCTTGCTCAATTTTAGCAATATTTGTTTCCGTAAAAATGTAACAATTTTGAGTTATTTCAGTGATTCTATCCGCTCTCATTTTTACCTGCTGCTGACTTTCTTCCCCTGTAACATACAACACTTTTTTCTTCAATTTCAATGCAGATTGCAACATTAATGTCGACTTACCTATCCCTGGCTGCCCCCCTAATAAAATGATAGAACCTGGCACCATACCTCCTCCCAAAACACGGTTAAGTTCCTTACCTGGAAGCCTTATTCTATAGTCATTTCCTGTTTCTACTCTAGATAATAAAACAGGTTTTGAATTACTCTCAGTAAGTGCTCTGTTTTTTATTTTCTTAGGTAAAATTACCTCCTCTTCTATTGTATTCCATTCATTACAAGAATTACACTGACCATTCCATTTCTGAAACACCGACTGACAAGAAGAACAAACATATTTTTTTTTCATAAACAAACTTTAAATTCAATTACCATGTCACTAAAACATATTTTTTATACCAAAAGACTATAAAATGTTTACAGTAATGCATACATTTGTATACGAGTACAATATGTTTGTATTCATTTGGTTTTTTGGGGTTATATAGGGTATCTATTAATATGGTACCCTATTTTTTTATTTTAAGCCAATTTTCATGTAAAATAAGAAGTTTCGGCATAAAAAAAACAGCTAACTTATAATCAAGTTAACTGTTTTCTAAATATTGTTTAATTTTATTTATTCCGTACTTTTAATCTACAACCGTAATTTTCAACATATTGGTTCTATGTCTTCTTTCAATCGGTAAAGACCCTGTGTTCACTACCAAATCGCCTGGCAACAATTCTTGCTGTTCTTTCAATATTTTCACAATATCTTCTACGGTTTCGTCAGTTGATTTGAATTTATCATAATAGAATGTTTTTACACCCCACACTAAATTCAACGTTTGAAGCATATTAGGCTTATCTGAAAAGATGAAAATCGCGCAATTAGGTCTGTGCGAACTTACTTTAAATGCAGTATAACCCGAGCTTGTCATTCCTAACAATGCCTTTGCTTCAATTTCTTTTGCTGCTTGTACCGCATTATAACAAATTACATCCGACAAGAAAGTTCTAGATTTTTTAGAAGCTTTAGGTGTAGATAAACCTTTATAATGCTGTTCTGCCTCTGCTATAATTTTATTCATAGCTTCGACAACTAAAACAGGATGTCTCCCTACCGAAGTTTCGCCAGAAAGCATAACGGCATCTGTTCCATCAAGAACAGCGTTAGCAACATCGGTTACTTCAGCACGTGTCGGGCTAGGATTCGTAATCATACTATCCATCATTTGTGTAGCGACAATAACAGGTCTAGCACGTTGACGGCATTTATTAATAATATCCTTTTGAATATTTGGTAGTTTTTCGATAGGAACTTCAATTCCTAAATCTCCTCTCGCAACCATTATAGCATTAGAATGCTTGATAATCTTATCAATACGTTCTACAGCTTCTGGTTTTTCTATTTTTGCAATCAATTTAGCATCATGCCCTGCTGCTTCTACTCGCTCTCTAAGGTCTTTCATATCTTTTGCACTTCTAACAAAAGATAAAGCAATCCAATTAAACGGTTGCGTCAAAATATAATCTAAATCAATTAAATCTTTCTTAGTAAGACAAGGTAAAGAAATCTTTGTCTGAGGAAGGTTAACTCCTTTGTTTGAGCTCAATACTCCACCAAAAAGTGTTTTTAACTTCACTTCGTTTACTCCATTAGTAGAAAGTACTTCAAACTCTAATTTTCCGTCATCCACAAGAATTTTTTCTCCAACAGAAACATCCGTTGCGAATTGAGGGTAACTCATATAGATTTTCTCCATAGTTCCCAAGCATTCTTCATTGGTGAATGTGACAACATCTCCCTCTTGTAACTCTAAGGCGTTATTTTCAATTTTACCAACTCTTAATTTAGGTCCTTGCAAATCACCCAATAACCCAATGTGGGTTCCATAAGTTTCGTTTATTTTTACTACATGGTCTATAACCTTTTTGTGGTCTTCGTGACTTCCATGAGAGAAATTAAGTCTGAAAATATTAACTCCTGCTCTTACTAGTTCTAATAATTGATCAAAAGAACTACAAGCAGGTCCAACAGTGGCTACTATTTTAGTATTTTGATGGTCTACTATTTTAAGTGATTTTGACATATTATATATAATGTTTTACTATTTTTAAAATAATTTTATTCAAAAATAAAAATTTTATCCACAAATAGTGTCATTTTTACAATAAATATATTTTTTAAATCACATTATTAATTCTATTCAATTATTAATGCCTTCTCTAATCTCGTTAATAAAAGAATACAATATTCGTCTAAACCCTTATCTGCCAACACATTAAAATCAAAAACACTCTATTTAAAAGGGGAAATTTAGCAAACATGGCATAGTGTCAAAAATACACTATATTGATGACATACATATATAATATGTGAGGTTATCAGTAAAAAAATAGCATTCCTTATCTAGGAATTTTAGGGAATTATTAAAAAAAATCAAAAAATGCTTGTTTATAGGCATATTAATATTTTAATTTGCACGCAATATTTAACCTTTATTAAAATATTAGTTATGTCAAGTATTACTGAAAGAGTAGCCAAAATCGTTGTTGATAAATTAGGTGTTGATGCATCTGAGATCACAAACGAAGCAAGCTTTACCAACGATTTAGGTGCAGATTCACTAGATACAGTTGAGTTGATTATGGAATTTGAAAAGGAATTTGATATTTCTATTCCTGATGAAGAAGCTGTAAACATCCAAACTGTAGGACAAGCTGTTGAATATCTTGAAAGCAAAAGTTAAGATTTTTTAATACCTACTTTTCTAGGAAAATTTTCACTACAACAATAATTTATTTATTACAGTAGTTAATAACGATTGCTGAAGATTGATACAACCTTCAGCAATCGTTTTTTTATTGTGCTCTTTTGATTAATCTTCT
>CALAJP010000280.1 GCA_937922815.1 uncultured Saprospiraceae bacterium
ATCACATTTGAATTTCAGCACTTTTTTGACATCTATATATGTTTCATCTTTTAAATCTAAGTTATAGGTTCTATTCTCTTCACTTACATCAAAATCATCACAAACCGTATTGACCAATACATCTCCATAGCCAAATTGATAAAGACGTAATGCCTCTTCTGGACTACTCCCTCTATACTTCAAAGCATCTTTTTGTGTAATAAATGGATGTAGTTTGAAAGGTTTTTCTGGTTTGCCAAATGAAAAAGAAATTCTTTTTTTATAATTGTAAACACCAAAACTTTCATTTTTTGGACAGCCTTCATAATTGGGTAATCCTGCAAAATTTTTGACAGGTTCATTAAAAATAATTTGCTGAGAACCCAATTCTATCATATGTTCAGGTTTGAACAAATGACTATACATCCCCATTAGAAAAGAATCTATACGTTGAAATTCTAAAGCATAGAATTTATCGATAGAAGAATTAATATCTATTGGTTTACTGAAAATAAAAGCTTCTGAACATATATCTTCTAAATCAATTTGTCCCTCAACTTCAATTAAGGAATTGTTATTGTCTTGAAAATAATTTGCTCGAAAAATATTGGAAGTTTCATTTTCATCATCAAACTTAGTTTTACCAGTAACAAAATGCATATGATGTTTATTTGAATTATGTTCATATGAAAACAATACTAATGGTTCTAACTTTAAACTATCATCAATATGAGACTCTATATTATTAAAGAATTTCACTGAGGCTTCATAAATATTATCCCTAGTTTTAGTATTAAAGTTGTTTTCATAACATTCAACTGAATCTAATTTATAAATAGAACTTTCAGTAAATGAACTTGATTCAAAATCAATTAATGCAATTGGTTTTGAGTAAATTATTGTATCAAATACCTTCCAATCTGGAACATAACTTTGACCATTCAATAATTGTACAACCAACAATAAAATAAAATTACAAATAATTCTTACCATGATAATATTTTTTTAGGTCTTTCTTCCTCTTCTGAAGGAAAAGAAAATCCGTCAAACAAAGGTAATTTTTTTTTATAAATATCTATTTTGCCTTTTTTTAAACTTCCTGTTAATGATAGAGGGCTTATGTCAATTTGACCATACAGACCATCTTCTTTAATAAAAAGATTTGCCACAATTCCAGACGAACCTCCACCAGAAATTTTATAGGAACCTCCCAAAGGAAGTGATGGTGGAGCTAACACTAGTTCTCCTGTAAAAACTAATTCATCTGGAGACCACTTATTTTGTGCTTCAAAAAAAACAGGTAATTGGTCTGTAAATCCAATAGTTCCTCCACCTCCAATAGTTAAAGAAAATTCCCAATCTACACCTATAATTTTAAATGGTTTTGGGAATGCATAAGTATAATCAGCTTTCACACTAACAGTACCTTCTTTAGTGTTAAAAACTTTAGGGGTGGCTACACCTTCAGCGTTTATAGTATAGAAATCAGGAACAACATCAAACTCTACTGCAACAGTTTTCATACCAACTAAATCAGCAAATGTTAATGCATTATTAATAAAATTAGTAAGTCCTTGAATAAAATCAAGAGACAAAGGGCTTTCAACTTTCTTTTTATCCTCTTTAAATATTTTGTGAGAAGCTACTAATACCTCATCAACAACGGTTGCTTGGTAGAACCTTTCCTCTTTTTCAGTCCCATGTAAATCTTCAAAGCTAATATTTTTTTCAAATAATCGTGTCCCATTTTTATGCCAAATCAGATCATCACCCAATGATTTCTTAGTGAGTAATTCCACCTGCGTAGCATCAGGTTGATTTTCTTTATCAATAACTACTTCTAGCCTACTATTTTCATATACTTCTCTTGTCCCTTCACCATAAGGAGAATCTGTCAAATCTAATAAATGTAGTTTCAATTCACAATCAGTAGCATCAGGATTAACTTCAATTTCTGCTTTATCAACACCATCTTCTCTTATTTTATTGCATAAATAGATTGTTTTGGGCTCAGTATAGGCTATTGTTACCAATTTGTTAGGATTATCAATCTCATCTGGAAAATTTCCCTCTAAATCAGTCCAATAATATTTTTCATTGCCTTGCTCATAATCTCTATTTCCTAATGTGAATGCCCTATTCGGACATTCTCCTCCTTGATTTTTTCCCTGAAAATTCCCTGTGTTTAGTGTCTTCTTAAAAAACTTTTCTGAATCAGTCCTACAATAATTTTTAATGGTATATTCTAAATTAAACTCCTGTAAGGAAAATTGTAATTCAGTATTAATACTAAAATGAGTTTCAGTTTCATTGAGTTTAGGAGAAATTTCAGTATTGTTTATTGTTAAAGTTATTTCATAGGGATTATCATTTTCTTTTTCCCATTTTATGCTCAGGTTTTTCCCTGTTTTATCTACGTGGGTATCAACATTTCCAATTGGACTTATCTCACAGTCTACTTTAGGCGGTTCTTCTTCATTGGTTTTGGGTGTATTTTCTACAACGGGTTCAACAATTGGTGTAGGTGGAATTGTTTTAGGCTTTTGTTTTAAAGAAATTTGGCAACGTTTTCCTATTACAACTTTATTTTCATTACAATTTAAATACTCTTGTATTAAATGTAACGAATGAAAAGCCTTACAATACAAGCCTTCTCTACCATCGGATTCATAATAATGTTTATCGAATGCTTTGGTTAGATATTCGGTAAATTCAGAATCTCCAGTACTAATATCATTTCCTCCATTAAGAGAATAAAAGCCAAGAATTATATCCGTTTCAGCTTTCTTTTTTCTTTTATTTTTCTTCTTTTTTTCATTAGGTTTAATTACTTGAGAAACTTCTTTAAAATCCAAATATTTAGCTGTATAGGTACCAACCCCCGAACGATTACTAAAAAGAATATGCACCTTTCGTCCACAATCGTTATAAATGGTATTAATCTGCCTTCTTAATGCACATATTTGTTGAGAATATGGATTACGACTCTCTAATGGATAATAAGAGTCTACTACTTTCTGCTCTTTAAAACATTCGCAGACAAATTTATTATCTTCCACCTTATCACCCCAGCCAAATCGAATCCCTGGATTCTGAACAAAGCCCCAATCATCACGAAGTAAGTGCGTTCCTCCACCGTAGTCCATCAGGCATTTTGTACTAGATTTTTGGGTTTTATACTTTTCCCAAGTATGTTTTAGGTTTCCGATTCCGTGCCCCAGTTCGTGGGCAAGGGTATTATTAAACCCTGCGTCTTGTTTTACAAACTCGAAGGCTTTGGAACATATTTAAAACTACTCATCCCAACCGCCCGAATAATCATTATTTTCTTGATATTCTTTAGGTGAAAACAGAATTTCAAATAATAGGTCTTGAATCATCATATCCTTACCAAATAGGGCATCAAGTTTATCTTGTTGTTCGGTTTCACGCCAGTAGTTTATTAAAATGATTAATCGCTGAACATAAAAATTTTCTCCACCACAAAACTCATATACATCTTTCTCCTGTTGTGTCCAAGAAGAATCTGGTCCTTTCGAGAAATTACCAACAAATTTAAATAATACATCATATTTTAAACGTGATAATATATGAATGATATGGTCCATTGTGTAATTATAACTTTTCGTTACTTTCCATGTTTTGTCTTCAAAATCATATCGCAATACTTGGGTATTATTTTTCCTAACAAAATTATTTTTTATATTATAATAGGAGTAGTGTAAATCGTAATTGAAGGCAATAAAGTTAACACCATCACATTTGAATTTCAACACTTTTTTGACATCTATATGTGTTTCATCTTTTAAATCTAAGTTATAGGTTCTATTCTCTTCACTTACATCAAAATCATCACAAACTGTATTGACCAATACATCTCCATAGCCAAATTGATAAAGACGCAATGCTTCTTCTGGACTACTCCCTCTATATTTTAAAGCATCTTTTTGTGTAATAAATGGATGGAGCTTGAAAGGTTTTTCTGGTTTGCCAAATGAAAAAGGAATTGTTTCTTTGAAGTTATAAATACCAAAACTTCCATTTTTGGGGCAGCCCTCATAATTGGGTAATCCAGCAAAATTCTTGATAGGTTGATTAAAAATAATTTGCTGAGAACCTAACTCAATCATATGTGCTGAATTGAATATTTCTGGATATGCCCCTAAACGAAAAGAATCAATTCTTGAGCTTAAATCCTTATGTAATTCAGCAATAGAATTATACTCTGAGAATGGTTTTAAAAATGTAAATGAATTCTGAATAATACTTCTTGTATCCCAATCTGCTTCAACTTCTTTATATTTATTTCCATTCTCCCTAAAACAAAGACTCCTGAGAGCTATACTTCTTTCTTCGGCTTCTCTATTCCATACTGAATTTCCATTAAAAAATAAATATTCAATTTTTGAGTCTCTCTCGTAAGAAAATGTAACAATAGGGTACAAATATAAACTATCCTTATCTTGGTTTGATTCAATCGAAAGCGACTTAAATGCTTCTTGATATAGGAAATCATTATTTTCTATTCTATGAGGGTTATAACAAACAATAGAGTCGAAATTGTATACTGCACTTTCTTTAAATGAACTTGATTCAAAATCAATTAATCCAATTGGTCTTGAATAAATTAGTGTATCAAAATACTTCCAATCGGGAACATATGCCTGTCCGTAAGAAAATTGAAATACAAAAATTAAAACTATACAGTACATTATTTTTACCATGATAATATTTTTATAGGTCTTTCTTATTCATTTAACGAATAAGGATTATCCTAGAAACTTATTTTGAAAAATAGTTGCCCCCACTAATCAGAATCAGGTTGGAAATATCTTTTATTGGAAATTTCAACTATTTAGTTTTCCATTCTACCCAGTTTTTCATTGCTTTGACATCAAAAAACGTCCAAGTCAAAAGCCTACTCTTTTTATTTCCTTGCCCCATGGGGATTACAAATTTCTGAGCAGTAGGCACCGATTTTAATAATTTAAGTCCATAGGTGGCATGTCTTTCTTTAGAAACCAAGATGGTAAACCATACTATTTTATGGCTATATTGTCTGCTTTCTTGAACCATTTTTTGAATGAAAGCCTTTTCTCCGCCTTCGCACCATAGCTCATCAGCCGCACCACCAAAATTATAATGCGTTTCGTTTTTGGTATTCGATAGGTTATTGTTTTTTCTAACGTTTTGACCTTTTGCTTCTTCTTCAGAACTAAAAAATGGAGGATTACAAACTACCGCATCAAAAATTTCATCCTCTTTGATAATTTCTGCAAAAATGCTCGACTTGTGCTTTTGAAGTCGTAATTCAATTTTATCTTTTAGCGTAGGATTTTTTTCAACGATAAGTTCTGCATTCGCTAAGGCCTGAGGGTTTACGTCAGTTCCTACGGATTGCCATCCAAAAATTTGATGCCCTAATAATGGATATACACAATTGGCACCTGTACCAATATCCAATATTTTAATTTTTTCGTGCTGAATTTTCTTCTTTTTGGTTTGTTTCTCGAATAGGTCATTCAGATTCAATATATAATCTGCTCGCCCAGGCACAGCAGGACATAAAAATTCGGCAGGAATATCCCAATATTCTAATTTATAAGAAGAAATAAGGAGTGCTTTGTTTAGTGCTAGCACCGATTGAGGGTCGAAAAAATTAATAGATTCAGTTCCTTTTACGGTTTCAATGATGAAAGATTCCAAAGGAGGGTAGTCCGATTTTAATTGTTCAAAATCGTAACCATTAGCGTGTAAATTATTTTGATGCAAAGTGTTTTATTTTTAAATTAATTTGATTGTAAAGCGAGAATTTTCGACTTCATTAATCAAAGTGTTAATATCAATTGATTTTCGTTCTTTTTTTGCCAAAATATCGCCATTTTTTCTGACATCTGCTTTAATATTTTTAATTGTTTTTTGATTGGTATTTTCTATGGTCGGCACAATATCGAGTGCTTCCAATTTGGCTTTGATGTAGGCATCATAAGCACTGAAATATTCTTTTTCGATAAAATTCAATAAGTAACTATATTGTATCATTTTATCCATTAAATTATTTACTGATTTAAAGTATTTTTTATCATTAAGAATGTCTTCGAAACGGTAAGTGTTGCCTATTTTATATTCTTGTTCGAGCTGATTGAAGAAATTATTAATTTTTATTTCGTGATACATTTTAGCATTTTCCTTCAAAAAGTCAATTTTGCTTTGTCCACTTTTTCTTTCAACATAATTTATTTTCAAGTCTTTTCTAAATTCTTCATATTCCATCAAGGTTGCAAATAGATTGATTATTTCCATATTTACATTATCCAATTGAGTCAATAGGTTGGTATTTGCTTCAATGATACGATTATCGGCTTTGCTCAATTTTTCATAATACATTACATACGGCGTAAACTGTTTTTCAAATTCTTCAATTGCTTTGGTATTAATTTTTTTATTTTCAAAACTAATTCCATGAAGTAGGTTGATAACCGCATTCGCTATGCCCAATGCAGGTGCAGGCGTTATATTTTGAACCAAATCACTTTTGGTAATGGAGTTGACCGTCCCCATAAATTTTGTAAACTGAGATTCGTTAACAAAAACTTTTCTTGAAAATTCTTCTATTTTATGGCTCAATTTAAAGCCAACGACACCACTTTCAGGGCTGCTCAACAGGTTGTGTCTGGCAGACTCTATTTTGTTTTGTATTCCCAAATCTAATTTTTCTATAATATTGGAAGACAAGGTAAATGCTCTTGCCGAACTATTGATATTTTCTTTGATAATTAAGTATTGTTGTTCGGCATCTTTCTTGGAACTGGTCAATAATTTGTTGAGTTGTTCGCCTTGATAGGTGCTTTTTGAGCGAAGTTCTTTATTCGCTTTCGCTATTTCTGTGATATTATCGGATAAGGATTTGTTTTGTTGTTGTAAATCTTCTACGGTTTGTAATAATCTTTGAGAACTCGCCAGTACTTCGTTTAGGATTTGCCAGTTCAAGGAATCGTTTTCCAGAACTAAAAGAGAATCATTTTTCTCTTGAGCGATTGTAGATAAAGATAGAACAAAAAAGGAAAGAAAAACTAAATGCGGTTTCATACAGTTGCTAATTGATAATTTTATATTGAATCCAAAACGGAATTTGTTAATGGTTATTTTGCCTTATTAAAACAATTTAATGAAAATAATTTTCATAATGCTCAAATCCTAATTTTTGAAGCGTTTAATTTGCCAGCCTCTGATAAATGAGGTGTTTAGAGTAGTTTTGTTTTCTTTAATTATTAAACGTCTATGTATATGTAGATATATTTAATTGAATATTATACGTATAGTTCATAAAACAAGAATGTTAGAGCTTTGTAGCTTTTAGGAATGAAGATTATTGGCACAAAAATTGGTGCTACTTTAAGTATTACTAATGAATTCATATGTATTAAAAATGTTCTTTTTATTTCACTATTCGTTAAGTACCTATTTTAATACCTATAGGTGTTAGACTCTGTGCTTTGCTCGATTGAAAAAAAGCTCCTGTTTTTTCTCTCATATAATCCAAGTCGTAATAATGTCTATTATTCTAATCGTAATAAAGAGTTAGAATATTTAGCGTTTAATTTTATACTTCTAGTATAACACCCTTCTTCAATGTAAATAACATTTTTGATAAAAATTACAATTCATTGAATTGTGAACAGCAAATATTGTCATGAGGGGCTTAAAATTTCGACTTATTACCGCTATTTGTATTTTAATTAGTATAACTTCATCCTTATCTGCTATTACAATAGAAGAGTATACCAATGAATATTTGTATTGTTTCGATGACTTGACAGACGATTCATTAGTAGACTTTTTCGGTGATAATTTAGATACCGTTCTTTCAATAAATATTGATGCTTATTATAAATCTATTAAAGAAGGGGATACTATTGCGGTATATTCTATTGGAAAAAGAATGATAACAAAGTTCTTTGTTCATAAACAAGACTTAGGGCTTTTTGAAAACTTTATTAACATCCACCTTTCTTTTATAAAAGGAACGTCATATGAAGCTAACACGTACCTTAATCTATCTTATGGTTACTATTATTTTAACTTAAGGGAGCAGGATATCTTTTACAGCCAAGAAGCTTATCGAGTAGCTAAAATGAATAATGATACGAGTACTATCTTAAAATCATTAGCATATCTCTGTTTTATCTTTGAAGATATAAAGGATAGAAAGAATACACTAAATATATTGAGAAATGAAATATGTAATTATGAACCAACTTTAACTTATAACTATAAGGATCTTGAGTTTTACTGGTATGTGTACCAGTTTAATTTAAGGTTTAATGTTGGTACTGATCGGTTTGATGAGGAATTGAATATTTTAGAAAAAAAACCTTACTTATCTTATTTTCCAGAAGTGACTCGTCTGGAAATTAAGTTGATAAAAACTAGGAATGATATAATTGTAGGCAAAAAAGACTTAAACATTGAGTTTGAGAAATTAGTTAAGGAAGTAAAGAGCCCAAGCCTGTCATGGACTCACCAAGAATATTTAAAGAATAAACTATTTAACCTAATACTAGAAACCCCTCTAGCTTTATTTACAAAAGAAAAGTGGAATTCACTACTCACAAATTTACTAGTGGATGTAAAAAAAATGCATTACATTAAAAAATTAGAGCATCTTGAACTTTTAGTGTCAAAACATTTAGCGTTAGGGAATACGCATACTGCATTATCTCTAAGTCGAGAATTGAATCAGATATACCGATTAGCCGATCAAAACAAATCGTCTAAACTGATAACAAGTAGGGTTGATTTGTTTAATAAATTAGAAAACTTAAAGGTTAAATTAAAAGTTACTGAACTAAAAAATGTTCAATTGAATAAAACAGTTACGTGGACCGTTTTTTGTATTTTTTTATTAGTATTTATAAGTATAATATTATTTAGCTTTTATCGGTATCACCTTAAAGTAGAGTCAAAGTTAAAAGATTTTAATATGGATTTAGAGCTAAAAAATAAAAATATTGATAGCAAAAATCGAATATTAGAGCAGTTTTCTTTTACCATTGCACATGATTTTGCGGAACCTATTAGAAGTATAAAGAACACACTTACTTTTATCAAGAGTGGTTCGTTAAGTAAAACCGAAACAGATGAAGTAATAGAATTTTCGTTTAAGAGTATCGGTTTTCTTAATAACTTGATTAATGATTTCTTACTTTATACCAAATCATGTCATCTTAATTCCAATCGGAAGTATCAGCCACTTACTAATGCCATCGAGTTAGCTAAAATTAACCTTAGCGATTATACTTTTGATTTAGTTGCACCTACTAATCTGCCACAGATGAAGTATAATCAAAGCGATATCGTTAGTGTTTTTCAGAATCTTATAAAAAACGCCGTAAAATACTGCCCAGCTGATAGAAAGTCAGTAATTGAATTAGAAGTTTTGAATTCTGAAAACTGGCATCAAATAAAAATAAAAGATAATGGTTTTGGAATTCCTGAGGATAAATTGACCTCTATTTTTTCTCCTTTCTCTAGGTTACAGCCTAAAGGAACGGTTAAGGGCTCGGGGCTTGGACTTTCGATAGTTCAAAATATTATAGACAAATACAATGGTTATATCATAGCGTCAAATAATGAAGGCGTAGGGGCCACATTTACCATAAACCTTCCTTCTCATTTATTTGAAGACGATATTCGTAATGTTTCGAATAAAGCAACTGCAACTACTTATATTTCTTAATTGTTTTAGCCTCATATCATGAATGAATTCATATGGATTAAAAATGTTCTTTTTACTTCACTATTCGTCAATTACTCATCTTAGTTAATGATTTATTGAATTGTATGCCTTGGTAAGCGTTTTTTTAATCGACATTCTTTATTTCCTTTCGCTATTTTTATTATCTTATCAGATAGGAATTTATTTTGTTATAAATCTTTCTTAATTTAGGTGTTTAATAAAATTCACACTTAGGTAAGTTTCTCTACTTATCTAAGTGTGAATTTTACGAGTAATTCTAGAGGTTTTATATTTCTCATCCTTTGTTTTTATGAATGGTTGTTTTGTCTTTGGAAACTTATTTTTTATTAAAATTAGAGGTTTAGGTGATTAATAGAATTACAATTTTTTTAGTGTAAATCGCTAGATGAAATAACTATCTAGCTTCTTTGATAGCATGAAAATAGTTCGAAAAAAAATAATTTCCTTTTTAAACATTTTAATGTAATTTCCGTTATGAAAGGTGCTGTTATTCAGCTTTATGTTGAATAAATTAATACCCTTCTTCTCAGTGAAAATATATATTCTATAATTTAGGTTACAGTTGATTGAATTGTTAACTATAAATAATATTATGAAGGGCTTTAAATTTCAAAGTGAGTTTAGAATTATTCTCTCTATTTGTATTCTTATTAGTATATCTACATCCCTATCTGCCATCACAATAGAGGAATATATAAAAGAGCATTTGTATTGTTTTGATAATCCAAAAGACCCATTATTAGTTGATTTCTATAAGAACAATTTAGACACTGCCCTTTCCATAAATATCGATGCCTATTATGAATCTGTTCAGTCAAAAGACACTGTTGCTGTATATCATATAGGAGAAAGAATGACCAAAAAGTTTTTTGTTAATAAGCAAGATTTGGGGCTTTTTGAGAATTTCGTCAATATATATCTTTCCTTTATGAAAGGAACGTCTTATGAGTCCAAAGTTTATTTGAATTTATCTTACTGTTACTATTATTTCAATTTAAGAGACCAAGATGCTTTTTATACCCAAGAGGCTTATCGTATTGCCAAGGCGAATAATGATACTAATATTATTCTAAAATCATTAGGATACCTCGGCTTTATTTATGAGGATATTAATGATACAACAAGAATATTGAATATTTTGACGGAAGAGTTATGTGATTACGAGCCGAACCTAAGTTATAGTAGTCAGGATATGGAATACTATTGGTACATTTATCGGTTTCATTTATTGTTTAATATAGGTACAAACAGGTTCGATGAAGAATTAGCTAAGTTAGAAAACGAACCCTATTTTCATCGTTTCCCAAAACTAGCTCATTTCGAATTAAAAACGATTAAGATCAGAAATGATATAATTTTAAATAAAAAAGGTATAAATGTTGATTTTGATGAGTTAAAGAGAGAAATAAAAAATTCAAATTTGAGCTGGCTTAATGAAGCTTATTTAAAGAATACTCTTTTTGCGCTCATTTTGGAAACACCATTGGTTTTTTATGCAAAAGAGAAATGGAATTCACTACTTTCCGACGTTCTAACAGATGTAAATAAGTTACATTATATTAAAAAAATAAAGTATTTAGAGCTGTTAGTCATAAAGCATACAAAATTGGGGAACACGAATACAGCTCTTGAATTGAGTATGGAATTAAACGAACTATATTATGTAGCTAACCATAATAAATCGACTTCATTAATAACGAGCAGAGTTGATTTGTTCGGCAAGTTAGAAAGATTAAAAGGTACATTAGAAGTTACTGAACTTGAAAATTTACAATTAAATAAAACGGTTAATTGGGCAATCTTTTGTATTTTTTTACTAATTCTTATTAGTATCGTATTATTTAGTTTTTATAGGTATCACCTTACTGTAGAATCAAAACTAAAAGACTTAAACCTAGATTTAGAGTCAAAGAACAAAAAAATAGACAGTAAAAACCAAATACTAGAACAGTTTTCTTTTACGATTGCACATGATTTTACCGAACCCATTAGAAATATCAAAAACAGTCTTTTTTGTATCAATAGCCAATCGTTGAGCAAAATTGAAATTGAAGAAATAGTAACATCTTCATTTAGGAGTATAGATTTTCTTAATAACTTGATTAGTGATTTTTTACTGTATACCAAATCATGTCACCTTAATTCCAATCGCAAATTTCAACCGCTTACCAATGCATTAGAATTGGCTCAGATAAACCTTAGTAATTATAATTTTGAAATAGAGCTACCTCCTTCTTTACCCCATATGAATTATAGCCAAAGCGATATGGTTAGTACTTTTCAAAATCTTATTAAAAATGCTGTTAAGTATTGTCCACCTGATAGAAAACCAGTAATTAAATTTGAATTTTCTAATACTGGTGACTGGCATCAAATTAAAGTAATTGATAATGGTTTTGGAATTCCTGAAGATAAATTATTTTCTATTTTTTCTCCCTTTGCTAGACTACAGCCTAAAGGAATGGTCAAAGGGTCGGGGCTTGGTCTGTCGATAGTTCAAAATATTATAGACAAATACAATGGCTATATCATAGCGTCAAATAATGAAGGTGTAGGGTCTACATTTACCATAAATCTTCCTTCTCATTTATTTAAACAAGGGACTCCTGAGACATTGAATAAAGTAACTTCAAGTGTTAATGTTTCGTAATAATATTGAACATTATAATTGT